>JBFKRY010000006.1:0-42338 GCA_041636995.1 Acidimicrobiales bacterium | reverse complement strand
GACGGACGGACAGGTCGCCCGTCGCCGCCTCGCGGCAGGGCGACAGCGAGCCGACGCCACGGATGGCGGAGGCGAGCCAGGAGTACAGACCGCGGCCACGATGGCCGCCCCCAGCAGACCACCGACGGACGGACAGGTCGCCCGTCGCCGCCTCGCGGCAGGGCGACAGCGAGCCGACGCCACGGATGGCGGAGGCGAGCCAGGAGTACAGACCGCGGCCACGATGGCCGCCTCCGACAGATGACCGGCGCAGGAACATGCTGACCGACGACGAGATCCAGGACATCATCGCCCGGGTCCGGGGCCGGGTGGCCGCGGCAGAGGGATCGGGTCGATCCGGGCCGGCGCTGCGCGCGGCAGCGGACCTCGCCGACGCCGACAGCAGGCTCGGCGACGGCATCCACCCCACCATCGACGCCGCGGTGAGCGCTGCCCGTCGAGCGTTCGGCGCCTACCGCGGCATGGGTCTGGAGGGCCGACGGGCCATCGTCGAGTCGATGCGCGCCGCCATGCTGCGCGAGGGCGAGCGCCTGGCCTTCCTGGCCCACGCCGAGACCGGCCTCGGGCGCGCCGAGGACAAGGTGGCGAAGAACTACCTGGTCACCACCCGGACCCCCGGCCCCGAGGATCTCGAGCCCCAGGCCGTGACCGGCGACGAGGGGATGATGGTCACCGAGTACGCGCCCTACGGCGTCATCGGCTCCATCACCCCCACCACCAACCCCACGTCGACGATCATCAACAACAGCATCGCAATCGTCGCCGCGGGCAACGCGCTCACCTTCAACGTGCACCCGGGCGCGGCCCAGGTCTCGGTGGAGAACGTGAAGGTCCTCAACCGGGCCATCGTGGCCGCCGGTGGCCCCCCGGACCTCATCACCGCCGTCCCCGAGCCCACGCTCGACTCCGCCAAGGCGCTGATGGACCATCCCGACGTGCGGGTGCTGCTGGTCACCGGCGGCCCCGGGGTCGTGGCCGAGGCCCTGCGCACCCCGAAGAAGGCCATCACCGCGGGCCCGGGCAACCCGCCCGCAGTGGTGGACCAGACAGCTGACGTCGAACAGGCGGCCCGCGACATCGTGCGGGGAGCCTCGTTCGACAACAACATCATCTGCACCGACGAGAAGACGACGATCGTCGTCGACACCGTCGCCGACGCCCTCGTCCGGGGGATGGTGAACGCCGGCGCCTACCGGCTCAAGGAGCACGAGCTGCGCCGCCTCGAGCGGGTGATCTTCAACCAGCTCGGCGCCCCCGGGAAGCCCGGCGCCATCAACCCGGCCTGGATCGGCAAGGACGCAGGAGTGCTGCTGCGCGAGATCGGGGTCGAGCCCGAAGGCGACGTCAGGCTGCTCGTCGCCGAGGTCCGGCCAGAGCACAGCCTGGTCTGGACCGAGCAGATGATGCCGGTGATGCCGGTGGTGCGGGTGACCGACGTGGACGCCGCCATCGACCTGGCAGTCCGCTCCGAGCACGGGTTCCGTCACACCGCGTCCATCCACTCCACCAACGTCGAGACCATCACCACCATGGCTCGGGCCATGAACTGCTCGATCCTGGTGGCGAACGGGCCCAACTACGCCGGGCTCGGCCAGCACGGCGAGGGGTTCACCTCGTTCTCCATCGCCAGCCCCACCGGGGAGGGCCTCACCCGACCCCGCACGTTCTCCCGCATCCGCAGGGTCACGGTCGTCGGAGCGCTGCGCATTGTCTGAGGTCGCATCATCCGAGGTCACCGACCCCTTCGACCCCGCCATCGGGCTGCTGGAGTTCGAGTCGATCGCCGCCGGGATCGTCGCCGGCGACGCCATGGTGAAGGCCTCCCCCGTGGCCGCGCTCTACGCGGGCACCGTCCACCCGGGCCGCTACCTGGTGCTGGTGGGTGGCGACACCGCGTCGGTCGAGACCGCCCTCGAGGCCGGCGGAACCGAGACGGTCGTGGACTCGCTCTTCCTCGCCGACGTCCACCCGGCGGTGATCGCCGCCATCATCACCCCGGCGCTCGACGCGGCCATGAGCGGCGACGCCCTCGGGGTGATCGAGACCACCACCACCGCGACGTCGATCGTCGCCGCCGACGCCGGCGTCAAGGCCGCGGCCGTCTCCCTGGCAGCCCTCCGCCTGGCCGACGACCTGGGCGGCAAGGCCTACTGCCTCTACTCGGGCCCGGTGGCCGAGGTCGAGGCCGCAGTCGAGGCCGGCGTGGCCACGACGGAGACCGGCTCGCGGCTGGTGGGCGCCACCGTGATCCCCCAGCTCCACGCGGAGATGGTCGAGAACCTGGCGGCCGAGCTCCGCTTCAACCACCACCTGCGCCGTCTCGGCGGGGGATCCTGATGCACCTGGGCCGGGTGATGGGCACCGTGGTGGCCACGGTGAAGGTCGAGGGGCTCGAGGGGGTGCGATTCCTGATCGTGCAGCCCCTCGACAAGCACCAGCAGGAAGCGGGGTCGCCGGTGGTGGCGGCCGACGCCGTGGCCATGGCCGGACCCGGTGAGCTGGTGTACTACGTGGCGTCGCGGGAGGCCGCGGAGGCCCTCCCCGAGCGCTTCGTCCCCGTCGACCACGCCATCGTCGGCCTGGTGGACACCGTTGCCCTCGCCGAGGAGGGGTCGTGAAGATCGGGCGGGTCGCCGGAACGGTGGTGTCGCCGATCAGCCACCCGTTCTTCGAGGCGCGGCGGCTGCTGCTGTGCGACCTGCTCGACGCCCAGGGCGAGGTCGGCGGCTACGTCATCGCCGTCGACGTGGTCGACGCCGGTGCGGGCGAGCGGGTGCTGATCCTCGACGAGGGCAGCTCGGCCCGCCAGATCTTCGGCGTCGACACCGGTCCGATCCGCGCCGTGGTGGTCGGCATCGTCGACCACGTCAGCGGCGACGTCGGCGACGTCACTTGAGCTCGACGAGCTCGGACAGCAGATCGAGGGAGCTGACCACGCCCACCACCTCGTCGGCGTCGTTCACCACCACCAGGTGGTGGATGAAGTTCAGCCGCATCAGCAAGGCGGCCTCCTCGACGCTCTCGTGGGCGCCGACGGTGATCACCTTGCGGGTCATGGCGTTCTCGATCGACTCCTGCGGCGCGTACTCCTCGACCAGATCCCACGAGGACACGATCCCCACCGGGTGGCCCTGGGGGTCGGTGACGGGCAGGCAGTGGATCCCCGAGTCGAGCATGGCATCGCGCACCGGTCCCACCAGCTCGCTGCGTTCGATGGTGAAGGGTGCCGGAGTCATCAGCTCTCCGATGTCGGTCATCGCATCCTCCTGTGCCTCTCCCGTCGCCGCGATCTCGGGTGCCGGCCTCGGGGTTGAGGTGATCGTGCGCTGATCGCCGCCGCCCGACCAGGGCCCAAGGTCACCCGGCAGCTGCGCCGGACGGCGTCGCTATCATCGCCGCCGGGGGACCATGAGCGACACACACCAGACCCGACCGGGCGGAGCTCCGGCGATCGATGCCGCGGTCCTCGAGCGACCCGGCCCGGCCACCAGCGCTCCTCTCGAGCTGCGCCAGCGGTCGCTACCCGAGCCCACGCCGGGCCAGGTGATCGTCCAGGTGGAGGCCTGTGGCGTGTGCCGGACCGACCTGCAGATCGTGGAGGGCGACCTGCCGCTACACCTTCGGCCGGTGGTTCCCGGCCACCAGGTGGTCGGCCAAGTAGTGGCCCGGGGGAAGGACACCCGCCATCCGGTGGGTCAGCGGGTCGGGGTCACCTGGCTCGCCGGCGTCTGCGGTCACTGCCAGTTCTGCCTGTCCGGCCACGAGAACCTGTGCGAGGCCGCGGTCTTCCACGGCTGGGATCGCGACGGCGGCTATGCCACCCGGATGCTGGTGTCGGACGACTTCGCCTTCGAGCTGCCGTCGAGCCGTCCGGCAGCCGAGCTGGCGCCGCTGCTGTGTGCCGGGGTCATCGGGCTACGGGCCCTGCGAGCGACGGGCGCCGGCGCGGGCGATCACGTCGGCCTCTACGGGTTCGGCTCCTCGGCCGCGCTGGTGCTGCAGCTGGCGGTGGCCTTCGGGATCGTGGTGCACGTCGCCACCCGCGACGAGGCCGGCCAGCAGCGAGCCCTGGCGATGGGCGCGGCCTCGGTCGGCGGGTACGCCGATCCTCCGCCGGCACCGCTGCACGCCGCCATCAGCTTCGCCCCGGTGGGGTCGGTCGTGGTGGACGCGCTCAGGGCGGTCCGGCGCGGCGGGACGGTGGTCGTCAACGCCATCCACCTCGACGAGATCCCGGCGTTCGACTACGACCTGCTGTGGCACGAGCGGTCCCTGCGCAGTGTCGCCAACGTGACCCGGACCGACGTCATCGACCTGCTGGAGCTGGCCGATTCGATCCCGCTCGGCACCGACCCGCAGGTCTACCCCCTGTCGGAGGCCAACCAGGCCCTGGCCGACCTGGCCACCGGAGCCATCACCACCAGTGCGGTCCTGGCCCCCTGAGGAACAAGCCTGACTTTGGGCCCTACTGAGGATCGACGCCCTCGGGTGACGCTGCTCCCATGGAAGAGCAAGACACTCTCGCGCAGGAGGCGACCAGCCCGCAGCCGGCGCCGGCGACCTGGGTCGTCGGCTACGACGGCTCGGAGTCGGCTCGTGATGCCCTGGTGTGGGCGGCCGAGCTGGCCGCGCCCCGGAACATCCGGATCATCGCCGCCAGCGCGTGGCAGTACCCCTACATGGGGATGCTGCCCCTCACCGGCGGCGGGTTCAGCGCCATCGAGCCGGACATGGAGGAGGCGATCTCGCGGGAGGTGAAGGAAGCCGCGGCCAAGGTGGCCGCCGACACCGGCGCCCGCATCGAGGGCCGCGCCGTGCTCGGACCCGCGGCCCAGGTTTTGCTGGACATGTCGCCCGACACCGCGATGACCATCGTGGGCAGCCGTGGTCGAGGCGGCTTCAGCCGCCTGCTGCTGGGCTCGGTGAGCCACCAGATGGCCTGCCATGCCGAGCGCCCCACCATCATCGTGCCCCAGAACCCCGGACCTGCCCACCTGGACAAGGTGATCGTGGGCGTCGACGGGTCGCAGAGCTCGCTCGCCGCCCTTCGCTGGGCGGCCGAGTTCGCACCCGAGGCCGACATCGTCGCCGTGAGGTCGTGGGACTTCCGGGCCGACATGGGCGCCGAGCAGATCGATCCGAACATCGTCAAGGGCATGCGCAACCGGGCCGAGCGGGACCTCGGCAACGACGTGAGGACCATCGTGGCCGAGCGCAACGAGGAGCCCGGACGGATCACGCCGCTGTTCGACACCGGCCACGGTGGACACCGGCTGGTGACCCACGCGGCGGACGCCGATCTGCTCGTGGTGGGGGCCCGAGGCATGACCGGCCTGCTCGGCGCGGTGCTGGGCTCGGTCACCACCTGGGTGACGCATCATCTCCCCTGCCCCACCGCGGTGATCCCGGCGATCCGGGAGGAGCCGGGCGAGGCGGACGAGCAGCAATGATCCGAGCGCGACGACCGGCGCAAGCGCACAACCGCGCGCTTGCGGGATGAAGATGTTCGAGTACGTCATCGTCCCACTCGACGGTTCGAGCGCCTCGCTGCGGGCTCTGGCACCCGCCGTGAAGGTGGCCGCGGCCCTCGACTCGCCGCTGCATCTGGTCACCTTCGCCGAGGTGGGACCGGGCGCCGAGGCGATCCGTGAGCACCATGCGGCCCAGCTGGCCTCGATCGCCGAACATGCCCAGGTGCACTCCGAGATCCACGTCGAGCAGTCCACCGCCGACACGCCCACGGGCTGGCTCGAGGGCTGGCTCGACGAGTGGCCGGGAGCCCTGGTGTGCATGGCGACCCACGGGCGAGGCCGCAGCGCTGCCGTCCTCGGCAGCGTGGCCACCGACGTGATCCGCCACCGGGCCGGTCCGGTGCTGCTGGTCGGGCCCGAGGCCAGGCCGGAGTGGTTCGAGGTGGGAGCCCAGATGCTGGTGCCGCTGGACGGCACCCGCGACGCGGAGCAGATCATGCCCATCGCCGAGGCCTGGGCCATCGTGTTCCACAACGAGATCGAGCTGATGCAGGTGCTGCCGCGCCAGCAACCTCGTCTTCCGCCCGACACCATCGAGACGATCCCGGAGACCGGCTACCTGCACCGGATCGCGTCGAAGGTCAAGGTGGCGCTGGGCCGAGAGCCGGCCTACGACACCTTCCACGACGAGCATCCGAGCCGGGCCATCGTCGCCCGGGCCGAGCAGACCGGCGCCGGCATCATCGCCATGACCACCCACGGGCTGGTGGGCACCGCCCGGCTGCTCCACGGCAGCGTGATGGCCGAGGTGACCCACCGGTCGCCGTGCCCGGTGCTGACCGTCCGCCCGCCCACTCTACGCTGACCCTCACCGCTCCGGACCGCCATCGGCCCGCCGCGGCAGCGAGGGTCAGGCCTGGCTGCCTGCGCCGATGGGCAGGTCGTCGATGAGCTCCACCGTGGCCTGCAGGACCTGGGAGGCGGGGGGTGCGGTGGACACCGGTATCGCCGTGGGCCACGGCGCCCTGGTGTCGTTCAGGTGATCGACCAGGTCCGGGGTGGCGTCGGAGGGATCCCACTGGTTCGCGAGGCGGCGGGCGATGCGCTCCCTGGCGACCGCCCGGTCGAGCCGGCATTCGATCTCGATCAGCTCGGCACCGGTCCGGCAGGCCACCTCCCGGGCCGCGGCCCGGTGGGCCTCGTCGGCCCAGGAGCCGTCGAGCACGACCCCCTCGGCGCTCTCGAGCAGGGCACCCGCCTCCCGCAGGAGCTCGCCGTACGCGCCGGCGGTCGTCGCCGGGTCGTAGATCCCCTCGTTCGCGTCGGCGAAGGCGTGCTCGCTCCGGGGAGTCCCGGTGAGGTCCTTGCGGATCTCGTCGGTGCGCAGCACCGGGACCCCGTAGTGGTCGGCGAGCCCCATGGCCAGGGTCGACTTGCCGACGCCCGGACCGCCACCCACCAGGATGAGCCGGATGCGAGCCCGGTCGAGGTGGTGCGCGGCCAGCCGATGGTACGTGCGGGCCAGCTCCGCGCTCTCGGCATCGCCCTGCTGGTAGCGCAGGCACGCCACCTTGGCTCGGACGTGGGCCCGGTAGGCCACGTAGTGGTGGGCCAGCGACGGCGGGTGGTGCTCGTTGCTGAACTCGCGGTACCAGTCCATCACCGCCCTGGCGGCGCTGGCTCCGCTGAGACGGTGGACGTCCATCACCAGGAAGGCGATGTCGAGCAGGACGTCCCCGATCCGCCAGTCGTCGGCGAACGCCAGGCAGTCGATGATCCGGGGCCCGTCGTGCAGGCAGAAGATGTCGTCGGCGATCAGGTCGCCGTGGCCGTCTCGGACGAACCCCTCCCGGATCCGCCGCTCGAAGAGCGGCTCCCGGCGGGCCAGGTACCGGTGAGCCATGGCCGCCACCCGCTCGTGCTCCCCGGGATCGATGACCGAACCGGCGACCTCGCCGATCACGTCGAGGTTGTCGTCCCAGTTGCCCAACACCGCGTCGCGGGTCGCCATCGGCGCCGGATCAACGGGTGGCTGGTCGGCGTGGAACGCGGCGACCTTCCGGGCGACGGCGCGCAGGCAGTCGTCGAAGTCGGGCCGACCGACCAGCGCCGAGAGGCGCCGGTCCTCGGGGAGGCGCCGCATCACGATCATCCGATCGACCAGCTCGTCGCCCTCGCGCACGTCAGCCAGGCCCAGGTACACGTCGGGGGCCAGGCGCCGGTTCATCGCCAGCTCACGTTCGGCAGCCGCCAGGCGAGCCGACCGGTCGGTGTAGTCGAGGAACGGCAGCTCGACCGGCTTGAGCAGCTTGTACGCCCGGTCGGGCGACAGGAACACCCACGACAGGTGGGTCTCGGCGACGTCGGGCCCAGTCGTCATGGCACGAAGTATGACGACCACGTCTCGCGAAAGCAGAGTCCAAGGTCACCGCTCGGGACCTTCTCCTCTGCAGCCACCCCGGCGCAGACGTCGAAGATGTCGCCATGACGACCACGGAGATGAGCCTGTCCACCGATACCGTTCGCTTCTTCGGCGAGATCGGCATCGACGATGTCCCGTCGGTGGGCGGCAAGAACGCATCGCTCGGAGAGCTCTATCGAGAGCTCACACCCTATGGCGTGCGGGTGCCGAACGGATTCGCCATCACCGCCGACGCCTACCGGCGCACCGTCGCGGCCGTCGACGATGAGCTGCACGCGGTGCTGGACCCCCTCGACGGTTCGAACGTCGCCGACCTCCAGGCCCGGGGCGCCGCGGCCCGCGAGGTGGTGTACGGCGCGCCGCTGCCCGACGACATCCGCCACGACATCCTCGTCGGCTACGCCAGGCTCCGGGACGAGTACGGCGAGAACGTGACCCTGGCGGTCCGGTCGTCGGCCACCGCCGAGGACCTCCCGGAGGCCTCCTTCGCGGGCGCCCACGAGACCTTCCTCAACGTCCGGGGCGAGCGGGCGCTGCTGGACGCGGTGCAGCGCTGCTTCGCCAGCCTCTTCACCGACCGGGGTATCCACTACCGCATGGAGCACGGCTTCGGTCAGCTCGACGTCGCCCAGTCGGTGACCGTGATGAAGATGGTCCGGGCCGACCTCGCCAGCAGCGGCGTCTTGTTCACCCTCGACACCGAGTCGGGCTTCCGCGACGTGATCTTCATCACCGGCGCCTACGGCCTCGGCGAGAACGTGGTCCAGGGTGCGGTCGATCCCGACGAGTTCTACGTGTACAAGCCGACCCTGCGGGCCGGGTTCGAGACGGTGCTGCGCCGCAGCCTCGGTTCGAAGAAGATGAAGATGATCTATGCCGGCGGCCGTGCCGGGGTCACCACCCGCAACGTCCCGGTCGACGCCTCGATGCGCCGGCGCTTCTGCCTCAACGACGACGAGGTGATCGCCCTGGCCAAGGCGGGGATGGCCGTGGAGGACCACTACTCGGAGAAGGCGGGGGTACCGAGGCCGATGGACATCGAGTGGGCTCGCGACGGCGAGGACGGCCACCTCTACCTGGTGCAGGCCCGGCCCGAGACCGTGGCGGCCAACCGCTCCGCCAACGAGCTGGTGATCTACCGGCTGGACGGCGACGGGCCCACCCTGACGCGGGGCCGGGCGGTCGGCACCAAGATCGCCACCGGCGAGGTCCGGGTGGTCGAGTCCGTCCACCGGATCGCGGAGGTCCGCGAGGGCGACATCCTGGTGGCCGACGCCACCAACCCCGACTGGGAGCCGGTCCTGCGCCGGGCCAGCGCGGTGGTCACGAACCGGGGCGGGCGCACCTGCCACGCCGCGATCGTGGCCCGGGAGCTGGGCATTCCTGCAGTCGTGGGCACCGGCGACGCCACCTCGGCGCTGGTGTCCGGCCAGCTGGTCACCACCTCGTGCGCCGAGGGTGACGTGGGCCGGGTGATGGAAGGAGAGATCCCGTTCACGATCGAGCGCCACGACGTGGGCGAGATCGCGCGCCCGAGGACGAAGGTCCAGGTGAACCTGGGCAACCCGGATCTCGCGTTCACGACTGCGTCGCTTCCCAACGACGGGGTGGGGCTGGCCCGCATGGAGTTCATCATCAGCGATCACATCCGGGCCCACCCCATGGCGCTGCTGCATCCCGAGCGCATCGAGGACGACTCCGATCGCCGTGCCGTCGAGGAGCTGGTCGAGGGCTACGACGACCCGGCCGACTACTTCGTGGAGCGGCTCTCGGAGGGGATCGGCACCATCGCCGCGGCCTTCTACCCCAAGCCGGCCGTGGTCCGCCTCTCGGACTTCAAGACCAACGAGTACGCCTCGCTGCTCGGGGGACGGGCGTTCGAGCCGGCGGAGTCCAACCCCATGCTCGGGTTCCGGGGCGCCTCCAGGTACTCGCACCCGGCCTACGCCGAGGGCTTCGCCCTGGAGTGCCGCGCCATCGCCCGGGTACGTGACGAGATGGGGCTGGTCAACGTCATCCCGATGGTCCCGTTCTGCCGGCGGGTCGAGGAGGCGGCGACGGTCGTCGAGACCATGGCGGCCAACGGGCTCCGGCGGGGCGAGAACGAGCTCGAGGTGTACGTCATGTGCGAGATCCCGAACAACGTGATCTCGCTCGACGCCTTCGCCGAGTACTTCGACGGGTTCTCCATCGGCTCCAACGACCTCACCCAGCTGGCCCTCGGGGTCGATCGGGACTCGGAGCTGGTGGCCTTCGACTACGACGAGACCGAGCCCGGCGTCATGGAGCTGTTCCGGCTGGCCATCGAGGGCTGCCGGCGGACGGGCCGGCACTCGGGCTTCTGCGGCCAGGCGCCGTCGGACAGCCCCGAGGTCGCCCGCTTCCTGGTCGAGCAGGGCATCGACGCGGTCAGCCTCAACCCCGACGTGGTGATCGCCACCACCCTCGATCTCCTGGCGCTCGAGGCCGAGCTCGACAGCCATTGAAGGGGCAGGTCGCCGACACGACCCTGACCGGCCCAGTCCACGCGCTCGACGTCCCGGCCGTCGCCGACTCGGTCGGCGCCGATCCCGCAATCGGCCTGTCGCGTGCCGAGGCAGCCCGGCGCCTGGTGGCCGACGGCCCCAACGAGCTGGCGTCGACCCCACCCAAGACCTGGGCCCAGCGGCTGCTCGAGCAGTTCGCCAGCCCCTTGGTGCTGTTGCTGCTCGCGGCGATCGTGGTGTCGCTGATCGCCTGGTGGCTCGAGGACGCCAGCGAGGTCCCGTTCGACGCGGTGGCCATCGCCACCATCGTGGCCGTCAACGCCGGCATCGGTGCGCTGCACGAGCGCCGGGCCGAGAAGGCGGTGGCCGCGCTGCAGGAGATGGCCGCGGCGCAGGCCGGGGTGATCCGCGACGGCCACTACGAGCGCATCCCCGCCCGGGACGTGGTGGTGGGCGACGTCATCGTGCTCGACGAGGGCGACGCGGTCCCGGCCGACGCCCGGATCACCGAGAGCCGGGCCCTGGCCGTGTCGGAGGCGTCCCTCACCGGCGAGAGCACCGCGGTGCGGAAGACCACGTCGGCGGTCGAGGAGGACACCCCGCTCGCCGAGCGCACCTCCATGGTCTTCGCGGGCACCGCGGCCGTGGCCGGCCACGGTCGGGCGCTGGTGACCGCGACCGGCATGGGCACCGAGGTCGGCACCATCGCCACCCTGCTCGAGAGCACCGAGCGCCAACCCACGCCGCTCGAACGCGAGATCGCGGCCGTGGGTCGGCTGCTGGGCATGGCGGTGCTGGCCATCGCCGCGGTCGTGGTCGGCGCCATCGTGGTGGTGTCGGACATCGACTCCGCCGGCGACGTGGTGGAGGTCCTGCTGATCGGGGTGTCGCTGGCGGTGGCGGCGGTCCCCGAGGGGCTGCCGGCGGTGCTGTCCATCGTGCTGGCGCTCGGCGTGCAGCGCATGGCCGGCCGCAACGCCCTGGTGCGGCGGCTGTCGTCGGCGGAGACCCTGGGGTCGGCCACCGTCATCTGCACCGACAAGACGGGCACCCTGACCCGGGGTGAGATGACCGTGCGGGAGCTGCTGGTCAACGACCAGCGGGTGGACGTCACCGGCACCGGTTACGGGCCCGAGGGCGAGCTGCGGGTCGACGGGGTCCGGGCCAACGGAGAGGTGTTGGCCCTGGTCCGGGGGGCCCTGGCCGCAGGGGCGCTCGCCAGCAACGCGTCGGTCAGGCTCGAGGGCGACCGGTGGGTGGCCGTCGGCGACCCCACCGAGGCCGCCATCGTCGCCGCAGCCGCCAAGGCGGGCGTCACCCGGCACTCGATGGCGGCGCTGCACCGCCTCGACGAGCTCCCGTTCACCGCCGAGCGGAGGCGGATGAGCGTCCTCGTGGCCCCGACCGAGCCCGTGACCGACGAGCCGATGGTCTTCACCAAGGGCGCTCCCGAGGTGGTCCTCGACCGCTGCACCCACGAGCAGACCACGGAGGGGCCCGGGGTGCTCTCGGCCGACCGGCGCGACTGGTGGCGCGAGGGAGTCGACGACATGGCCGGCCGGGCCATGAGGACCCTGGCCGTCGCCGGACGGGCCCACCCGGTGACCCGGCTGGACGACGAGTCCGAAGTGGGGCTCGTGCTCTACGCCGTGATCGGGATCATCGACCCGCCCCGCGACGAGGCCGCCCCGGCCGTTGCCGATGCGCAGGGAGCGGGGATCCGGGTCATCATGATCACCGGCGACCACCCGGCCACCGCCCGCCAGATCGCCGCCGATCTGGGCATCGGCGACCCCGATGCGCAACCGGTGGTCGGCCGGTCCCTCGAGGATCTCGACCAGGACGCCCTCGCCGGTGTGGCCGCCACCACGTCGGTGTTCGCCCGGGTGGCCCCCACCCACAAGCTCCAGCTGGTGGAGGCCCTCCAGGCCCGCGACGAGGTGGTGGCGATGACCGGCGACGGGGTCAACGCCGCCCCGGCACTGAAGGCGGCGGACATCGGCACCCCCATGGGCATCGCGGGCACCGATGTCGCCCGCGAGGCCGCCGATCTGGTGCTGACCGACGACAACTTCGCCACCATCGTCGCCGCAGTGAGCGAGGGCCGCGGCATCTTCCACAACATCCGGAGCTTCCTGCGCTACCTGCTCTCGTCGAACGTGGGCGAGGTCATGACCATGTTCTTCGGGGTGGTCCTGGCCGGGGTGATCGGCCTCACGGCCGAGGGCGAGGCGGTGATCGCCCCGTTGACCGCGGCCCAGATCCTGTGGATCAACCTGCTGACCGACACCGGGCCCGCGCTGGCCCTGGGGGTGGATCCGGTGCACCCCGGCGTGCTCCGCCAGCCGCCCCGCCACCGAGGCGAGCGGGTCATCGACGCGGCCATGCAGCGGGGCATCGCCCTGGTCGGGTTCACCATGGCCGTTGTGACACTGCTGATGTTCGACGCCAAGAACCCCGGGGGGCTGATCGACGGCACCAGCGACGTCGACACCGCCCGGACCGCGGCCTTCACCGTCCTCGTGCTGGCGCAGCTCTTCAACTGCCTCAACGCCCGCTCCGACGACGCCAGCGCGTTCCACCGGTGGGCGGTCAACCCCTGGCTGCTGGTCGCGATCGCCACGTCCTTCGGGCTCCAGGTGCTGGTCGTGTACCTCCCGGCCCTGAACGAGGCCTTCGGGACCGCGCCGCTGTCCCTGGCCGACTGGCTCTGGAGCACGGTGCTGGCCAGCGCCGTACTGTGGGTCAGCGAGGCTCGGAAGCTGGTGGCTCGGCGGCGTCGGCAGCTGGGGACCTCCGACCCTGGTCCCGATCCCGGGGGTCGCGGATCGTGATGGTGGCGGGCACCGGACCCGTCCGAGACTGCGAGGAGACACCGATGTTCGACGAGGTCATCGTCCCGATCGACGGGTCCGCCGAGTCCTCACTGGCGCTGCGGCCCGGCAGCGCCGTCGCCTCGTACCTCGGCGTCGCCATGCGCATCGTCGCATACCACTCGCCACACGATGACGGCGTCGAGCTGACCCGGATCGTCCAGCGCCAAGCCGCCGGCACCGGCGACGTCCCACGCAAGATCGAGGTCGCCCCCATGAGCCGCCCGGTGGCGGAGCTGCTCGACGACCTCCTGGAGGAGTCGCCGGGGGCGCTGGTGGTGATGAGCACCCGCGGTCACGGCCGCACTGCGGCGCTGATCGGCAGCGTCGCCACCGACGTGCTCCGGACAACGCAGCGGCCGGTGATGCTCATCGGCCCGTCCTGCAAGATCTCCCGCTTCCGCCTGCACGGGGCGATGCTGGTGCCCGTCGACACCACCGAGACGTCGCCGTCGGCCCTGGCGGTGGCCAACGAGATGGTCCGTGACTTCGACTTCGACCCGGTGCTGGTCGAGGTCATGGACCCGGCGACCGCGTACGACATGGACCGGGCCCGGGCCGGGCCCTACGGCGCCAAGCTCACCCCGGAAACGAGCGCCCTCACCACCCTGGCCCGAACGCTCCGGTGGTCGACCGACCCCGAGAACGTCGACATCGAGGTGCTCCGGGATCGGCACCCCGGCAAGGCCATCGCGGAGTACGCCGAGGAGCGGCACGCCGCGCTCATCACCATGGCGACCCACGCCCGCGCCGGGCTGTCGCGCCTGGCGCTTGGCAGCGTCACCGCCGAGGTGGTGGCCCACGCTCCCTGCCCGGTCCTGGCCGTCGCTCCCGATCGAGCCACGGACATGGCGGCCGGCGGGCCCACCGCCGGTGCGTCCGCCTTCCCGAAGGACCAGCAGGGCCTGCAGGTGCTCGACGAGGACACCTGCTGGCGGCTGGTGGAGTCGGTGGCGGTGGGCCGGATCGCGTTCGTGCAGAACGACAAGCCGGTGGTGCTCCCCATCAATCACGTGGTCCACGATCGGTCGGTGGTGTTCCGGACGGCCGAGGGCTCGAAGTTCGACGCGGCCATCCTGCGCCACCCGGTGGCGTTCGAGGTGGACGACTGGTCTGCCGACCACCGCAGCGGCTGGAGCGTCCTCATCGACGGGGTGGCGATGGAGGTGGTCGACGGGGCCCGGCGCGAGGAGCTCGACAAGCTCGACCTCCGACCCTGGGCCGACGAGGTACCTCGAACCCACTGGGTCCGGATCCGCACCCAGTCCATCTCGGGCCGGATGACCGCACCCTGAGCCCGTCCGGCGCCGGCACTCAGCCGGCGCCGGCGCGCAGCGCTCCCTCGGTTGCCGCCAGATCCGCGAGCACGGGCACCAGCAGGCCCGGGCCGCCGAACCGCAGGCGCTCCGGCGTGAGCCAGTCCTCGCCCAGCACGGACCGGATCACCGCGACCGCCGCCAGCGCCTCCACCGGCCTGCAGCCGATCTTCAGCCCGACCGCCACGCCGCTGCGACGGTGGTGGGCGGCCAGCGCCTCGGCCACGACCTCGACGGACCACGGTGGCGCCGGCTGGGTGGCCCCGCCCGTCGCGGTCCCGACCGCGTCGACGCCGGCCGCGAGGGCGAGCTCGCAGGCGTCGCGGACGGCCCCGGCCGATGGCAGCTCCCCGGCTTCGAGGATGCACGTGATGCGGGCGTTGCCGGCGGCAGCGCGCAGCGCCGCCAGGTCGTCGGCGGTTCGCTCCGGCGGACCGGCGAGGAACGCCGCTCGATCGAGGACCACGTCGACGGCGCTGGCGCCGAGCTCCACCGCTCGGGCCAGGTCGGCCGCCCGCAGGTCGCCGTGCGACCCGGCATCCGGGTAGGCGCCGGCGAGGCCCACCACGCCGACCGGGCTGCCAGCCGTGAGCGTCCGGGCCAGCGCGATCTGCGGCGGGCGCGCCGTGACCCCGGCCACCGGGCCGACGGTGGCGTCGGCCGGATCGGGACGGCGGGCCCGGGCGCAGCGGGCCCGAACCCGACCCGGGGTGTCGGCGCCGTCGGGGTCGAGGTCGAGGCAGCGCACGATCAGCCGCAGGTCCCGGGCCCGGGCGCCCCGCCGGGGCTGCTCACCGGGCTCGGCGCGGGGCCCGGGCTCGGCACCCGGTCCGGGACGAGCGGCAACCGCAGGCTCGGCTCCAGCAGTGTCGTTGGCCGCCGGCGACCCGTTGGCCGCCGGCGACGTATTCGCCGCAGCCACCAGCTCGATCGCCGCGTCCAGCAGCTCCACCAGCGTGGCCCGGGCCCACAGCCGAGCCCACGCCAGGTCGCCGCCGGGACCGGTCCGGACCTCGCCATAGACCTTCATCTTCGGCTCGGTTCCGCTGGGGCGGGCCACGATCCGCCCCCCGTCCACCTCGATGATCACCGCGTTCGCGGGCGGGAGCTCGGCGGTGCCCGGGGCCAGGTCGACCACTCGGAGGACCCGGTGGTCCCCGAGGGACGTCGGCGGCCACTTCCGCAACGCGTCCATGGCCACGGTCATCAGCGGCGGACCGTCGCTCTCCTCGAAGCGGATCGACCGCTGCCCGGTCACGTGCACGCCATGTCGGCGGTGGAGGTCGTCGAGAAGATCGAGCAGGGTGCGGCCGTCAGCGGCCAGCTCGCTGATCAGCTCCGCGGCCACCAGCGCCGCGGTCACCCCGTCCTTGTCCCGTACCATGTCGCTCACTGCGTAGCCGAGGGCCTCCTCGTAGCCGAAGAGGAACCCGTGGTCCGCGAAGCGGTCGCGGGCGTGCATGATCCACTTGAAGCCGGTGAGGGTCTCGACGTAGCGCACGCCGTGGTGGCGAGCCATCTCGCCCAGCAGGCTCGACGACACCACGGTGGTGACCACCAGCCCCTGGGTGCTGGGGGTCCGCCGCCCGTGCCGGACGAGCTGGTGCTCGGCGAGCAGGCAGCCGAGCTCGTCGCCGGTCAGCAGCCGCCACTCGGGGCCGTTCGGCACCGCCACCGCCAACCGGTCGGCATCGGGATCGTTGGCGAGCGCGGCCATTGCGCCGGTGGCCGAGGCGGTGGCCAGCAGCGGGTCGAGGACCCCGGTCTCCTCGGGGTTCGGGAACGGCGCGGTCGGGAAGTCGGGGTCGGGCTCGGCCTGCTCCCCCACCGGCGCCGGTGCCGGGAAGCCGGCCTGCGCGAACGCACGCGCCACCACCTCGCCACCCACCCCGTGCAGCGGGGTGTAGGCCACCTCGGCGGTACGGGGCGACGCCGGGTCGAGCAGGCTCGCGGCCGCCTCGACGTAGGCCTGCACCAGGCTGTCGTCGGCCGTGGAGATCGCCTCGTGGTCGAGGGTCGCCAGGTCGGCCTCGCCGAGCAGCTCGGTGGCGTCGATGAGCTCGCTGATCTCGCGATCGATCGGGGTCGTGACCTGGGCCCCGTCGGCCCAGTACACCTTGTACCCGTTGTCGGTCCGGGGGTTGTGGCTGGCCGTGACCATCACCCCCGCGGCCGCACCGAGGTGGCGAACCGAGAAGGCCAGCACCGGCGTGGGCAACGGCCGGGGCAGGAGGGTGCAACGCACGCCCCCGGCCGCCAGGACCCGGGCGGTGTCCTGCGCGAAGCACTCGCTCATGTGGCGGGCGTCGAACCCCACCACCACCAGGGGGTCGTCGGTCTCCTGCAGCACTCGGGACCCGATCGCTGCCGCCACCACCCGGACCAGGACCCGGTTCATGCGCTGCGGGCCCGCACCCAGCTCGCCCCGGAGGCCCGCGGTCCCGAAGGCCAGTCGGCCGCGGAACCGTCCGTCGAGGTCGGCACCCGACGCGATCAGCGACTCGGCGTCGGCTCGGGTGTGGGGATCGGGATCGACCGCGACCCACGCCGCTGCGAGCACGTGGGGATCGGCCTCGCTCACCCTGGTCATGGCTGGACACTATCCTCCGGCCCGGATCCCAGAGGACCCGCCGTTCGGGTTGACCTCGCCGCCGGGCGCAGGCGAGCATTCTGTCCGGCAGCCCACGAACCCGAAGGGATGGCACATGGAGAGCTCCGAGACCGGGACCGAGGTCGACCTGGGTAGCGGCACCCCACTACGACGGTTGGTCGTCCCTCTGACCCTGGACCACGGATTCGACCGGGGGGTGTCCATGGCGGCCCGCCTGGCCGAGCACTGGCACCTGCCGATCCTCCTGGTCTCGGTCGCCGAGGAACCCGGGACCGCCCCCCAGGCCATCGAGGCGCAGCGCGCGTCGCTGCTGGCAGCACATCCGAGCGTGCAGGCGGGAGTCGAGCTGGTCGGAGCGGGCGCCACGCCGGCGCAGTCGCTGACCGAGGCCCTCGACGACGGCGACCTGATCGTGATCGCCACCGAAGCCGCGGGCGAGGACGGCTCGGCGCCGTCCTTCGCCCAGGAGCTCACCTACGCCTGGGGCGGGCCGGTGCTGATGATCGGCCCGGCCGCGCAGATCGACGCCCCGATCCACGGCGATGTCGTCGTCGGCCTCGACGGCTCGGCGATGGCCGAGCGCGGCCTGCCGTTGGCGATCGGCCTGGCGGCTGCGTTGGACTCCCAGGTGTGGGCGGTGCAAGTCGTCCCCTCGGCGACGACCGACGAGATCGAGCGGCTACGGGCCCGGGGCGAGCACGTCTCCGAGAGCGCCTACATCCGGGATGCCCTGGATCGCGCGAACAGCCGGTCGGCGGCCTGGGAGATCGTGCACGGTGACGACCCGGCCCACTCGCTGACCGAGCTGGTGCGAGACCGGGACGCGGCGTTCCTGGTGCTGGCCACCCACGGCCAGTCGGCGCTTCCCCGGGCCGTCTTCGGCAACGTGTGCATGGCGATGGTGCGACACTCGCCCCGCCCGGTGTTGGTGGTCTCTCCGACCGCCGCCAAGCCGGCGGCCAGCTGAGCGAGACCCACCCGGGCGAACTGCTGCCGACGATGTCCCCGACCGATCCAGACCTGACCGGCGACCTGGCCACGGCCCTGGTGCAGTTCGCTCCCGACGGGCTGCTCGTGAGCGACGAGGACGGCGTGATCGTCACCGTGAACCAGCGCCTGTGCGACATCTTCGGCTACGAGCGGTCCGAGCTGATCGGCGAGAGCGTCGAGCGGCTGGTGCCCGAGCAGCTCCGCCAGGTTCATCGAGCCCATCGCACCCGTTTCGGAGCCGACCCGGCCACGCGGGTCATGGGCGTGGGCCGCAACCTCGCGGGCCGCCGGCGCGACGGGTCCGAGGTGGCCATCGAGATCGGCCTCAGTCCGGTGCCCGTCGACGACGGGTTCCGGGTCCTGGCGATCGTCCGCGACGTCACCGAGCAGGTGGCCCTCCGGGCCCGCGCCGACCTGGTGCAGCGGACGATCGACGCCATGCGCGAGGGCGTCTTCATGTTCGACCCGAAGTCGCTGCGCTTCGGCTACGTCAACGAGGGCGCCGTCGACCAGACCCGCTACGAACGCGACGACCTGCTGGCGATGACCCCACTGCATCTCCTGCCGGAGTACAGCGAGCCGGCCTTCCGCGACCTGCTGCGGCCGCTCCTAGACGGCTCGACGCTCACCGTCGCAGTGGAGACGGTCCACCGGCGACGCGACGGCGTGGACCTCCCCGTGGCCCTTCTCCTGCAGTACCCCGAGGTCGACGCCCCGGACGGGGAGCGAGCCGTCGCCGTCATCGCGAGGGACATCAGCGAGCGCAAGGCCGCAGACGAGATCCGGGAGCGCTACGAGAGCCAGACCGCGCTGATCAGCGACCTCCGGCTGCGGCTGCTGAGCGGGCGACCACTGGCGGAGACCCTCCATGCGCTGTGCATGGAGATCCGGGAGAGCGGGCTGGCGGCCGATGCGTTCATCCTCGAGCGTGCCGGTGACGGGAAGGTCAGCGCCTGGGGTTCGGCGGCCTCACCAGGTGTGGTCGAGCTCCAGGGCGGCGGTGCTTCGGAGGCGATGACGTCGCCCGGTGCGGACGCCTTCGCGCCGGTGGCGCTGCGCGCCGGCGGCGGCCACGCGAACGGCGACGAGCAGCTCTTGGCCACCTTCGACGCCGATGCCATGGTGATCGGTGCGCTGGGACGCGAGCGGGCGATGGCGGTGGCGTACCGCGGCGAGCGGAGCTCGGCGGATCTCGAGGTGTTGACCCGGCTGGTGGTGGAGGTCGGCGAGGCGGTCGAGCGGGCTGCAGCTCGGGCCGACCAGCATCGCCTCGGCGTGCTCGAGGACCGGGAGCGCATCGCCACGGACCTGCACGACCTGGTGATCCAGCGCCTGTTCGCAGCGGGCATGCGGCTCCAGGCGACGATGGCGACGGTGGACGGTGCGCTCCGGGACCGGCTGAGCGACGTGGTCACCGAGCTGGACACCACCATCGCCGAGATCCGGGACACGATCTTCGCCCTGCAGTCCTCCGGCAGCGACGCCGAGCGCCCAGCCGAGCTCGTCGCCCAGGTCGTGAGCGAGAACGTGGACTACCTGGGCTTCACCCCGGCCCTCCACGTCGATCCCCGCGTCGGCGAGGTCCCCGAGCGCGTGACCGACCAGCTCGGCCCGGTACTCACCGAGCTCCTGTCGAACGTGGCCCGCCACGCCAACGCCACGCGTGCCGAGGTCACGGTGACCGCGGCGGGGGGTCGGCTCACGGTCTCGGTCGTCGACGACGGCCAGGGCTACGACCCCACGGCGGCGCGTGGCCAGGGGCTGGACAACCTGGCCAGACGAGCCGCGGACCGCGGCGGCGGATTCAGCGTGGAGGCGAATCCGGATGGCCGGGGCACGACCGCGCGGTGGTGGGTGCCGATCCGCCACTGAGGATCGTCGCCGAGCGGCCCGGGCTCACTCTTGGCGCATCCGCTGGCGTTCATCGATGCGGGCCGCGGTGGCAGCCGCCTCGGTACGGCGCGCCATACCCAGCTTGGACAACAGGTTGGAGACGTAGTTCTTGACCGTCTTCTCGGCCAGGTACAGATCTTCGGCGATCTGACGGTTGGAGTAGCCCTCTCCGATCAGCTCGAAGATGCGCTGCTCCTGCGCAGTGAGGCTGTCCACCCGCCCCTCGTCGCTGTTGCGCAGCCGCTCGAGCGCCAGCCGGACCTCTGCGCCGTCGAGCAGCTGGGAGCCCCCTGCCACCTTGCGGATCGACTCGATCAGGTCGTTGCTGCGGATCTGCTTGAGGACGTAGCCGGCGGCGCCCGCCATGGCCGCGTCGACCATGGCCCGGTCGTCGGCGAACGACGTGAGGATGAGACAGGCGATCTCGGGGTGCTCCGACCGGAGGTCCCGGCACACCTCGACCCCGGTGCCGTCGCCGAGCCGGACGTCCAGCACCGCCACGTCGGGTCCGGCGGCGACGATGGCGTCGTAGGCGCCTTCGGCGCGGCCGTGCTGGCCCACCACCTCGAGGTCCGCCTCGGCGTTGATCAGCTCGGCGATGCCCTGCCGAACCAGCTCGTGGTCGTCGAGCAGGAAGACCGTCGTCATGGCGAGCCCACCACCACCACCGGGCGCGGAGCGAGGCGGGTGAGGTCGCTGGCAACGCTGCCCTTGGCGATCCGGTCGAGGCCCTTCCGACCCCGGGTGACCACCACGGCGAGGGCCTTCGGACCGGCCCGGTCGAGGATGGCCCCGGCGACGTCGTCGGCCTCCACGACGTCCCACTCGACGTCGAGCGAGCAGCTGCGCAGCTGGTGTCCGATGCGCTGCAGGGCACCGAAGAGACGGGCCCGTTCGGCCGGATCGGTCGTGGCCGGTGAGGTGACGGTCACCAGCCACAGGGTGGCCCGGAGGAAGCGCGCCCAGCTCGCGGCCAGCGGGATCGCGGCTCGGGCCCGCTCGGACTCGTCGTAGGCCATCACCACCCGGTCGAGGTCGAGCGGGCTGTCGACGTCGCAGGCGGGACCGAGCAGGACGATCGGCTGCTCGGCCTCCCGGGCCAGGGTCTCGGCGACCGAGCCCACGTAGTGGTCGTGGGCGTAGACCGTCGACGACGTGGCCATGACCACCAGGTCGCCGGGTCCGATCTCGGCCAGCAGGGCCCGCACCGGGTCGTCGTCGACCTCGACGGCCACCGACACCGTCGCCCCGCCCCTGCGGGCTCGTTCGGCCAGCTGGTGCAGGGTCGCCTCGGCGTCGGGCACGTCGTCGGCGACCGGCACCACCGTCACCAGCTCGACCGGGGCGCCCAGGGCGCTCGCCAGGCCGGTCGCCGCCGGCAGGGCCCGCTCGATCTCCCCGTCGGTGTCCACGGCCACCAGCACCCGATCCGCGCGCATGGGGACAGCCTACTGCGCCGCGGTGGCACCGCTCCCGGCCGCTACCCGGTCCCGGCGGCGGGGCAACGGTGTCCCGGCCGGCGATCCACCTGGGACAAGAGTGGATCGCCGGCGCGGGGGCCCCTCCCCTCGGCCTGCGTCAGTGGGCGACGCAGATCCGGTTCCTGCCTGCCGCCTTGGCGTCGTACAACGCCTCGTCGGCCAGCTTGATCAGGCGGGCCCCGGCGTCGCGGTCACCGACGGTGTCGAGGACCGCGGCCCCACCGCTCACGGTCACGGACAGGTCCCCGGTGCTCGACGGGATCCGCACCTCCGCCACCGCCCGGCGCAACCGCTCCCCCGTGATCTCGAGATCCGACGGCACGCAGTCCACGGCCACCAGGGCGAACTCCTCACCGCCGTAGCGGGCGAACAGCTCGTCGGCGCGGCTCACCGCCTTCATGGCCCGGGCCACCCGGCGGAGCACCTCGTCGCCCAGCTGGTGACCGTAGGCGTCGTTGAACGCCTTGAAGTGGTCGATGTCGAGCAGCAGGAGCCCGATCGACCCGTGCCCCCGGCGCACCGCCCGGGCCACCGCCCGGGCCAGGTGGTCGTCGAAGGCGGCCCGGTTGGCCACCCGAGTGAGCCGATCCTCGAAGGCCAGCCCCTCGAGCTGCTCGTTCGAAGCTCGCAGCTCCTCCGTCTGCAGCTCGGCGGACTCCAGGCTCTGCACGGTCTCGAGGGAGACCGCGACCAGCTTGGCCCGGGCCTCGTCGAGCATCTGCTGGTGTGACACCCCTTCGGGCAGCGCCACGTCGAGGAGCTCGGCCACCTCCCGCACCCGACCCTCCAGCTCGCCCACGAACTGGTCGACCTGGACGATGCCCACGCTCCGGACGGCCCGGCGCAGCCGATCGACCGCGAGGGAGTCGGCGCCGGGATCCAGCGCGGCTGCGGTGAGCATCGCCTTCGACATCACCGACCCCAGCTCGGCGGCCCCCTTGACCTCCGGATCCGGCGGCCGTCGGGTGTAGATCGTGGTGACGGCCTCCACGATCAGCGGCGGCAGGCCCCAGTGGCGCAGGACCGCGTCGGTCACCTCGGCGCTGGTGAAGCCCAGCACCGCCCGTTCGTGGTCGAAGCCGGGCCAGCAGCTCCCGGCCCGGGCGAGCACCTCGGCGAACTCGGCCGGTCGCTCCCGCGCCAGCACCAACCGGCCCAGATGCGAGAGCAACCCGGCGAGGAACGCCTCCTCGGCCAGCGCGGGCTGGACCAGCTCGGCCCAGCGCCGGCCGGCCACCGCGTGGAGGAGACTGTGGTACCAGTAGGCGTCCATCGACAGCGTCCCGCTGTCGTCACCCATGTCACCGGCCAGCGAGAAGCTGAGCGCCATCATCCTGACGGCCTTCAGGCCCAGCAGCGCGCTGGCCCGCTCGACGCTGCTCACCTCGCTCGCCAGTCCGTACGCCGGGGAGTTGGCGACCTGGAGGATGCGGGCCGACAGCACCGGGTCCCGGGACAGCACCTCGGCCAGGTCGGCCGTGGAGCTGTCGTGGTCGCCGGTGAGGCGGATGATCTGCATGGCCACGAACGGCGGCGAGGGCAGGCTCTCCAGGCTGACCCTGGTGGGGATGCTGGTGGGGATGCTGGTGGGGATGGTGGTGGGGTCGGGGGTGTCGCTCATCGTGGGCTCCTGGGCGGGTCTGGGTTCGGGAGGGACGGGCACGGGCTACTGCATGACGAAGGTGGTGAAGATGACCCGCACCACCTCGCCCTCGGGGAAGGCCTCCTGCACCGCGGTGGAGAGCTCCTCCTTGAGGGCCGCGGTCGATCCCGGGGCGCGCAGCTCGTCGAAGGTCTTGGCCGACACCACGTCGATGACGACGTCGTTGACCTTGGGGAGCCGGGGCTCGACCTCGTCGGCGGCCACCTCGGCATCGAGCACCGCAGCCACGCCCAGCCGGAGGTAGTGCACCTCGTCGGTGTCGGCGAGGTTGACGACCATCTCCTCGAGGGGCGCGATCTCGCCCTCCTCGACGACCGCATCGATCTCCGCGTCCCCGGCCTCCGGCGGCGCCCCCTTCAGCACGAACTGGTAGGCCAGACCGGCCACCACCAGCCCGCCGACGATCATCATCATTTTCTTCTTCTTGGCCTTCGCAGCGGCCTCGTGGTCCTCGGTCGATTCGGCCATGGATGGGCTCCAGTCGGTCGCGGCCTCAGCCGGCGGGATCGGGCGGGTCGGGGTTCAGGTCGAGCAGGTCGCGGAACGAGTCGGGGGCCGCGGGGTCGGTCACCTCGGCACCGAAGTCGGCTGCGGGAGGGACGTCGACGCCGCCTCGGGCGGTCACCGCGTCCTCGGGGAACGGAGCGATGACGATCACGACCTCGACCCTGCGGTTCTGGGCTCGTCCCTCGGCCGAGTCGTTACCGGCCCTGGGCCTGGTGTCGGCGTGGCCCGATGCCGACAGCCGCGCCGCCGGGATGTCCTCCACCTCCAGCATGTAGCGCAGGACGTTGGTCGCCCGGGCGGCGGACAGCTCCCAGTTCGTCGGCCACCGGGTCCCCCCGGTGGGCACGTCGTCGGTGTGGCCCTCGACGACGAGGAGGTTGTCGAGGGTGGCGAGCACCTCGGCCACCGAGTCCAGCACCACCACCCCGTCGGGCAGGATCCTGGCCTCGCCGGAGCGGAACAGCACCCGCGAGTCGAAGCGCAGGACCACGCCCCGGGGATCGTCCACCACGGCCACGTACGGGGCCGCGCCGACCTCGGCGATGCGCTCCTCGAGAGCCTCGACCACCACGGCCGCGTTCTCCCGGGTGGCCTCGGTCACGTCCTGGAGCTCGATGCCGACGCTGGCGTCGTCGCTTCCGTCGTCGGCCACGGTGGGGGGTGCGGCGATGAGGCTGGTGACGCCGTTGCCGGTGTCGAGCACGCCCGCCCCGCCGTCGATCGCCGGGCTGGGCTTGCCCAACGCCTGGGCCACGCCCACCTTGAAGTCGATGAACAGGTCCTCGTCGAGGATCGACGACGCGTAGAGCAGGATGAAGAAGGCCAGCAGCAGGGTCATGGCGTCGGCGTAGCTGTCGAGCCAGGCCTTCGACGGCCCGACCGGCGCGGCGGCGGCCTTCCGGCTCCGCGCCCTAGGCACTCTTCTTCTCCCTCTTGTCCTGCATGGCCTGCTGCTGGGTGGGCGTGAGGAAGGCCACCAGCCGGTCGCTCACGGCCCGGGGGCTGGAGCCGGCCTGGATCGACAGGATCCCCTCGAGGACCAGCTCCTTGTAGTCGATCTCGAGCTCCGAGACCCGGCGGAGCTTCTGGGCCACCGGCTGGAAGATGTAGTTCGCGAGGAACACGCCCCAGAGGGTGGTGGAGAAGGCCACGGCCAGCGCCGGTCCCAGCGCGCTGGGGTCGCTCAGGTTGTTCAGCATGTCGATGAGGCCGATGACGGTTCCGGCCACGCCGAAGGCCGGCGAGAAGCCTGCGGCGGTGGTGAAGAACGAGGACCCGGCGCCGTGGCGGGACTGGGTGGCCTCGATCTCGGTCTCGAGCACCTCCCGCACGATCTCGGGATCGGTGCCGTCGACCGACATCTCGATGCCCTTGCGCAGGAAGGAGTCGTCGATCTCCTTGGCCGCGGACTCCAGCGCCAGCAGGCCTTCCTTGCGGGCGGTCTCGGCGAAGCCCAGGAGCTGGGCGATGGTGGCTTCCTTGTCGGGCTGCTTCGGCGCCGCGACCGCCTTGGTCATCACCTTGCCGGCCGCGATCGCGTCCTCCAGGGTGTTGGACGCGAGGGTGGCGCCGATGGCACCGCCGGCCACGAGGAGGATCGACCCGGGGTCGGCGAAGAAGATCGTGACCGGGTCGATCCCCGCCATGGTCATGGCGACGAAGGTCGTGGCCAGGGCCACCAGGAGCCCGACGATGGTGATCGGATCCATCGCCTCAGCTCTCGGGCCGCTCGACGGGCAGGTTCAACACGTCACCGGCGGGCCGGTCGCCCGGTTCCGGTGACGGGGCCACCACCGGGTCGTCGCTGAAGCGGAGCACCGCGGCCCGGTAGGTCTTGATCCGCTCGACCAGCTCGGCCGGGGACTCCTCCACCAGGTATCGGGTGCCGTCGACGAGGGTGACGATGGTGTCGGGGGTCGCCTCGACGGTCTCGATCAGGTCGGCGTTGACCACGATCTCGGAACCGTTGAGTCGAGTGACGATGATCACGTTGCCTCCTCCAGTGGGAGTGGCGCATCGCCCGACCCGGCCCGGTCGCCGGACCGGGGCCCGGTCGCTGTGGGAGGACGACCGGGCCCGCGGGGTCGGCGGATCGTCAGCCGGCCGAGGGCTGGAGCCCGCAACAGGCCTGGGACCAGGCGTCGCGGACCGGCTCGAGCACGCTGACCACGTCGTGGACGTGGCTCGGCTCGCCGTCGAGGCCAGCCTCGACGAGCCGGCCGTAGGCGTAGCCGTAGAGCTCGTCGAGGTTCGCCGCCAGCTGCCCGACGCGGAGGTCGAGGCAGCAGCGGAGCTCGCCGACGATGCCCTGGGCCCGCCCGAGGTGGGGGTTGGCGGCGGGCCGGCGGCCCGCCTCCAGCTCCACCCGGGCCAGCTCGAGCTCGGCGACCGCCCGGTCGAGCAGCATCTTGATCAGCTGCTCGGGCGTCGCCGTGCGAACCCGTTCGGCCAGGTAACGATCACGACCAGATGTCATGGAGATGCACCGTCTCGATCAGTCAGTCGACCGCCGGTGCGGTGGCAGGACCACCGGCAACCGGGGTCGCTCCGCTCTAGCGGAGGAGACCGAGGACGTTCTGGGGGACGGCGTTGGCCTGGGCCAGCATGGCGGTGCCGGCCTGCAGCATGATCTGGTTCCGGGTGAACGTGGCCATCTCGAGCGCCATGTCGGTGTCCCGGATCCGGGACTCGGATGCCGACAGGTTCTCGATGGAGACCTGCAGGTTCCGGACCGTGTGCTCCAGACGGTTCTGGATGGCACCCAGGTCACCACGGGTCGAGGAGACGCTGTCGATCGCCGAGCCGATGGCGGTGATCGCAGCATCCGCGCCGGTCGTCAGGTCGACGGTCGAGACCCCGAGATCCAGGGTGGTCAGCGCGCCGGTGGTCACCGCGATGGTCTCGCCGGCGGCCGACCCGATGTGGAAGGTCCGGGCCGTGGCGCTGAAGACGTCGAGCCCGGCGAAGCGGGTCTGGGCCCCGATCTCGCCGATCTGGGTGAGCAGCTGGGCCACCTCGGCCTGCTCGGCGGAGCCGTCGGACGTGGCGGTGTTGGCCGCCGAGACCGCCAGCTCGTTCATCCGCTGCAGGATGGCGTGCACCTCGACGAGCGCGCCCTCGGCGGTCTGCACGAAGCTGATCCCGTCCTGGGCGTTCTTGACCGCCTGGCCGAGGCCCCGGATGTCGGAGCGCAGCGACTCCGACTTGATGAGCCCGGCGGCGTCGTCGGCCGCCCGGTTCACCCGGAAGCCCGACGAGAGCTTCTCGAGCGACTTCGAGAGCATCCCGTCGTTGATGGTCAGGTTGCGGTAAGCGTTGAAGGCTGCGGTGTTCGAGTTGATCCGCAAGCTCATGGTCATTCCTCCATGAATCTGTTCACGAAGCGGACGTCCGTGTCCGCTGGGTGAACCATCGGGACCTGGTCACCGTTGTTGAGGGCTTCTCGCGGACATTCACGGCGACCGCTCCTCGGGGGCGCCGCCGGCGAGGATCCCGAGCACCGCGGCCACCAGCGGGCGCCCGTAGCGATCGAGAACGCCGACGCCCACGGCCAGCACCACCAGGCGCACCGACGCCAGCTCCAGGCTGTACCGGCCGCTGATGGCGCCGTAGAGGACCGGGATGGCCAGGAAGATGGCCAGCAGCGACAGCAGGCCTCTCGTCACCCCTCGGCCCTCAGCAGCGACCGGATGGCGAGCGCCAGCTCCAGGGGTGTCGCCGGCACCCGGCGACCGTCGATGATGAGCGAGTCCAGCCGGAACCCGTCACAGGCCCCCCGGATCAGGTGGACCGCCGAGGCGGCTCCGTGGCCGGTGAGCTCGCAGGGGCCGGAGATGCTCTCGGCGGTCTCGAGCAGCTCGGCGACCGCGGTGGCCAGCGCAGCCACCCAGTCGAGGTCGGCTTCCAGGTCCTCGGGCCGGACCCGGTCGACCAGCGCCGACGGGAGCCCGACCTCCAGCAGTGCCGACGTCGACCAGGCCGGGGGCTGGCTGTCGATCGCGATCGGCGTCGGCGGCGAGAGCACCGTCGTGGCCGTCGCCGAGGGGGCGCCTCCGGCGGGCCCGGCCGCCGCTGTTGCGACATCGCCGGCGGTGGGCACCGAGGTCGCCCGGGCCGGCTCCAGGCGGACGTCGACTTCGAAGTCCAGCCCCGCCGGAGGCGGCTCGGGGATGACCAGCTCGGCGTCTCGCCACCAGTCCGGGGTGCCGTCGTCGTCGAGGGAGGCCGCCCGCTCGGCCCGGTCCACCCGGTCCACCATCCGCCGGAGCACGTCGTCGAAGTCTCGCGGCTCTGCGACCGGTCGGCCCTGGGCGGTCACCTCGAAGCGCTGCCGTCGGCGCAGGCCGAACGGGCCGCGGCGGCGCACCCGCTGGGCGTCGACGATCTCGAGATCCTCGCCCAGCGCGTCCACCGCGGCCGCCAGGGCCTGCTCGAGGGTGGGGCCGTCAAACTGCTGGCTGGCTGTGGTCGACACGGATCACTCCCGTCGGTTCGAGGCTCAGCTGGGGGCTGAGCTCCTGGAAGGACAACACGGGCAGGCTCGGCCAGGTGCTGGCGAGCAGGCGGCGGAGGACCGGCCGCAGCCGGTCGCTGCAGAGCAGCACCGGGCTGTGGCCCTGGTTCTCCGCGGCGGCGATCACCGCGGTCATCTCGTCGAGGACGGCCTCGGTGACCGCGGGCTCGGTGGCCAGGAAGGCGCCGGCCTCCCCCTGGCGGAGGCTCTCGAGCAGGTGGTGCTCGAGGCGGGGGTCGAGGGTGATGACCGGCAACGTGCCGTCGCGGCTGAACTGGGCGCAGATGGCCGGGCCCAGGGCGCGCCGGGCGGCCTCGATGATGCTGTCGCGATCGCGGCTGGTGCCCGGGACCGACGTGACCGCCTCCAGGATTCGGACCAGGTCGCGGATCGGCACCCGCTCGGCGAGCAGCGCCGACAGCACCTGGTGCAGCTCGGCGAGGGTCAGCCGCTCACCGTCCACCTCGTTGGCCACCGACGGTGCGGTCTCCTCCAGCCCCTCGACGAGGTCCTGGACGTCCTGGCGGGCCAGCAGGTCGGCCGCCCGGGCCCGGATGACCTCCGACAGGTGGGTGAGGATGACCGACGCCCGGTCGATGACGCTGTGGCCCCGAGCCTCGAGCTGGGGCCCGAGATGCTCGGGCACCCAGGAGGCCGGCAGGCCGAAGACGGGCTCGAGGGTGGGCTCGCCGGGGATGGTGTCATCGGGGTGGGCGGCCAGGACGAGCACGTTCCCGGCCGGAGCCACGCCGCGTGCACCCTCCACCCCGTGGACCCGGATGACGTAGGTGGAGGGCGGCAGCGACGAGCTCTCGCGGGTGCGCACCAGGGGCACGACCAGCCCGAGCTCCATGGCGATGTGCCGGCGCAGGGTCTTCACCCGATCGAGCAGCAGCTGGCTCCGGCCGGGCTCCACCAGGTCCATCAGGCCGGTTGCCAGCTCGAGCTCGAGGGCCTCCACCCGCATCTCCGCAGCCAGCTCGAGCGGGCCGTCCGGCGCCGGCACCGGGCGCGGCGGGCGCTCGGGCGGCGCGGCGGCCGGGCGGGGGTCGTGCCCGCGCGCGGCGCCGGCGCCCAGGAGCAGCGCCAGCGACAGGAACGGGACCTTGGGCATGCCGGGCGCCAGGCCCACCAGGCCCACCGCCGCCGCGGCGACGCCGAGGGTGCGCCGGTCCTGGAGGAGCTGGCCCCACAGGTCGGTGCCGAAGCCGCCGCGCTCGTCGGAGATCGAGCGGGTGACGATCACGCCCGACGCCACCGACACCAGCAGCGCCGGGATCTGGGACACCAGGCCGTCACCGACGGTCATGAGCGCGTAGCGGTCCACCGCGGCATCGAGCGACATCCCCTGCTGGAGCACCCCGATGGCCATGCCCCCGAGCAGGTTGATGAGCACGATCACCACCGCGGCGATGGCGTCGCCCTTGACGAACTTGGAGGCGCCGTCCATCGAGCCGTAGAAGTCGGCCTCCCGGGAGACCGCGAGACGGCGGGTTCGGGCCTGCTCCTCGTCGATGAGCCCGGAGTTGAGGTCGGCGTCGATGGCCATCTGCTTGCCGGGCATGGCGTCGAGCATGAACCGGGCGGACACCTCGGCCACCCGCCCGGCGCCGGTGGTGACCACGGCGAACTGGATCACGATCAGGATCAGGAAGATCACCAGGCCGATCACCACGCTCCCGCCCACCACGAACCCGCCGAAGGCGTCGATGATCTGGCTGCGCTGGTCACCCGACAGGATCAGCCGGGTGGTCGACACGTTGAGCGAGAGCCGCAGCAGGGTGGTGATCAGCAACAGGGTGGGGAACACGCTGAAGTGCAGGGGCTCGGCGACCATCAGCGACGTGAGCAGGATGGTCACCGCGATGGCGATGTTGAACGCCAGCAGGAAGTCGATCAGCGACGGTGGCAGCGGCACCACCATGACCACGACGATCGAGACGATGAGGAACGGGATGCCGACCGCAGCCAGCCGGGTCCTGGCCTCCCGGACGGGGTTGGCGCCGGCGCTCATCGCCCGAGCCCCGGCGAGCTCAGGCCATGGCCAGCCGGAGCTCGTCGGCGAAGGACCGGGGCCGGCGCCGCCTCGGCGGACCGACCTCGCTCGCCGCCGGCATGGTGGTCGGCAGCAGGAACGGGGATCGGGGCACGGAGCGGAGCGCCAGCTCGTAGGCCGCGGTCAGCTGCTCGAAGTGCTCGCGGTGGCCGCCGGCGTCGGGATGGGTTCGCTTGGCCAGGGCCCGGTAGGCCCGCTTCACCTCGTACCGGCACGCCCCGGGCGCCAGCCCGAGCACGGCACGAGCGCTCGTTCCGTCCATGGGTGCGCTCGATCTGGATCGTCGGCGGAGCAGTCCGTTGCTCCGGGGTCGACCCCCGATCGGCGTGGCCGAGACGATGTTGAGCGTCGGTCATGCGCTCACCCCCGCCATCAGCTGGGCGACCCGGTCCACCACCCGCTCGGCGTAGACCGACAAGAAGATCAGGGTGCTCCCCACCAGCGCCACCGCGATGCCCATCTTGAGCGGCAGCCCGATCAGGAAGATGTTGGCCTGGGGGACGAACCGGGCCGCCAGCGCCATGGCCACCTCGGCCAGCAGCAGGGCGCCGAGCACCGGGGCGGCGATCTCGAGCGAGGCCAGCATCAGATCCGAGAGCGACGCCGCGGCCACCGCCACCGAGTCGGCGCCCAGCAGGGGCATCTCGGTGGCGGGCGACGAGCGGAACGTGCGGGCGAAGCCCCCAACCACCACCAGGTGGGCGTTGGTGGCGAAGAACAGGGCCACGAACGCGAGGCCGAACAGGCGAGCCATGACCGCGTTCTGGGTGCCGCTCGCGGGATCGAGCAGGACCCCGACCGAGAACCCCGACGTCAGGTCGATGACGGATCCCGCGCTCTGGAAGATGGCCAGTGCCAGGCCGGTGATCCAGCCCAGCGCCAAACCGAGGGTCACCTGCCCCACCAGCACGGCCAAGAAGCCCGACAACGAGCCCGGCGGCGGGGGTCCGGTGGCGGCGATAGGGGTCGCGGCGAGGGCCAGCGCGATGGCGAAGGCCAGCCGGCCCACCCCGGCGATGCCGTTCGCCGAGAACAGCGGCGCCGACGCCACCCAGGCCGAGGTCCGCGCCAGCGTGAGCACGAAGACGGTGACCTGGGCGGCGTCGAGCTCCATGTCGCCCTCTCACAGCCGGATCAGCTCGGGGGCCATGCTCAACAGCTCGTGGAAGTGCTCGGTGAGGCGGGCCATCATCCAGTTGCCCCCGAGGAGCAGGACCGCGCCCACGCCCACCAGCTTGGGGACGAACGTGAGCGTCGGCTCCTGGACCTGGATCACCGACTGCAGCAGGCCGATCACCAGGCCGACGGCGAGCGACACCGCCAGGATGGGCCCCGCGATGGCGCCCGCGGTCCACAGGCTCTGGCTCAAGATGTTGACGATCTCGGCATCCATGGCGCGGGTCTCCTAGGTGGCGAACGAGCTGACGAGGGTGGGCACCAGCAGCGACCAGCCGTCGACGATCACGAAGAGCAGCAGCTTGAAGGGCAGGGAGATGACGACCGGGGGCAGCATCACCATGCCCATGGACATCAACGTGGCCGAGACCACGATGTCGATGACCAGGAAGGGGACGAAGACCAGGAAGCCGATGATGAACCCGGCCCGGAGCTCGCTCATCACGAAGGCCGGGACGAGCGTGGTCAGCGAGACATCGTCCGGGCCCGTGGGATCGTCGCCCGACAGGTCGACGAACATCTCGAGATCGGCCTCGCGGACCTGGCCGAGCATGAAGGTCCGGAACGGCTCCAGCCCCAGGTCGAAGGCCTCGGACTGGTCGATCTCGTCGGCGAGCAGCGGCTGCAGCGCGACGTCGTTGGCCTCGCTGAAGACCGGAGCCATCACGAAGATGGTCAGGAACAGGGCCAGCCCGATCAGCACCTGGTTCGGGGGGATGCCCTGCAGGGACAGGGCGTTGCGGGTGATCCCGAGCACGATGATGATCCGGGTGAACGAGGTGAGCAGGATCAGCAGCGTCGGGGCCAGCGCCAGGACCGTCAGCACCAGCACGATCGTCAGCGGCTGGGAGGAGCCGGCGTCGCCGTCGGTGACGGTGACGGCCAGATCGGGGATGGCGTCGGGGGCGGGGGCGACCTCGGACCCATCGGGCGCAGGCAGGCCCTCGAGGACCTCCGGGGGGATCTGGGGACCCTGGGCCCCGGCCCGGCCGGCCGTGGCGACGAACAGCACGAGCACCGTCGCCAACAGGGCGAGCCCGATCCCGGCCGTCCGGGCGGCTCGGTGGCGCGACGCTGGCTGGGACACGGTGCGACTCCCGACCCACGCCGGGGCGTGGCCGAAGGGGTTCGGGCGGTCCGTGCCCGGTCGGCGACGTCGTCCTTGACGCCGGCGGGCGGGATCGCTCCCCGCCGCCAGTAGGCCTATCGGCCTAGTCCCTTCGGACTTGAGTCGTTCGGCCTACGCGGGACCCGAGGATTTCGAGGGCATGGTCGAGCACCGTGGTGCGGTCCTGATCCGGGTCGGGCGGGTCCGGAGGTTCGACGACCAGGTCATCGCCGATGTCGGCGAGCATCTCGATCCGGCTGTCGGTCAGCCCCAACAGCAGCACCCGGGGCCCCACCCGCACCGCCACCAGGTTGGCCGACCGGCCCAGGCGTGACTGGTCGAGCACCTCGATCAGCGCCGGTGGCGTGCCCCGCGCTCCCGACCGCCGACCGGGCCGGCCCCGCTGGTAGCGCGCCAGCCCCCGCAGCGTCAGCGCCAGGAGCGCGAACACCACGACGATCTTCAGCAGGCTGGATACCAGGTCGAGCCCGCCCATCACTCGGTCTCGGTCACCGCCGCCGCTGCGGGACTGGCGGGCCCGCGCTCGACCTCGGCCATCGGTGCGGGCTCTCCTGGCCCCTCCGGCGGGTCGATCAGCTCCACGATGTGGACGCCCACCTGGTCGTCGACGACGACGATGTCGCCGTAGGCGATGGGGGTGCCATTGGCGAGCACGGTGACCTGCTCCTCGGGACGGCGCCCCAGGGCGACCAGCGATCCCCGGCGCAGCGTCAGCAGCTCACGCAGCCGCAGCCTGGTCCGGCCGAACTCGACCGCGACCTCCACGGCCACGTCGGCGAGCAGCTCGAGGTCACCCAGGGTGGGGCCGTTCCCGTTGCTGGCGGCGAGCTCCTCGAGCTCCATGGGCGCGACCGCCTGGCCCTCGGCCGGTTCGGCGTGGAGGGACTGCTCGATCTCGTCGATGAGCTGGCCGTCGGCGCCGAGCGCGTCCTGCATCGAGGCTGGCGGCTGGTCGGCGGCTTCGGCTGGGGCCTCGGCCGCAGTGGGCTCGTCCATCACTCGCTCCGATCGATCAAATCGACCACCTCGATGGCTGCCCGGCGGCGGGCCACGCCCACCCGGCCGGTCACGAAGGGGGTGCCGTCCACCTCCCCCACCACCGGTGAGCCGGCGGCATGATCGAGGCAGATGACGTCGCCGGGCGCCAGCGCCGCGACCTCCCGGGCGCGCAGGCTGACCGGGGAGAACTCGAAGCGCAGCTCCAGGGGCACCTCGCTGCAGATGGCCTCCATCCGTGCCGAGTCCGCATCGGTCGGCCCGTCGGCGAGGTGGTGGGCGAACACTTCCACGAGCAGGCCGATGACCGCGTCGTCGTGTGGCAGCGAGAGCTCGACCACCAGCGACCGGGCCGCCGTGGAGAGCTCCCGCTCCACCAGCGCAGCCGCCGCCGGGCGGCCGGGCGCCACCGCGTCGAGGACGGTTGCCATCGGCTCCAGGAGCCGTTGCGCGACCAGCTCCACCTCGAGCGGTGTGGGTGGGCGATCCTCCGCCAACCCGCGCCCACCCATGACGAGATCGGCGAGGACCACCAGCCCCGCGGGCTGGACGAGCACCGTGCCCAACGCGCCCGATGGGGCCTCGGCGGCGAACCGGCGGGCGCCATCCCAGACCGCGGGGCCCGGCGTGACCCGGACCACCTGCAGCGGCTCGTCGGTGCGGACACCGGCCCCGAGCTGGCGCGACGCCAGCGGCATCGCCGCCTCGGCCGCGGTCCTGGCGTCGAGCAGCAGCTCGACCGAGCTCACGCTCGCTCCCACCCGGTAGCGGGTCATCGACGTCGAGGTCATGTAGGCCCATCGGCCCATACGCGTAGGCCTTTAGGGAAGTCCGGGAGGGATCGAGGGATCGAGCGACGACCGGCGCCTCCCTGCGCTGCGCCGGCTACACCGGCGGCCGCAGAGCAGCCCCAGCAGCGAAGCGACGGAGCTGCGATTGCGGGTCACCACCGAATCCCTCAAGTTCGTTCGGCCTAGGTCGATGGGACCGGACAACGGAGTGGAGCTCGTTCACGGATGAACGCACCGACGCCCGTCGCCGCCGCCCCGGCGCCGGGACCAAGTCGGTGCGTTCATCTGCGTTCGGGCCCCACCGAGCTGCTCGGGACAGGCGGCTCCAAGGGACACGAGACGTGGACCCAGGAGGCACCATGATCCCGATCGTCGACGACAGCACCACCCGAGCCATCGAGCTCGCGCTGGTGGGCGTCAGCCAGCGGCAGCAGGCGACGGCGCACAACATCGCCAACGTCAACACCCCCGGGTTCCACTCGGGCCGGGTTCGCTTCGAGGACGAGCTGGCGGAGGCGCTGCAGGCCGGGCGCTCGATCGAGGACGTGACCATCCGTCGGGTGGCCGCGAACACCCCGGTCAACACCCGGGGCAACGACGTGGCCCTCGAGGAGGAGTCGCGCATCCTCATCGAGGCCGGCATCCACTACGAGGCCCTGGTCCACGCCATGAACCACAAGCTGGGCGTCGTCCGCTCGGCCATCGGGAGGGCGTGAGCCGATGCTGTTCGACGCCCTCGACATCGCCATGTCCGGAGCCCTGGTCTCCCGAACCTGGATGGACGCGATCTCCGACAACGTCGCCAACGCCAACACCGTCAGGCCCGCCGGCGAGGAGCCGTTCCGGGCCCGCCTCGTGGTCGCCCGGGCCGTCCGCGACGCCGACGGCACGGCCAGGGGCGTGACCGTGGACTCGATCCTCGAATCCCCGGATCAGGCCGTGATCACCTACGACCCCGCCAACCCCCTCGCCGACGAGGCCGGCTACGTGACCCGCCCGGTGGTCGACCTGGGCCAGCAGATGACCGACCTCATCCTGGCCAGCCGGTCCTACGAGGCCAACCTGGCCGTGGTCGACCGGGTCCGGGAGACCTACCTGGCCGCCCTCCGGATCGGCACCTGAGCACACCATGCAGATCCCCGCCCTTCCCCCGAACATGACGCCGATGGCGGCCCAGCTCCGGCCCGACGCGGCCAGCGCGGGGGCCGACGGCACGTTCGCGCGAGCTCTCGAAGGTGTCGGCGATGCCCTCGCAGAAGCCGACGTGCTGAGCCAGCAAGTGGCCACCGGTGAGATCGCCGACCTCGGTCAGCTGACCGCCGCGGCCGCCAAGGCCGAGCTGGCGGTTCAGCTGACCGTGGCCTTCCGGGATCGCGCCGTCGAGTCGTTCCAGCAGATCATGCGCATGCAGATCTGATCCGACCCCCGTCCACCCGTCCCCGCAAAGGAGCCAGCAGTGTCCGATCCCGGCGTACCGGTCCCCGCGACCACTCGCGTGCGCAGCGACTTCGCGTCCTTCAGCGTGCCCCAGTACGCCGCCCTCGGCCTCGTGGCCCTGGCCGTGGTCATCCTGGGCCTCTGGTTCGTGAACTGGTCGACCGCCACCACCTGGGAGGTGGTCGCCAGCGGGCTCACCCCCGAGCAGGCCGGCGAGGTCGCCGACCAGCTGGGATCGGCCGGAATCGACCACCGCCTGGCCAACGGCGGCAGCGCGGTCGAGGTCCCGAGCGGCACCGGGGACGAGGCCCGGGTCGCGCTCGGCGACCTGGCCACCACCGCCGGCGGCGTCGAGGGCTACGAGCTCCTCGACGAGCAGGGGTTCATGATCTCCAGCTTCCGCCAGCGCATCGACTACCAGCGCGCCGTGGAGGGCGAGCTGACCCGGACCATCCTGTCGATGGACGACGTCACCAGCGCCGCGGTGCACCTGGCGATCCCCGAGGAGCGCCTCTTCGCCGACGACCAGGAGCTGACCCGGGCGTCGGTGGTCATCGGCGGGCAGGTCACCCAGAGCACCGTGGCGTCGATCGCCAACGTCGTGGCCTCCTCGGTCCCCGGCCTCGACGCCGCCAACGTCACCGTGGCCGACACGTCGGGCCGCATCCTCTCGGGCGGCAACGACACCGGCTTCAGCCGCGACCAGCAGCTCCAGATGCAGGAGGTGTACGAGGCCCAGCTGGAGCTGGCCGCCGAGTCCATGCTGTCCGTGGCCCTGGGTCCCGGCCGGGCCGTCGTCCGGGTCACCGCCGACCTCGACTTCGACGAGCTCGAGTCCGAGGTGGTCACCTACGCCACCGAGGAGCAGGTGACCCTGCGCGAGCAGCGCCTCGACGAGGCCTTCACCGGCGACAACTCGGTGCCCCTCGGCACCCTGGGGACCGCCGAGGACGTCACCGACGCCGGCGAGCTGGCCGGCGAGAGCGGCAGCGCCTACCTGCGCCAGGAGGTCAACAGCGAGTTCGGCGTCCCCACCACCCGCACCGTGAGCCGGCAGGCCCCCGGGGAGGTGCAGCGGATCTCGGTGGCCGTGATCGTCGACGACACCCTGGACCCTGCACCCGACCCGGTACAGCTGGAGCCGCTGATCGCCGCGGCGGTGGGGATCGACCCGGACCGGGGCGACAGCATCGTGGTCCAGTCGATGGCATTCGACGAGCTGCCCGACCCCGCCGAAGCCGGCGACATCGCCGCCGCCCCACCCCCGGGTGGCGGCCTCGAGCCCATCCTCGGCCATGCCCGCACCGGCGCCGCCGTCGTCGGCATGATCCTGGCGCTGCTGTTCCTCCGAAAGGGCCTCAAGACGCTGCTGCCGGCCCAGGTCCGCGAGCCCGTCGAGATCGACCCGGCGACGATGGCCGAGCTGACGAGCGCCGCCACCCCCGACGACGCCACCGACGGTGCCCACGACGCGACCGCGCTGGTCCCTGCAATTGCGGGCGCGGCGGCCCCCGTCCCAGCCGCGGGCGCGCCCTCCTCCACCACCATCGACATGCTCGACCTGATCGACTCCCAGAGCGACGAGGTGGCGCACCTGCTGCGTGACCTGGTCGCCGAGACCGCGAGCTGACCATGCCCGTCGGACTCCCCGCCGAGCGCCTCCGCGTCGCCCAGGTCCTGGTGGCGATGGGCCCCGAACGAGCCTCGGAGATGATGCGCCGGCTGCCCGAGGACGAGGTCCAGCGCCTCCTGTCGGACATGGCGACCATCGACCTGACGGCCGACCAGGCCCGGGAGGTCCTGAAGGGCTTCACCCGCGACCTGCTGCAGCGCCAGACCGCGCCGGCCGGGCTGGATCTGGCCAGGAAGGTGCTGTCCCGGCTGTACGGCGAGGACGAGGCGAACCGGCTGGCGAGGAGCATCGATCCCCGCCAGGTCCAGCCCTTCGCGTGGTTGGCCGTGCTCGAGCCCGCCGACATCGCCCGGGGGCTCGACGACGAGCCACCGGCAACCGTTGCCGTGGCGCTGGCGCATCTCGACGCCGGCCTGTCGGCCCGCATCCTGCGGCGGCTGTCCGAGCCGAAGCGCTCCGACGTGGCCATGCGGATGGCATCGCTCAGCACCGTCGCCCCCGATGTGGTGGGCGCCATCGACCACAGCCTCAGGGAACGGCTCGCGGGTCGCCTCGGCAGCGGTCGACCGGTGGAGGGGGTGGGCATCCTCGTCGAGGTGCTCACCCAGTCGAGCCCCAAGGTCCAGAAGGCGATCGTGGAGTCGATCCGGGCCCACGACGAGAAGCTCGCAGCCAGGATCCAGGAGAAGCTGTTCGTGTTCGACGACATCGTGCAGCTGGACGACCGCGCCATCCAGCAGGTGCTGAAGTCGATCGAGACGATGGATCTGGCGTTCGCGCTGCACTCCACCACCGACGAGATCCGGGACCTGATCTTCAGGAACCTCTCGGAGCGGGCCCGGGAGTCGCTGAAGGAGGAGATCGACTACCTCCAGAATCCGAAGGCCGCCGAGATCAAGGCGGCCAAGGGTCGCATCGTGGCCGTGATCCGCGAGCTGGAGGAGTCGGGCGCCATCGACATCGACCGCCCCGGCGTGGACGACGACGATGACGACGACGACGGAGACGGGGAGGGCGGCTGAGGTGGCCGACTCCCAGCCAGACCGGATCCGCTCGGTCCTGCGGTTCGCCAGGCGCCGAGAGGAGGGCGCGCAGCGCAACGCTGCCGACGCCGAGCGCCAGCGACGCCACGCCGACGAGGACGCGGTGGCGTCCAACCGCCGCCTCGAGGAGCTCGACGACGCCGGCCCGACCACCGCGGACGACTTCCGGCGCCGGCGCCAGCGCGCCGCGCTGCGAGCCGATCAGGCCCGCCTCGCCGAGGAGCAGCTGCGGGAGATGCTGCACGCGGAGCTCGAGGCTCGGGAGCTGCTGCGGGGTGCGGTGCGGCGCCGGCGCAGCCTCGAGGAGCTGGAGGGCCGCCGCCTGGCCACCCAGGCGGGGCTGGCGGCCCACGCGGCCCAGCGGGCCCTCGACGAGCTGGCCGCGCTGCGACGGCGAGGAGCCGACGATGATCGATGACGTGCGGGCTCGGCTGGCGAGCATCGAGGCCCGCTTCGGCGTCCGGCCCCGCCCGGCGGTGGCTCCTCCGGCGGCGCGGACGGCCGCCGCGACCGGCGCCGTTCCCGCCTTCTCCCAGCTCCTCGCGGGCACCGGATCGGCCACGTCGGTGCTCGGCACCATGGGCTCCCTCTGGGGGTCGCCGGCGCAGCCGGCACCGGTCGGGCCGGTCGGACCGGTCCCGCCCGGCGCAGCCCGATTCGGGCCCGCGTTCGAGGCCGCCGGTGCCCGCTACGGCGTGGATCCCGACCTGCTGGCGGCCGTCGCCTGGACGGAATCGGCGTTCGACCCGGGCGCGGTCTCCCACGCCGGGGCCTTGGGCCTGATGCAGATCATGCCGGGCACCGCGGCGGGCCTCGGCATCGACCCCCGGGATCCGGTGCAGGCCATCGACGGCGCGGCCCGGTACCTGCGCCAGCAGCTGGACCGGTTCGGCAGCGTCCCGCTGGCGCTCGCCGCCTACAACGCCGGCCCGGGCGCGGTGGAGCGGCACGGCGGCATACCCCCCTACGAGGAGACGACCGCGTACGTGGCCCGGGTGCTGGATCGCTACGGGCAGCTGAGGAGGATCCGATGATCGTCAGCCCCCTCCCCACTCCAGTGGCCGCCACCGACCCGGGGGCACCGGCCGGCGTCGCCGGCGAGGCCGCGGCGGCCACGTTCGGGATGTTGCTGGGCCGTCTGGTGCTCGGGGTGCCAGCCACCGCGGCCGAGCCGACGTCCGCCAACGCGCTCGACGGCGCGCCTTCGATGGACGGCGACGGCGATCCGGTGGCGGACCGGGAGATCGAGACTGCCGAGGTGGACGTCATCTCGGCCGACGTCGGCCTCGTGCCGTCCGCCGACGATGAGCGCGAGCCCGACCGTCACGACGCCGCGGGAGTGCGGCTCCCGACCGAGGTGCCCGGCTCCCCGGCGCCCACTCCGATACCAGGCAAGAGCCTTACACCACCGCCCGAGCCCACCACCGCCGCCCCGTTGCCAGACACCAGCCAGCCACCACCGGCCGGTCCAACCCAAGCCACCCCGCCGCCGGCAACACCCTCACCCACCACCCCGGTGCCAGGCACCAGCCAGCCACCCCCGCCCGCCAACCCGGTGCCGGGCATCAGCCTGACGCCCCTGCCCGCAGCGCCGGCACCGGCGACACCCGAACCCGCCGGCCCGGTCCCAGGCACGAGCCTGACACCACCGCGTGTCGCCGAGCGGGCAGCGGCACCACCGTCGAGCTCCGAGGCGTCGGGTTCGCCGCTGCCGGGCTCCGCGGCTCCCGCCGGCCCGCCCGTCGGCTCGGTCGACACCCCGCCGCCAGCCACGCCCCCGGCCACGCCCCGTGCCCCCGAGCTCGGTGCACCCGTCCGTCCGGCCATGGTGCCAGCGATGGTTCGCGCCGAGGTCCACCAGCTCGTCACCAGCGCTCACGGTCACCGCCGGCTGGTCATCCGACTCGACCCGCCCGAGCTTGGGGCCCTCACCATCGAGCTGACCGCCGCGGGTGACAATCTCGCCATCACGGCCCGGGCCGAGTCCGTCGAGGCCGTGCGGGCCCTGCTCCGCCAGCGAGGCGACGTGCAGCAGGCGGTCGAGGCCAGCGGCCACTCGCTGGTCGGCTTCGACGTCCACGCCGACCGGGATCGCGACCAGAGCGCCCGCTGGGCGGCGGGCCGGCGCCGATCCGGCCAGCCCGCCACCCTCGTCCCGGACCTGCCCGAACGGCCAGGTGACCACCACGAAGAAGGAGCGATCTTCCTGTGAGCGACATCGGCATCGGCACCCTCGGGAGCGCGGGCCCGGACCCCGGGTTCAGCTCCGCAGCCCTCCAGAACCTCGACAAGGACACGTTCCTGCAGCTGCTCGTGGCCCAGATGCGGTACCAGAACCCACTCAGCCCGCTGGACTCCAACGAGTACCTGGCCCAGGCCGCCCAGTACGCGTCGGTCGAGCAGCTGGAGAACATGGCGCAGGCCCAGGCGGAGCTGCGGGCCATGCAGATGGTCACCATCGCCACCGGTCTGGTCGGCCAGGAGGTGAGCGCGATCGACCCCTTCACCGGCGAGCTGGTGAGCGGGGAGGTCGAAGCGGTGCGCTTCGGTGTGGAGCCGCTGCTGGTCATCGACGGGGTGGAGCTGCCGCTCTCCGGCGTGCTCAGCGTCGGCCAGGACCCGGCAGTGGACGAGCTCGAGACGGAGCCCGACGACATGGCCCCCGAGCTCGACCCCGAGCTGGAGACCCAACCCGAGGAGGACGGGCCCAGCGACGCCACCCTCGACCCACCCGACACCACCCGCGCCCGCTGAGGCGAGGCGGGCGGTCCCCCAGTCCCCACGGATGAGACCAGCGGCCACGGACGGCACGCACCAACCCCCAGAGAGGAAACCCCCATCATGATGAGATCGATGTTCGCCGGCGTCTCCGGCCTGCGCGCCCACCAGACGATGACCGATGTGGTCGCCAACAACATCGCCAACGTCAACACCGTCGGCTTCAAGGCCAGCCGGGTGCAGTTCGCCGATGCCCTGTCCCAGCTCATCCGGGGCTCGTCGGGCGGCACCGGTGAGGCCACCGCCGGCATCAACCCCCAACAGGTCGGCCTGGGCGTGACCGTGGCCTCCACCAACAAGATCTTCACCCAGGGCGGCTCCCAGCTCACCGGCCGGGCCACCGACGTCGCCATCACCGGCGACGGCTTCTTCGGGGTGTCCTTCGCGGGCGAGGTCCTCTACACCCGAGCGGGCTCGTTCTCGTTCGACGACAACGGCTTCCTCACCGACCCCACCGGCGGGGTGGTCCAGGGCTGGATCGCGGCGCCGGACGGCTCGGTCAACATCAACGCGCCGGCGCGGGGGATCCAGGTGCCGGTCAACGCCACCATCCCGCCCAGCCCCACCACCGCCATCGAGATCGCCGGGAACCTCGACGAGTCCCTCGCCATCGGCGAGATCCAGTCCACGGCCATCGATGTGATCGACGGACTCGGCGAGTCCCACCGGATGACCATCACCTTCGAGAAGGTGGCCGCGAATCAGTGGGAGGTGAGCGTGACCGATCCCAGTGGCGCCTCGCTCGGCACGTCCACGGTCGACTTCGACCCTGCGGACGGCACCCTGGTGACAGCCACCCCGCCCTCGTTCACCTACACCCCGCCGGGGGGCACCGCGTTCACGTTCGACCTCGACATCGGCGAGCCTGGCAGCGTCGACGCCCTCACCCAGTTCGCGGGGGCCGCGTCGGCCCAGGCCATCGACCAGGACGGCCTCGAGATCGGCAACCTCCGCTCCTTCGCGATCTCCAACGACGGGACCCTCTCGGGCGTCTTCTCCAACGGCGAGACCGCGATCCTCGGTCAGCTGGCGGTGACCACGTTCTCCAACCCGGCCGGCCTGCTCAGCGCCGG
>JBFKRY010000005.1:0-44078 GCA_041636995.1 Acidimicrobiales bacterium | reverse complement strand
CCCGCTTCGGCCCCCGGGCCATCCGGGACGAGTCGGTGCTGATCCGGCCGTACAACATGGCCACCCGGGCTGCACCCTTCGACTCGCTCCGCATCGACGACACCGGCGACGTGGCCACCAACGCCTTCAACCTGGCGGACTCGGTTCGTCGCATCACCGAGCACTACGACGGGCTGCTGGCCAGCGGAGTGATCCCGGTCACCATGGGCGGCGACCACACCATCGCGCTGCCCATCCTGCGGGCCGTCCACCGCGCCCACGGCCCGGTTGGCCTGGTGCACGTGGACGCCCACACCGACATCAACGACACCATGTTCGGCGAGCCCGTCACCCATGGCACCCCGTTCCGGCGCGCCGTCGAGGAGGGTCTGCTCGACCCCAACCGGGTGGTGCAGATCGGGGTGCGGGGGACCGGCTACGAGGCCGACGACTTCGACTGGTCGCGCCAGCAGGGATTCCGGGTGGTGCAGATCGAGGAGTGCTGGTACCGCTCCCTGAGCCCGCTCATGGAGGAGGTGAGGGACCAGGTGGGCGGCGGACCGGTCTACCTGAGCTTCGACATCGACGGCCTGGACCCGGCGTTCGCCCCCGGCACCGGCACCCCCGAGATCGGCGGGCTCACGGTGCCCCAGGCGCTGGAGATCGTCCGGGGCTGCCGGGGCCTGGACCTGGTGGGCTGTGACTTGGTCGAGGTGGCGCCGATCTACGACACCAGCGGGGCCACCGCCCTCACCGCCGCGAACCTCCTCTACGAGATGCTCTGCGTGCTGCCGGGAGTGGAGTACCGCGACTGATGGCGGCCCGGCGCCGCCACGACGTGGTGGTGGTTGGCGCCGGCATCGCCGGGCTGTCCGCCGCAGCCGAGCTGGCGAGCGAATGCGACGTGGCCGTGGTCGAGATGGAGCCGGCGCCGGCCCACCACGCCACCGGCCGGTCCGCGGCCCTGCTCATCCCCACCTACGGCCCGCCCTCGATCCGCCGCCTGACCCGCGCCGGCCGGGCCTGGTTCGAGACCCGGGGCGAGGGACGCGCCGACACCGCCCTGCTCACTCCCCGAGACGTCCTGTACGTCAGCGACGAGGCCCGCCTCCCCGCGTTGGAGGAGCTCCGCGAGAGCATGGGCTCCGCCGGGGGAGCGCTGGAGCTGCTGGACGCCGAGGAGGCCCGCGCCCTCTGCCCCGCGCTGCAGCCCGGCTGGCTCGCCGGCGCCGGGGTCGACCGGGACGCCGGCGACCTGGACGTGGCCGCCATCGTGGCCGTGTTCCGACGGCTGCTGTCGGAGCGGGGAGGCACCCTGTCGCTGGAGCATCGGGTGGTGGGGCTCGAGCGCGACGGCGACGGCTGGCGGGTCGAGACCAGCGCCGCCACCCTCGGGTGCGAGCTGGTGGTCGACGCGGCCGGGGCCTGGGCGGACCGGGTGGCGGCGCTCGCCGGGGCGAAGCCGGTGGGCTTCGTTCCCAAGCGGCGCACCCTGGCGGTGTCCCGGCCGACCGGACCGGACGCGGTAGGTGAGGGGTTCGTGGCCAACGTGCCCATGACCTTCTACTTCGGCGCCGAGCCGGGCGGGGTGCTGTTCTCGCCGGGCGACGAGACCCCGTCGGAGCCCTGCGACGCTCGGCCCGAGGAGCTCGACGTGGCGCTGGCCATCGAGCGCATCAACACCGCGACCACCCTGGGCCTGCGCTCGGTGTCCTCGTCGTGGGCCGGGTTGCGGACCTTCTCCCCGGACGGGTCGATCGTGATCGGGCCCGACCCGGCCGAGCCGGGCTTCGTCTGGTGCGCGGGCCAGGGGGGTTACGGGATCCACACCGCCCCGGCTGCGGCTCGGGCCACCGCCGCCCTGGCGCTGGGTCGCGGGCTGCCGTCCGACCTCGCCGAAGGAGGGCTGACGCCCGAGGACCTCGGGGTCGCCCGGCTGCGCTGATCAGCCGAGTCGGAGCCGGAGCATGGTGTGGCCGGTCGGTTGGTGGACCGACGAGCCCACGGGCTCGAATCCATAGGCGGCGTAGAACGCTCGGCCGAGGGCGTTGGCCTCGAACACCTCCAGCTCGAGGATCGGGTGCTGGGCCCGGGCGTGGTCCATGAGGGCCCGGCCGATGCCCTGCCGGTGCAGCTCCGGGTCGACGAAGATCGCCCCCACCTCGTTGCCGACGAGCGCCAGGTAGCCGACGAGCCGATCGTCACGCTCGGCGACCGACGTGTCGGCCATGGGGAGCCACTGCTGGACGATCTGTTCCCGCTCGTCGGCCAGCAGCTTCTCGGTCATGAAGGGGTGTGCGACCAGCGACGCTCGGTACCAGACGTCGAGGACCGCCTCGAGGTCGGCGTCGGTGTAGGGACGGATGACCACGGGGTCACGATCGCACAGGAGGCCGCCGGTGCCGAACGAGTTGTAGGGTCGGCCGCCATGAGCAACGCCGAACCCATCGACCCGCCGTTCCGCTGGGGCATCCTGTCCACCGCGAAGATCGCCGCGAACTGGGTGGTGCCCGCCCTGCAGCGCTCGCCGAACCAGGAAGTGGTCGCGGTCGGCTCGCGCGACGGCGACCGGGCCCGCAGCTGGGCCGATGCCAACGGGATCGCCACGGCCCACGGCTCCTACGAGGACCTGCTGGCCGACGAGTCCGTGGAGGGCATCTACAACCCGCTCCCGAACCACCTGCACGTCGACTGGTCGATCGCCGCCCTCGAGGCCGGCAAGCACGTGCTGTGCGAGAAGCCGCTCGGTCTGGACCGGCTCGACGCCCAGCGTCTGGTCGACGCCGCCGACGGGCACCCGGACCTGGTCGCGATGGAGGCGTTCATGTACCGCTTCCACCCCCAGTGGGTGGCGGTTCGCGACATGGTGGCCGGCGGTCGCATCGGCGAGCTTCGCTCGATCCAGACGTTCTTCAGCTACTACAACGTCGATCCCGATGACGTGCGCCACAACCCCGACTGGGGCGGCGGGGCCCTGCTGGACATCGGCTGCTATCCCATCTCCCAGGCCCGCTGGCTGTTCGACGCCGAGCCGGTGCGGGTGCTCGGCCTGCTCGAGCTCGACCCGCGCTTCCGGACCGACCGGCACACCTCGGCGATCCTCGACTTCGGCGAGGGCCGCCGGGCCACCTGGACGGTGGCCACCCAGGTCCAGCCCCACCAGCGGGCCCAGATCGTGGGGACCGAGGGCCGGATCGAGGTCGAGATCCCGGTGAACGCCCCGCCCGATCGGACCACCCGGGTGGTCGCGGTCAACGGTCAGGACCAGGAGACCCTCGAGCTCGGGCCGGCCGACCAGTACGCCTGCCAAGCCGACGCCTTCGGTCGGGCGGCCCGAGCGGGCACGCCGGCGCCAACGCCGCTCGCCGACGCCATCGCCAACATGGCCGTCATCGACGCGGTGTTCGCCAGCGCCGGCACCGGCGGCTGGATCGCGGTGTAGTTCCCCCGCCCGGTGCCCGGCACCTGCTGGCACCACGGTCGGGGCCACGAGCCACGTGGCCCTGAACCCCGCTGGTCGCTGCGCAGGCAGATCACCCGACGCCACCCGTCAGGTCGACCCCCACCATGGGCATTGCCTACCAGGATCCGCCACCACCGCCGCCGCCGCCTCCTCCGACGCTGCCACCGAAGCCGCCCCCGAAGCTCGCGCCGCCACCGCCGCTGCTGGACGGCTGGGTGTAGGTCTGGCGGGTGGCCTTCGACAGCGCCGGGGCCACGGCCACGAACCGGAAGTCGCTCAGCGCCGGCGACACCGCGGACTCGGGCAACGTTGCCGCCTCCTCGACCGCGTCCTTCCAGTGGTCGAGCTCGTCGAGGGCCACCGCCCAGGCGGTGTAGTGGCGCAGCAGACCCATGCGGGCTGCGGCCTCGGCGTGGCGGGCCTCGGATGCCGCGATGAAGCGGCGGAACGACTCCACCTGCAGCCACCGGGCCGACCCCTGGGGCGTGCGCACCGGCAGCTCCCATGCCCGCAGCACCGCGGCGAAGCCCCAGCCGGCGAGGGCGGCGCCGACGATCGGCAGCGCCAGCCAGAGTCCCCCGGTCCGGTTGGCGACGATGGCCCCGATGATGACGCCGGCCAACCCGGCCAGCCCGGCCAGGGCCCCGGTCAGCCGGGCCAGCAGCTTGCGGTGACGCGCCGCGTGGTCCCACAGCGGGCTCGCATCGCGCCACTCGCGCAGGCTCTCGCCGAGGTGCTTCCAGCCCAGTGCGAAGGCCTCGTCGTATTTGCCGAGCTCGACCCGTTCCCCAGCACCGAACAGCTCCGCGAGCCTGGCGGCGACCACCGGGTGAGCATCGGCGTCGCCCCGACGGAGCACGAAGTCGCCGTCGTCCTCCTGGAGCTCCACCTCGCCCCGGATCGCGGCCTCGAGCAACCAAGCGACCTGGTGCTCGGGCTCCACCTGCTCCGCGTACACGATCCCCCCGGCCACCGCGCTCATGCCTCGCGGTGACTCGAACTCGATGGTGGCCATCTCGGCCAGCTGCTCGTGGTCGATCAGCTCGACGCCGGCCACCGTGCCGGGCGACGGGCCGAAGGCGGCATCGGCGGCGCCCCCCTGCCAGACCTGCTCGCGACCCAGCCAGCGCATGACCCTCGAGACCGCGAGGCCGCCGACGAGCGCCGCCGCTGAGCCGGTCAGGCCGATCAGGAGCCAGCCCGACCCCGGGTCGTCAGCGGGGCCCGTGGGCGGTAGCGGCACTGCAAACGCGACTATCGAACGATCTCCGAGGGTGGCATCGACGGTGACCCCCTCGTGGCTGTCCAAGCCGCTCACCTCCACCACCAGGTGGCCGGGCGCCACCTCGGTGACGTCGCAGCCGCCGATGGCGCCCCGCCCGCCGCGGCTGCAGAAGGGGTCGACCAGCTGGCGCGCTGCGGTGATGTGGATCTCGGCGTTGTCGATGGGCACGGTCCAGTCGAGACCCACCGCGTCCCACGACAGCTGGTCGCCCTGCACCAGGGTGTCGAGCGGGTACTCGATGCGGTAGCGGTGTCGCCCGCTGACCGTCCGGCTCGGATCACCGATACGCAGCCGGGCCCGGCGCTCCGAGCCGGTCACCGCCAGCTGGTCGGGTGCGGTCGGCGAGCTGACGGTGATCGACGCGTCACGGTCGACGTCGGGGATCTCCCGCAGGATCCCGCGCCGGCTGCGCGGCCCGTAGTCGTAGTCGATGACCTCGACGACCCGGGCCACGCCGCTGTCGCCGGCGAGCGCCGCATGCGTCCAGTAGTGGCCGATGCGCTCGGCGTCACCCGCGAGCGCTGCGATCGACGCCGCCGCCCCGATGGCGACGGCGCCGACCAACAGCAGGAACAGGTCCCAGCGTCGCCGTCTGGTGTGCCTCAAGCGACGCTCCCCTGGCGGTTACTCGCCGCCCTCGCGGAGCTCCACGGTGCGGCGCTCGAAGCCGTCGCCCACCACGTCGAGGCCGTCGGCCTCGAGGTTGGCCACCGCCTCCTCGGCGATGTCGGTGCGGAAGGCGCCCTCGTCGGGTGGCGCGGCGAGGATGCCCTCGGAGGTGGCCACCTGGACGGTCTGGTCCCAGAGCGCCTGGTCCATGATCCCGACCTTGCCAGGCGACGGCCAGATCAGGGCGTTGATCTCGTTGAGCTGCCAGCTCTGGTGCGACTCGCCCAGCGTGGGGGCGGCGTCGAGCACGATCTGGACGCACTCGTCGAAGTTGTCACGGCAGAAGATCCAGCCCCGTAGTGACGCCTCGACGAAGTCGACAGCGGTCTCGCGGTACTCGGGGTCGTCCTCGAGCCGGTCCGCGTCGGCCCACAGCGCGTCCTGGAGCATCGCCGTGCCCACGTCGTTCCAGTCGATGATGTTCAGGTCCTCGGGCTGATACAGCTCGCCGGTGTCGGGATTCACGGTCTCGAGCACCTGGGCGTACTCGTTGTAGATCATGGCCTGGGCGGCGTCGATGTCACCGCTGATCAGGGCCAGCATGTCGAATTGCTGCTGGACCAGGGTCACGTCGCTCTCGGGATCGAGCCCGTTGGCCCGGAGCCCCGCCAACAGCTCGAACTCGTTGCCGAACCCCCAGTTGCCCACGGTCCTGCCGGCCAGGTCGTCCACCGAGTCGATCCCCGAGTCGGCGAAGGCCACCTGCAGGGTGGCGCTGCGCTGGAACACCTGGGCGATATTGGTGATGTTGGCCCCCTCTTCGCGTGGCACCAGGCCTCGGGGCACCCACGACACCGCGAAGTCGGCGGCGCCGGAGTCGAGCACCTGGGCGGGCACGATGTCGACCCCGCCCTCGATGATGGTGACGTCGAGGCCGGCGTCTTCGTAGAACCCCTGGTCGACCGCGGCGTAGTAGCCGGCGAACTGGGCCTGGGTGAACCACTGCAGCTGCAGCGACACCTCCCGCAGCTCCCCGCTCCCGCCGTCGGCTGCGTCGTCGGCCGACGCGTCGTCGACCGCATCGTCAGCGTCAGCTGACCCGTCGTCCGCAGGCTCGGGCTCCGGCTCGGGCTCGCCGTCGGCGTCGGCTCCGTCGTCGGCGGCAGTGTCGTCGCCAGCCACGGTGCCATCGTCGTCGTCGTCGTCTCCGCACGCCGCGGCCACCAGCGACAGCGCCAGCAGCACCACCACCAGCCGCCACATCCAGTGTCGTTGCTTCATCACTACCCCTCCTGTCGGGTCAACTCGCTCTCATCGGCGTCAGGTCCCCTGCCTGACCCGCACCGTCGCATGCCAGGGCATCACCAGTCGCTCGATGACGACCACGATGATGTACAACATTGTGCCGATCAACGTGCCTGCGAGGACCGCGGCCCAGGCCTCGGCGTAGCGGGTCAAGCTGGCCTCCTGGGCGATGATCGGGCCCAGCGCGTCCTGGCGCCCGCCGAAATACTCGGCCACGATGGCGGCGATCACTGCCAGCGAGGTGGCCAGCCGGGCTGCGGTGAAGAAGTACGGCAGCGCGTTGGGGATCCGGACCTCCCGTGTGGTTCGCCACTGGCTGGCAGCGTAGGAGTCCATCAGCTCGATCTGGCTGCGCTCGACGTCGGTGAGTCCCTTGGCGGTGTTGATGAACACCGGGAAGAAGACCAGCACAACCACGATCAGCTGGTTCGATCGAGCCGACAGGATGCCGAACCAGGCATTGAAGATGGGCGCCAGGGCGATGATCGGGATGGCGTTGACCGCCACGGCGAGCGGGGTGATGACCTCGTTCGCGGTACGGAACCTGGTCACCAGCAAGGCCGCGATCACCCCGACCACGAGCCCGGCGATCAGGCCCGTCACCACCACGAAGCCGGTGTTCCTGGCCGCGTCCCAGACCACGTCGAAGTCGTCGAAGAGGGCCCCGACGATGTCGCTGGGCGGCGGTAACACGAACCCCTCGGGATCGGTGGCGAGCAGCAGCAGCTCCCAGACCGCCAGCATCAATGCCCCGGCCACGATCGGCGCCGACCAGCTCTGCACCCTCAGGCGCCAGGCGGCCTTCATGCCTCGACCGCCCGCAGCGCCTCGCGGACCTCGGTCACCTTCTCGAAGAAGGCCGGATCCTCGCGCGTCATGTCGTCCCGGCGGCCCAGGTCCACCTCGATCACCGAGGCGATCCGGCCGGGCCGGGCCGACATCACCACCACGCTGGTCGAGAGGAACACCGCTTCGGGAATCGAGTGGGTCACGAAGACGACGGTGGTCTCGGTGTCCTCCCAGATACGCAGCAGCTCGGTCTGCATGTGCTCACGGGTCATCTCGTCCAGGGCGCCGAACGGCTCGTCCATGAGGAGCAGGCTGGGGTTGAACGAGAGCGACCGGGCGATGGCCACCCGCTGCTGCATCCCGCCCGACAGCTCCGCAGGATGGTGGTCGGCGAACTCGGGCAGCTTGACCAGCGCCAGCATCTCCTCCGCCCGGGCCCGGCGGTCGCTCCGGGTCCAGCCCATCAGCTCCAGGGGGAGCTCGATGTTCTTGGCGACGGTGCGCCAGTCGAACAGCCCCGCCCGCTGGAAGGCCATGCCGTAGTCCTTGTCCAGTCGTGCCTTCTCGGCGGGCTTGCCGTTGACGGCGACGCTGCCGCTGGTGGGCGGGGTGAGCGAGGCGATGAGCCGCAGCAGGGTGCTCTTGCCGCAGCCGGACGGGCCGATCAGGGTGACGAACTCGCCGGCGACGACGGTGAGGTCGATGGTGTCGAGGGCGTGGACCTCGTTGGCCTTGCCTCGATTGAAGATCTTCGAGGCCTCCCGCACCTCGACGGCCAGCTCGCTCACGTGACCGCCTCCCGCCTCTGGTGGCCCAGGACCAGCCGCTCGACGGCGGTCACGATGAGGAACACCACGATGCCGAGCACCGCGGCGCCGAGCACCGAGGCGTACAGTCGTTCCGGCCCCGTGGTGTACCGCTGGGCCTCGAGCAGGATCCGTCGACCCAGGCCTCCCTCCACCCCGGCCGAGATCTCCCCCACGATGGCGCCGACCACGCTGGCGGTCGCCGCGATCTTGAATGCCGCGAACAGGTACGGGACCGCAGCAGGGAGGCGCAGCCGCCACAGGGTCTGGCGCCAGGAGGCTGCGTACGACTCCATCAGCTCCATGTTCTCGGGCCGAGGCGACTGCAGGCCCCGGAGCCCGTTGACGGCCACGGGGAAGAACGTCAGGTAGGTGGCGATGATCGACACCGACATCCAGTCCTGCCACTCCCAGGGGAAGAAGTCGACGTTCTTGCGGCCCCAGACCACGACGATGGGGGCGATGGCGATCAGCGGGACGGTCTGGCTCGCGATCACATAGGGCAGCAGGCCCTGTTCGAGCAGTTGCGACCGGGCCAGCAGGATGGCGATCGCCAGCCCGAGGATGGCGCCGGCGAGGAACCCCACCGCCGCTTCCCGCAGCGTGAACAGGCCCTCGTCGAGGAGGAACCCGGCGAACACCTGGTCCTCGCCGCGGGGAGTCTCGCCCAGCTCGGAGAGGATGTCGGTCACCGGCGGCATGGTGAGGTCGTCGGTGCGGGGCAGGATCGACCCGATCACCAGCCAGTCCACCTGCTCGTCGTCGATGGCCTGGCCGAAGGCCTTGTAGCCGGTGTAGGCCAACCCCACCAGCACCAGGAACACCGCGAAGACAAGCACCTGCCGGGCGACGCGCAGCGCCACCTCCCGCCGGTCCGTGGTCGCGGCGCGCTGACGAGCCAGCTGCTCGCGGACGAGCGGATCCAGGCTGGCGTCGGTCCCGCTGATGGCCCGGCCCTCTATCGACCGTTCAGCGCGGGGATGATGCGCTGACCGTAGGCGTTGAGGGTCTCGTCCTTCTGGTCGTGCATCAGGTAGATGGCGAACTGATGCGCCCCGAGGTCGCGCAGCTCCTGGAGGCGGCTGATGTGGGCCTGCTCGTCGCCGAGGATGCAGAAGCGGTCGATGATCTCGTCGGGCACGAAGTCGGTGTGCTCGTGACCGGCCTTGCCGTGACCGCTGTAGTCGTAGCCCTCCCGGCCCTTGATGTAGTCGGTGAGGGCCTGGGGTACCCCACCGCCGCCCTCCGTGCCGTAGCGGTCCACCAGGTCGGCCACGTGGTTGCCCACCATCCCGCCGAACCAGCGAACCTGGTCTCGCTGGTGGGCCAGGTCGGTGCCGACGTAGGCCGGCGCAGCCACGCAGATGTACAGCGAATCGGGGTCGCGTCCCGCGTCCTCGGCCGCGCTGCGGACCGCGCCGATGGTCCACTCGGCGATGGCGGGGTCGGCCAGCTGGAGGATGAAGCCGTCGGTCTCGCTGCCGCAGAGGTGCAGCGCCTTGGGCCCGTAGGCGGCCATCAGGATCTTCAGCTCCGACTGCCGCGCCCACGGGAAGTGCTGGCGGGTGCCCTTGTAGGAGACCTCGTCGCCTTGCGCCAGGCCCTTGATGACGGCCATGGCCTCGCTGAGGGTGGCCAGCGTGTTGGGCCTGTGGCCGAGCACCCGCATGGCCGAGTCACCCCGGCCGATCCCGCACATGGTTCGGTTGCCGAACATGTCGTTGAGGGTGGCGAACATCGAGGCGGTCACCGTCCAGTTCCGGGTGCCGGGGTTGGTGACCATCGGCCCCACGACCATGCGGTTGGTGGCCGACAGCATCTGGCTGTAGATGACGTACGGCTCCTGCCAAAGGACGTGGCTGTCGAAGGTCCAGCCGTGGCTGAACCCGAGGGTCTCCGCCTTGCGGGCCAGGTCGACCACCCGCCACGCCGGCGGGTCGGTCTGGAGCACAACTCCGAAGTCCATCGCCATTGCCTTCCCCTCTGTCGATGCTGTCCTCGAGCCGGCGCTGACCGGCGCCCGCGTGCCTACTGGTTGGTCGGGAACCCCAGGTTGACCCGGCTGCCCGCGGGATCGGGCCAGCGCGAGGTCATGACCTTGGGCCGGGTGTAGAACCGGATGCCCTCGGGTCCGTACATGGTGGTGTCGCCGAACAGCGAGTCCTTCCACCCGCCGAAGGAGTGGTAGCCCACGGGCACCGGGATCGGGACGTTGATGCCCACCATGCCCGCGTCGGCCTCGTCCTGGAAGCGCCGGGCCGCGCCGCCGTCACGGGTGAAGATGGCGGTGCCGTTGCCCCACTGGTTCTCCGACACCAGCTTCACCGCCTCGGGGTAGGTGTCGACCCGGACCACGCTCAGCACCGGACCGAAGATCTCGTCGGTGTAGACGGTCATCTCCGGGGTGACGTGGTCGAGCAGGGTAACCCCGAGGAAGAAGCCGTCGGCGTCGAACTCGGCGCTGCGCCCGTCGACCACCACCTTGGCCCCCGCGTTCTCGCCGGCCTCGATGTAGCCGGCCACCCGCTCGCGGTGCTCGGAGGTGATCAGCGGGCCCATCTCCGACGTCGGATCGGTGCCGGCGCCGATGGTGAGCTTCTCCATGCGCACCTTGATCGCGTCGACCAGCGGATCCGCCACCTCGCCCACCGCCACCGCCACCGAGATCGCCATGCAGCGCTCCCCGGCCGAGCCGTAGGCAGCCGACACCGCGGAGTCCGCGGCCAGGTCGATGTCGGCGTCGGGCAGGACCACCATGTGGTTCTTGGCCCCGCCGAGGGCCTGGACCCGCTTGCCGTTGGCGGTGCCGGTCTCGTACACGTAGCGGGCGATGGGGGTCGATCCCACGAAGCTGACCGCCTGGATGTCGGGATGCTCGAGGAGCCGGTCGACGGCCACCTTGTCGCCGTTGATCACGTTCAGCACCCCCGGCGGGAAGCCGGCCTGCTGGAAGAGCTCGGCGATGAACATCGGGGCCGACGGATCGCGCTCGGAGGGCTTGAGCACGAAGGTGTTGCCGCAGGCCACCGCGTTGGGGATCATCCACAGCGGCACCATGGCCGGGAAGTTGAACGGGGTGATGCCGGCCACCACGCCGAGCGGGCGTCGCACCGAGTAGACGTCGACCCCGGTGGAGGCGTGCTCGCTGTGGGTGCCCTTGAGGTGCTCGGCGAGCCCGCAGGCGAACTCGATGTTCTCGATGGCCCGGGCCACCTCACCGCCGGCGTCGCTCAGCACCTTGCCGTGCTCGGCGGTGAGCCGGGCCGAGATCTCGTCGGCGTTCTCCACGACCAGGTTGCGGTACTCGAACATGAGCTTGGTGCGCTTGGCGATGCTCACCTGGCTCCACTCGGCGTAGGCCGCCCTGGCGCTGGTTACGGCCCGGTCGACCTCCTCGACCGACGCCAGCGACAGCTCGCCGGTCTGCTCGCCGGTGGCCGGGTCGAAGACCGGGGAGGTGCGCCCGGAGGTGCCGGCGACCTGCTCGCCGTCGATGAGGTGATGGATCTGCTTCATGGATGCTCTCCCGAGGTGGTGGCGCCGCCGCGACGGCGGAGCCGGAGCTGGGAACGGGGCCAGGATGGCCCCTCCGAACAGAACATGCGGTTGTCAAGCACCCCGGCCGTCGCGGCGGCGCCGCAGGCCGGGACCGATCGGCGACGCCACCGATGGCGGAGCCGTGGTACGGAACGGGGCCAGGATGGCCCCTCCGAACAGAACATGCGGTTGTCAAGCACCCCGGCCGTCGCGGCGGCGCCGCAGGCCGGGACCGATCGGCGACGCCACGGATGGCGGAGTCGATCAAATCAGATATTGCGAGAGGCCCCGGCGGAGGTACTGGCCGTGGCCGGGGTTGCCGAGGTAGCTGTCGTTCTCGATGATGACCCGGCCCCGCGACATGACGGTGTGGACGTGGCCGTCGATCTGGTGCCCCTCCCAGGCCGAGTGGTCGATGTTCATGTGGTGGTTCTCCACGCTGATCGTCCAGGTGCGGTTGGGGTCGTAGAGGACGATGTCGGCGTCGGAGCCCGGCTGGATGGTGCCCTTCTTGGGGTAGAGGCCGAACATCCGGGCCGGGGTGGTGGAGCACAGCTCCACCCATCGGGGCAGCGAGATCTCGCCGTTGACGACACCTTGGTAGATGAGATCCATCCGGTGCTCGACGGTGCCCAGGCCGTTGGGGATGGCACGGAAGTCGCCCAGGCCCAGCTCCTTCTGCTCCTTCATGCAGAACGGGCAGTGGTCGGTGGAGACCACGCACAGGTCGTTGGTGCGCAGGCCCTTCCACAGGTCGGCGTGGTGGGACTCGTGCTTGGTGCGCAGGGGCGTGGAGCACACGTAGGCGGCGCCCTCGAAGCCGGGCTTGCCCAGGTGGTCCTCGACGTTGAGGTACAGGTACTGCGGGCAGGTCTCGGCGAACACGTTGGCCCCGTTGTCGCGGGCGATGGTGACCTGCTCGAGGGCCTGTGACGCCGACAGGTGCACGATGTACAGCGGCACCGCGCCCACCTTCGCGAGCTGGATGGCTCGGTGGGTGGCCTCGCTCTCGAACTCGGCCCGACGCACGTAGCCGTGGTAGATCGGGTCGGTCTCGCCCCGCTCCACCGCCTGCTCGGCCAGCACGTCGATGGCCAGCCCGTTCTCGGCATGCATCATCATCAGCGCGCCGCTGCCCGACGCCTGCTGCATGGCCCGCAGGATCTGCCCGTCGTCGGAGAGGAACACCCCCGGGTAGGCCATGAACAGCTTGAAGCTGGTGATGCCTTCGTGGACGAGTGCGTCCATGTCCTTGAGCGACTGCTCGTCCACACCGCCGATGATCTGGTGGAAGCCGTAGTCGATGGCGCACTTGCCCTCGGCCTTCGCGAACCACTGGTCGAGGCAGTCGCGGACGTTCTCGCCGTAGCGCTGCACCGCGAAGTCGACGATGGTGGTGGTGCCACCCCAGGCCGCGGCCCGGGTGCCGCTCTCGAAGTCGTCCGAGGCCACCGTCCCCCCGAACGGGAGCTCCATGTGGGTGTGGCCGTCGACGCCGCCCGGGATCACGTACAGCCCGCTGGCATCGATGACCCGCTCGGCGCCGGACTCCGCGCTGGTGGCGAGGTCCGACCCCGGCTGGAGGACGCCGGAAATCACCTCACCGTCGATGAGCACCTCGGCGCGATCGGCGCCGGTGGCGCTGATCAGCGTGCCGTTCTTGATCAGAATCGTCATCTCGTCCCCTCTGTCGCTGGTCGGTCGTTCAGTCCTTCAGTCCACGGATTCGATCGCGGCCACCATGGCCGCGATCCCCTCGTCGATCTCGTCCTCGTTCACGTCGAGCATCGGGGTGATGCGCAGGGCGTTGCCGTACAGGCCGCCCTTACCCACGAGCAGGCCCCGCTCCCGGCATCCCTCGAGCACCGCGCCGGCGCGAGCGGCGTCGGGCTCGATGCTGTCGGGTTGGACGGTCTCGATGGCCTGCATGAGGCCCCTGCCCCGCAGCTCGGCGATCCAGGGGGTGCGTTCGACCGTGGGCTGGAGGCCCTCCCGGAGCCGCTTCCCCATCCTCAGGGCGTTGCCCTGCAGGTCGTTGTCCTGGACGTAGCGCAGGGTGGCCAGGCCCGCCGCGGTCGACAGCGGATTCCCACCGAAGGTGCTGAAGTTCAGCACCTTGATGGTGTCCATGATCTCGGCGCGGGCCACGATGCCGGCCAGGGTGATGCCGTTGCCCACCCCCTTGGCGAAGGTCAACATGTCGGGCACGATCCCGTGGGCCTCGTAGCCCCAGAAGTGCTCGCCGGTCCGCCCCCAGCCGGTCTGCACCTCGTCGGACACGAACAGGATCCCGTGGTTGGCGAGCACCTTGTGGATCGATCCGAAGAACCCGTCGGGCGGGGTGGCGAAGCCGCCGACGCCCTGGATGGGCTCGGCGATCAGGCAGGCCACGTCGCCTGCGGTCATCATGTCGATGACCTGCTGGAGGTCGTCGGTGCAGGCGCTGGTGTACTCGTCGTCGTCGAGGTCGCGGAACGGGCTGCGCAACCGGTAGCCGCCCTGGACGAAGTTGACCGACAGGCCCGACAGGCTCGTGGACGACCACGACGAGTGCGAGGTGATGGCCTGCGCGGTGAACGAGCGCCCGTGGTAGCTGTTCCGCATGGCCAGCACCTGGTTGGACTTGCGGTAGCTGGTGGCCAGCAGCATGGCGGTGTCGTTGGCCTCGGTGCCCGAGGTGGTGAAGAACACCCGGGCGTCGGGGATGCCCGACACCGCAGCGATCTCCTCGGCCAGCTCGATCATGGGCTCGCAGAGATAGAGCGTGGAGGTGTGCATCACCTTGGCGGCCTGGCTCTGGACCGCCTCGACCACCTTCGGGTTGCTGTGGCCGATCATGGTGGTCAGCACCCCACCGAAGAAGTCGAGGTAGCGATTGCCCTCGACGTCCCAGACGTAGCCGCCCTGGCCCCGCTCGATCGAGATCGGCTCGCCGTACAGCGGCTTGATCCAGGAGGGGAGGATCGCCCGGTAGCGCTGATGGAGCTCGGCGTTGGTGGTCATCGAGGGCTCAGGCCTCGACCAGGGGCCCGTACATGTCGGGCCGGCGGTCCCGGTAGAACGCCCACTGGGCCCGGACCTCGTCGATCTGGGCCAGGTCGAGGTCGCGCACCACCAGCTCCTCGGCCTGGTCCGACGCGGCGTCGTCGACGATCTGGCCCCGAGGGCTGGCGAAGTACGAGGTGCCGTAGAAGTCGTTGTCCCCGTAGGGCTCGACGCCGACCCGGTTGATGGCGCCCACGAAGTACATGTTCGCCGCCGCTGACGCGGTCTGCTCGAGCTTCCACAGGTACGCCGACAGGCCCCGGCTGGTGGCCGACGGGTTGAACACGATCTGGGCCCCGTGCAGGCCCAGGGCCCGCCAGCCCTCCGGGAAGTGCCGGTCGTAGCAGATGTACACCCCGACCCGGCCGACGGCGGTGTCGAACACCGGATAGCCCAGGTTGCCGGGCCGGAAGTAGAACTTCTCCCAGAACCCCTTGACCTGGGGGATGTGGGTCTTGCGGTACTTGCCCAGGTAGGACCCGTCGGCGTCGATCACCGCGGCGGTGTTGTAGAGCACGCCGGGCTGCTCCTCCTCGTACATCGGCAGCACCAGCACCATCCCGTGCTCGGCTGCGATCTCCTGGAACCGCTTGGTGGTGGGCCCGTCGGGAATGGCCTCGGCCAAGCTGTAGAACTCGGCGTCCTGGACCTGGCAGAAGTAGGGGCCGTAGAAGAGCTCCTGGAAGCACATCACCCGGCTCCCCGCCGCCGCGGCCTCGCCGACGTACTTCTCGTGCAGCTCGATCATGGACTCCTTGTCACCGGTCCAGGCGGTCTGCACGATCGCGGCCTTGACGACTTGGGACATGGCGGCCTCCAGCAGCTGGGCATCGAGTCCGACATTATCCCGCGGGAGGCGCCGAAGCGCTTGCGGGGAGGTTGCAGCGGTGGGAGATCCTGCTCACGGTTACCGTCGACACGGCTGGTCTATCGTGGATTTTCACCACAGCGAATCCGTGCGGAAGGAACCCGTCGTGCGCCTGGGCGTCCCCACCGAGACCAAAGCCAACGAGCGCCGAGTCGGGCTCACACCCACCAGCGTCCGGGAAGTGGTCCGGGCGGGTCACGAAGTGGTCGTCCAGTCGGGCGCCGGGGCGGGCATCGGCGCCGATGACACCATGTACGAGCGCGCTGGCGCCAAGATCGCGCCGAGCGCCGAGGACGTGTTCAACGACGCCACCATGATCGTCAAGGTCAAGGAGCCCCAGGCCGACGAGCGGGCCATGCTCCGCACCGACCACGTGCTGTTCACCTACCTCCACCTGGCCCCCGACCCCGAGCAGACCAAGGACCTGGTGGCCAGCGGGGCCATGTGCATCGCCTACGAGACCGTCACCGACGACCACGGCCGCCTGCCCCTCCTGGCGCCGATGTCGCAGGTGGCCGGGCGGATGTCGATCCAGGCCGGCGCGGCGGCGTTGGAGTCCACCCACGGCGGCGCGGGCCTGCTGCTGGGCGGCGTCCCGGGTGTGGCGCCCGCGCAGGTGGTCATCATCGGCGGGGGCATGGTGGGCAAGCACGCCACCGAAATGGCCATCGGCATGGGGGCCACCGTCATCGTGCTCGATCGCAACCTCGACGTGCTGAACGATCTCGACGCCCGCTTCGACGCCAGCATCACCACCCTCTACTCCACCACCGACGCCCTCGAGGAGTCGGTGCTCTCCGCCGACCTGGTCATCGGCGCGGTGCTGGTGAAGGGAGCCCGGGCGCCGCGCCTGGTCACCGAGGACATGGTGCGCCACATGCGGCCCGGGTCGGTGCTGGTCGACGTGGCCATCGACCAGGGCGGCGCCTTCGAGACCTCCCACCCCACCACCCACGAGGATCCCACCTACATCGTCCACGATGTCGTCCACTACTGCGTGGCCAACATGCCCGGCGGGGTGCCCCGCACCTCCACCTATGCGCTCAACAACGCCACCCTCCCGTTCGTCATCCGCATCGCCGACGGCCCCCACGCGGCGTTGCTGCGCGACCCGCACATCCGCAACGGGCTCAACGTCATGAACGGCCAGGTCACCGAGGCCGCAGTGGCCAGCGCGCTGGGCTTCGAGTACGTCGAGCCCCTCGAGGCCATCAAGGCCTGAACCGCCATGCCCACCAGCGCCGGCCCCGACGTGGAGATCGTCACCCGCGGCGGTCATCCCGACTTCCTCGACCTCCCCTGGGGCCAGCCGCTCGAGGACTGGGACCATCCCCGGCTGGTGAAGATGGCCCACGGCATCAGCCGGCACGTGGTCCGCTTCGTGCGCTTCGACGACCGGGTGTACGCGCTCAAGCAGACCAGCCCCCACGCGGCCCGGACCGAGTACCGGGTGCTGCGCGACCTGCGCGACGACCACCTGCCGGTGGTCGAGCCGGTCGGGTTGGTCACACCCAGCGAACCCGACGGTGCCGCGGTCCTGATCACCCGCTACCTCGACTTCTCGCTCCCGTACTGGTACGTCATCGGGCGAGACGACCAGTTCCCGGGGGAGCGTCTCCTCGATGCAGGCGTGGTCCTGCTCGTCCGGCTCCACCTGGACGGAGTGTTCTGGGGCGACTGCTCCCTGTCGAACATCCTCTGGCGCCGAGATGCGGGCGCCATGATGGCGTACCTTGTCGACGCCGAGACCACCGAGCGGCACGCCACCATCAGCGACGGGATGCGCCACCACGATCTGACCATCGCGGTGGAGAACATCGCCGGCGGCATCATGGAGCTCCAGGCGGCAGGACGGGTGGGCCCCGAGGTGGACGCAGTCGGTTTGGCCCGAACCCTCCGAGCCCGTTACGAGGAGCTGTGGGCCGAGCTCACCCGGATCGACGAGTTCGGCCTCGACCAGCGCTGGTGCATCGAGCACCGGGTGCGGCGCATCAACGACCTCGGGTTCGACGTGGAGGAGCTGTCGATAAGCCGGGACGGCCAGAGCCTGACCTTGAAGCCGGTCCTGGTGGAGGAGGGCCACCACGCCCGGGAGCTGCGCCGGCGGACCGGCCTGGAGGTGCAGGAGAACCAGGCCCGCCGACTGCTGGCCGACATCGCCCAGTACGGCGCCTGGCTGGAGCGGAGCACCCAGCGGCCGGTCCCGGCCGCGGTGGCGGCCGCTCGATGGCTGGCCGACGTGTACGAACCGGTCGTCGAGTCCGTTCCGGAGGAGCTCAGCGCCCACCGCGAGGCGGCCGAGCTGTTCCACCACCTGCTGGAGCACCGCTACTACCTCTCCGAGAAGCTGGGCCGGGAGGTGTCCAACCTGGAAGCCCTCGACGACTATCTCGAGAACGTCCTGAAGAAGCAGCCGGCGGAGAAGCAGCTGGAAGTGGAAGAGCCCGACGCTCCCTCGGAGTGGGTGACCGGCGTCCATCCCTTGATCGACACGTGAGGGATCGATCCGAGCGCGAGGTCATCGCCTACCTCGCGTTCATGGGCATCCTGTTGGCCTTCGGGATCGACGTGGCCCTGCCCGCGTTCGACGAGATCCGCGCCGCGTTCGACCTGGGTGACGACCCGGGTGCGGTCACCCTGATCGTGACGCTCTACTTCCTGGGGATGGCCAGCGGGCAGGTGGTCTACGGGCCCCTCGCCGACCGCTTCGGGCGGGCCCCGGTGCTGCGCGCGGGCGTGCTCGTCTACGCCCTCGGCGCCCTGGGATCCACCCTGGCTCCCTCGCTCGGCCTCCTCTACGCCAGCCGGCTGGTGTGGGGCCTGGGGGCCGCGGCGCCGGGGGTGCTGCGCTCGACCATCGCCCGGGACCTCTACGCCGGCGACCAGATGGCCCGGGTGATCTCGATCATGATGGCCTTCTTCCTCATCGGGCCGGTCTTCGTGCCCCTGCTGGGCGAGGCCATCCTGTTGCTGGGGTCCTGGCGGCTGGTGTTCGCCGCCGGCCTGATCCTGGCCGGGCTCCTGGTGGCCTGGACGTTCCGCTTCGGCGAGACCCTCGACCCGGCCAATCGCCGCCCGCTCGACCCGTCGGCCACGGTGCTGGCGTTCCGAACGGTGATCGGGACCCGGTCCACCGTGGGCTACACGCTGGCCATGACCTTCGGGTTCGGATCGTTCATCATCTACCTGGGCAGCGCCCAGCCGATCTTCGACACCATCTACAGGCGGGCCGACCAGTTCGCCTACATCTTCGGGGCTGCGGGCATTCTCATGGCCGCCGGGTTCTTTTCGGTGAACCGCTTCATCGCCGCGCACGGAGCCCACCGGGTGTCGGTGGTGGTCGTGGGCGCTGCCCTGGCGATCAGCGTGGCCCAGCTCACCGGGGTGCTGGCCGCCGACGGCCGACCCGGCTTCTGGGCCTGGATCGTGCCGGTCGCCGTGGCGAACGCGCTGGTCACGCTGCTCACACCCACCTGCTACTCCCTGGCCCTCGAGCCCATGGGCGAGCTGGCCGGCACCGCCTCGGGCGTGATCGGGCTCACCGCCACCGCCGGGGCGTCGCTGCTGGCGGCCCTGGTCGGAGCCCGGATCGACGAAACCGTCACGCCCATGGTCGGCGCCTACGTGGTCTACGGCGCGATCAGCCTGGCGTTCCTCGTGTGGGCCGGCCGGGCCCGCCAGGCCGAGGAGGCCGCGAGGGCGATGGCCGTCGCCTCGTGACCCTCAGCGGCTGGCCCGCTCGGCCATCCGCTTCTCGAACACCACCTTCTTCAGGACGTCGTTGGCGGTGAAGCGCCCGATCGGCCCGGTGGAGTAGACGGCGTTGACGACGTGGCCGTCGGGGTGGAGCAGGAACCCGGTGGCGTGGAGGAAGGTCCGGTCACCTGTCTGCAGCGCGGCGCCGGTGTCCTCGGCCACCTGGTGCGGGTCCAGCTCGGCGAGCACCACCGTGTAGCCCAGCCGGAGACCGTCGGCCAGGCTGGCGGTGTCCTCGGCACTGTCCACCGAGGCGGCCACCACCGTGATGCCCTCCTGCTTGAGGAGCATGGCGTTGGACTCGAAGTCGACCAACTGCCGACGGCAGTACGGTCACCAGTGGCCGCGATAGATCAGCACTGCGGCCCAGCCGCCAGCCGTCAGCTCGGCGATGTCGACGGACTCGCCGTCGGGACCGACGGCGGTGATCGACGGGAGCCGGTCGCCGTTCTCGAGCCGCATCCCCCGATCATGGCTCACCACGGCGGCTCCATGTCGAACCACTCGCGCAGGATGGCGTCCCAGCCCTCGGGCGCCACCGGGGTCTCGACGGAGTCGGGGCCACGGCGGATCTTCAACCGGTCGGCCAGCAGGGTGACCCGGTCGGGCCCACCGTCGAGCAGGCGGGTGGCGAAGGGCTTCTGGCGCCAGTGCAGTTCGGGGTCGGTCTGGAGTCGCTGCGAGGCGGCATCGAAGTCCGCCATCGTCCGGCGGACCCGGCTGAACCGGTAGCGAGCCGCCGGCACCCCGTCCTCGTGCTCGGCGAGGGTGGTGCCCATGGGGCTGTCGATGAGCTCGAAGGTCCCGGTGCCGCCCGCCTGGGGGCCTGCCCGGTTGAGCTCCAGCGGGACGATGAAGCTGTCGCCGAACCCGACGTCGACCAGGTACGGCCGGTCCAGGGTGACCTCGACCACCAGGTGGTCGACGACCTCGTTGGGCCCGTGCAACAGGACCGCGGCGCCCAGCCGCGCAACCTCGAAGCCCAGCGCCTCGAGCAGCGCCGCGAAGGCGCCGTTGGCCTCGAAGCACCAGCCACCGCGGCGGCGGTCGACGATCTTGGCCACCGAGGCCGCCGGATCGGTCCGGACCCCGAGGCCGGCGTACACGTCCAGGTTCTCGAACGGGACCGCGGTCAAGTGGGCCCGCTGGAGCGCGGTGAGGGTCTCGAGGTCGAGACGGACCTGGCGGTCGAAGCCGATGCGGTCGAGGTAGCGGTCGGGGTCGATCATGGAGTCATCGTGTCAACAGCAGGCCCAGCTGCCGGGACTGGGCGACGAGCGCGCCCTGCTCGTCCCAGAGGGCGCCGTCCTCGACCATCCGCCCCTGGCGGACGTCACGGGTGGTGAACCGGCCAAGAAGCCAGCCCGGCGCCGGCCGGCGTCGCACGTGCACCGTCAGCTCGATGGTGGGAACCCAGCCGATCACCCCGAGGAGGCCGAAGAGCGACGGTGGGAAGGCGTCGCAGCACAGCACCGCCGCGAGGGGGTCGGGGGCCTGGCCGTCAGCGAAGCGGATCCACCCGGAGATCTCGGCCCGGCCGGCCTGGCCGCCGAGGACCTGCTCGGGGTGGATCAGGGTCTCCAGCCGGCCGAGGATCGGAAGCTCCACCCCCTGCTCGGCGCCCGACCGGGTCAGGCACTCCTCGGGTGGGGGCATCGGCGGCGCCGGGATGGTCAACGCGGCGTCGACGGGCGAGCCGGCGTCGAGGTCGGCGAAGGCCGCCAGCACCTCGATTCGCTGGCTCCCCTCCTGGTGCAGCCGCCCTCGCACGGTGGTGACCGAGCGACCGGTGCGGACCAGCTCGCCCTCCACCATCGCGTCCTCGCCGCCGGTGCCGGGTCGGAGGAAGTGGGTGGTCACGCTCACGGGGTCGGGGTGGGGCCCGAGCGACTGCAGGGCCCGGAGCACGACGGCCACCAGGTAGCCGCCGTTGGGGTTGTCGCCGATGTTCCACGCGGCGTCGATGCGGGCCGCCCACCGGCCCTCGCCGACGGGTCGGACCGCGGTGTCCTCGTCGAAGGCGCCCACCCTCAACCCACCTCTGCCAACCGGTCCGGCAGCTCGGCCAGCTCGGGCTCGGTGAGGTTGGCGAAGCTGAAGCGGAGCATGCCCTGGTCGTCGGCGGTGAACGCAGTCCCGGGGATGACGAGCACGTCGTGGTCCAGGACCAGCCGGCGCACCACCTCCTCGGCCGGCACCCCGGCCAGGGGGTGGCGGACCCAGCCGAAGTACGCACCCGAGCTCACCAGCTCGAAGCCGCCCGGCCGTGACCGCATCACGTCCTCGAAGCCGGCCTGCAGGCTCTCGATGCGGGCCACCTGATCCCGGCGCCACTCCCCCGCGTGGCGCAGGCCCGCCAGGGCGGCCTCCTGACCGATACGTGGAGCGCTGATGGCCACGCAGTCCAGCAGCTTGAGGGCCTCCACCAGGATCGCCTCCCCGCCGACGACAGCGCCGACCCGGTACCCCGGCATCGCCAGCTCCTTGGAGAAGCTGTGCAGGGCGACCACGTGGTCCTCCCAGTCCGGCTCGGCCAGCAGCCGGTGCGGGGCCTCGGCGGTGCCCCGGAAGCTCCGGTACGTCTCGTCGATCACCAACACCAGCCCGAGGCCGCGGGCCTCCGCGGCCAGCTCGGCGAGCCGCCCCGGCGGGATGGTCACCCCGGTCGGGTTGCCGGGCGACACCAGCACCAGGGCCCGGGTGGTGGTGTCCACCAGCGGCTCGAGATCCTCGGCCCGGGGCAGCAGCCCCGGACCGGGCTCCAGGTGGCGCACCTCGATCCCCTCCACCCGCAGCCACATGTCGTGGTTGAAGTAGAACGGCGCGGCCAGGATCATCGAGTCACCGGGACCGGCGAGGGCGCTGGCCACGATGCAGAACGCCTGGTTGCAGCCGGCGGTGATCAACACGTGCCCGGCGCGCAGCTCCGCCCCGTAGGCCGCCGAGAGCTCGGCGGCGAAGGCCTCGCGCAGGGCCGGCAACCCGGGCTGGGGCGCGTACCGGGAAGTCTCGGGCTCGTGGGCCGCAGCGGCGATCCGGGCCACCACCTCCGGGGCGGGCGGGAACGCCGGCGCCGCCTGGGACAGGTCGAGCATCGGCCGGTCGTTGGTGCGCAGCGGTGCCAGCGCGAAGGCGGCGCCGATCGGCGAGTGGATCAGCCCGGCGGTCCGCGCGGCGACGTGCATCACCGGGCGACGGTATCGGAAGCGACCCCGGCCGTGATGCGGCGGTCGTCACGGTGCGGGATGATGCAGCCATGACCGACCGCACCGTCGCCCAGCTGACCGTGGACGCGCTCCGGGTGTCGGGCATCGACACCCTCTACTGCCTCCCAGGCGTGCAGAACGACCTGTTCTTCGACGCGCTGGTGGACGCCCCCGACATCCGTCCGGTCGTCACCCGCCACGAACAGGGCGCCGCCTACATGGCAATGGGCGCCGCCCAGGTCACCGGACGGCCCGCCGCCTGCTGCGTGGTGCCCGGACCCGGCATGCTCAACGCCGCCGGCGCCCTGACCAGCGCCTACTGGGGCTATGCCCGGGTGCTCGCCATCGTCGGCCAGATCCCGACGTTCCTGCGAGGTCGGGAGACCGGAACCCTCCACGACCTTCCCGACCAGACCGCGATCCTGGAGCAGCTCACCAAGCTGGCGGTGGTGGTCGACGACCCGTCGAGCGCCGCCGCCGAGCTCCAGACCGCCATCGACGCCCTGCACTCGGGGGTGCCCCGACCGGTCAGCGTCGAGGTCCCGGTCGACGTGTGGGACGGGGAGGCCGGCGGTGGGCTGGTGGCGCCGACGGTCAGCACCCCGCCGATGGACAGCGGTGCGGTCGAGGCCGCCGCAGCGTTGCTCGCCCGGTCGGAGCGACCCCTCATCGTCGTGGGCTCGGGGGCCTACGACGCCGCCGAGTCGGTGGTCGCGCTGGCCGAGCTGCTCGGGGCTCCGGTGACCACCCGGCGCATGGGCCACGGGGTGGTGCCCACCTCGCACCCCCTGTTCGTGCCCATCATCGCCGCCTACGACCTGTGGCCCGAGGTCGACGTGGTGCTGGGCGTCGGCAGCCGCCTCGAGTGGCCACTCGGGCACTGGGGGGTCGACGAGGATCTGCGGTTCATCCAGGTGAACATCGATCCCGACGAGATCGACCGCCACGGCTGCACCACCGTGGGCATCCACGGCGACGCCGGCGAGGCCTGCCGGGCGCTGGTCGACGCCGTCGGCACCGTCGACCGGCCGGACCGGACCGCCGAGCTCGACCGGCTGCGAGCCCGCTTCGCGGACCTCACTGCACACCTCGAGCCCCAGCGCTCGTTCTGCGCCGCCATCCGCGACGCGGTGCCCGACGAGGGGGTGCTGGTCGAGGACGTCACCCAGATCGGGTTCGCGTCGCACCTCTTCTACGACCACCTGGCCCCGCGCACCTTCCTCTCCTCGGGCGCCGCCGGCACCCTCGGCGCGGGGACTGCGGTGGCCATCGGCGCTGCCGACGCGGTGGATCGGCCCGTGGTCGGCATCACCGGCGACGGCGGGTTCCTGTTCACCGCGTCCGAGCTGGCCACTGCGGTGCAGCACCGCATCCCGTGCACGATCCTGCTGTTCAACGACGGCGCCTACGGCAACGTGCGGCGCATCCAGCGCACCCGCTTCGGCGAGGACCGGATGATCGCCAGCTCTCTCCACAACCCCGACTTCCAGGCCCTGGCTGGGGCGTTCGGCGTCCGCAGCTGGCGGACCGACTCCCCCGAGGGGCTGCGCCCGGCGCTGGCCGAGGCCGTGGACCACGACGGTCCGGCGCTGGTGGAGGTCCTGGTGGGGGAGATGCCCGATCCCTGGCCACTGTTCCGTCGCCCCCGGAACCGGGGGCGGGGTTCGGGAAGCCTGGCCGATGAGTGACGAGCGGGTGCTGGTGGCCGGGGGCGGGATCGCCGGGCTCACCCTGGCCCTGACCCTGCACCAGATCGGGGTGCCGGTGCAGGTGTACGAGTCGGCCAGCCGCCTCGAACCGCTCGGCGTGGGGATCAACCTGCAGCCGAACGCGGTGCGAGAGCTCTGCGACCTCGGTCTCGAAGTCAACCTCGCCGGCATCGGGGTCGCGACCCAGGAGTACGGCTTCTACACCAAGACGGGGCTGGAGATCTGGAACGAGCCCCGGGGCCTGCTGGCCGGCTACGCCTGGCCGCAGTACTCGGTGCACCGGGGCCAGCTCCAGATGCTGCTGTACCGGACGGTGATCGAGCGCCTGGGACCCGACAGCGTGATCACCGGCACCCGGGCGGTCGGCTACGAGAACACCGGCGACCGGGTGCGCCTGACCCTCAGCACCGGTGCCAGCCCCGTGTCCGACACCAGTGAGGGCACGGTGCTGATCGGCGCCGACGGGCTGCACTCGGCGATCCGGGCCCAGATGGTGCCCGACGAGGGCCCGCCCATCTGGAGCGGGGCCATCATGTGGCGGGGGGCCACCCGGGGCCGGCCGTTTCGCACCGGCGCGTCGATGGCGCTGATCGGCCACGCCACCCAGCGATTCGTGTGCTACCCGATCTCGGAGATCGATCCGAGCACCGGCCAGGCCCTGATGAACTGGATCGCCGAGCTGGCCTTCGACCCCTCGAGCGGCTGGAACCGCGAGGACTGGAACCGGCGGGCCGACAAGGCCGACTTCGTCGACGAGTTCGTGGACTGGCGCTTCGACTGGATCGACTGCCTCGGCCTGATCGAGGCCACCGACGAGGTCTTCGAGTACCCGATGGTGGACCGCGATCCGCTCGACGCCTGGACCGACGGCAGGGCGACGTTGATGGGCGACGCGGCCCACATCATGTACCCGGTGGGCTCGAGCGGGGCGAGCCAGGCCATCGTCGACGCCCGCAAGCTGGGCCGGGCGTTCCTCGATCACGGCGTGGGCCCCGATGCACTGCTCGGCTACGAGGAGGAGATGCGACCCGCCACCGCCCGCATGATCCTGGCCAACCGGGGGTCGGGGCCCGACGCGGTCATGCAGATCGTCGAGGACCGCTGCGGCGGGGTGTTCGACGACATCGAGGACGTGATGCCCCACGAGGAGCGGGCCGAGCTGGCGGCGGGCTACAAGAAGACCGCCGGGTTCGGCATCGACGCCCTCAACGCGGCCCCGCCCATCATCCCGCCGGGTGCCCGGATCGGGGCCACGACCTAGCCCTGCGTGATACAAGTTCAATACAACTTGGTGATCACAGGGGTCAGACCCCAGTGTCACACAGTGTCACCGACAGGGTCGTCGCCGGTGGCGGCTGGCGGGCGGGGGCAGCCGCCGGTGAGCTCGGTGATCAGGGCGGCGAGGCGGAGGGTGGTGCGGTCCTCGAGGAACGGGCCGACGACCTGCACCCCGATCGGCAACCCGTCGGACCCCAGGCCGGCCGGCACCACGGTGGCAGGCAGCATGCCGGCTCCCGCAGGTCCGATCCAGCCGAACATGTCGGCGTAGGGCCGCTCGACTCCGTCGATCTCGACGGTACGCCCGAACATCGGCTCGGAGTGATCGTGGGGAATCGCCGCCCGCGGCTGGACGGGCAACAGCATGGCGTCCCAGTCGGCGAAGAACTCACGCCAGCGCTCCCGGATCTGCAGCCGCCGCTCGTTGTCGGCGAGCCACTCGCGGTGGCGGGCCGCGGTGGCTCGCTTGACCTCGCCCAGCGGGGTGTCGCTGGTGTCGGCCGCCAGATGCTCGATCTTGGCCAGGTCGTGGCCCCCCGAGAGGGCCGCGTGCAGCAGCCGGCCGAACACCCGGTCCACCTTCTCGAGCGTGAACCCGGGCCGGGCCTGCTCGTCGACCCGGCCGCCGGCGCTCTCGATGGCGCCGACGAGCGCACCGAGGACCCGGCTGGTGTCGGTGTCGACGGGGCAGTGCGGGTCGTCGAGCCAGGCCGCGATGCGGAAGTCGGCCAGATCGTGGTGGCGGCTCGGCGGCAGGTCGATGCGCCACCCCGGCTCGAGCCAGCGGTCCGGGCCGACCAGCACGTCCATCCCCAGCTCGAGATCCTCGATGTGGCGCGCCATCGGGCCGGTCACGGCCAGGTCGGCCTGGGACAGGGTGCCGGGCATGCCCGGTATCTGGCCGTGCCCGGGCACGATGCCGTAGCTCGGCTTGTGGCCCACCACCCCGCAATTGTGGGCCGGCACCCGGATCGAGCCTCCGATGTCGCTGCCCAGCTCGATGGGAGTGAACCCCATCGCCAGCGCCGCTGCGGCCCCACCCGACGAGCCGCCCGGGGTGCGGGTCGGGTCGAAGGGATTGTTGGTGCAGCCGAACACGGCGTTGTAGCTCTGGATGTCGCCCGCCCAGATCGGCAGATTGGTCTTGGCGAAGGGCACCGCGCCCGCGTCTCGGAGCCGGGCCACCGGCCAGGCGTCCTCGGCGGGCACGAAGTCGGCCAGCTCCGGAGCGCCCGAGGTGGTGATGCAGCCCCGGGTCTGGAACGAGTCCTTGATCGTCATCGGGACCCCGTGCAGCGGGCCCAGCTCCGCACCGGCGGCGATGGCGTCGTCGGCCCGCCCGGCCGCGGCCCGGGCCTGGTCGAGGTCCCACTGCACCACCGAGTTGATGTCGCCGTCGAGATCCTCGATCCGGGCCACCAGATGGTCGAGGGCGTCGCGGCTGGACACCTCACCGGCGGCGATGGCCGTGGCGAGCTGCCGGGCGGACCACCAGTGCAGGTCGCTCACGGCTACTGCAGCCCGCTGTAGGCGCCCCCGTCCACGGGGAGGGCCACCCCGGTGACGAACCTCGCCTGCTCGGAGCACAGGAACGCCGCCACCTGCCCGAAATCACGAGGATCGCCGACCATCCGGGCCGGAATCTCCTCGCGCAGCGCGGACAGGTCGCCCCCGTAGAGGGCCCCCAGCCGTTCCGTGGAGTGCAGCCCCGGCTGGATGCTGTTGACCGTGACCCCGTCCCGGGCCACCTCCAGGGCCGTGGTCTTCAAGAACGCGGTCAGCCCCGCCCGAGCGGTGTTGGACAGGATCAGGTACGGGATGGGCTGGCGCACCGCGACCGACGTGATCGCCACCACCCGACCCCACCCTCGCTCCTGCATCGGGGGGATGGCGGCCTTGCACAGCGCGGCCATGGCCAGGAGGTTCAGGTCCAGCGCCTGCTGGTAGTCGTCGATGTCGGTCGACTCGAAGTTGCCGGCCGGCGGACCACCGTTGTTGGTGACGAGGATGTCGATCCCGCCCAGGGTGGCGGCGGCGTGAGCCACCAGGGCCTGGGCCCCGGCGATGGTCGACAGGTCCGCGACGATCGCCGTGCCCCCACCGATGTCGTCGACGGCCTCGTCGAGACGTCCCTGGTCGCGCCCGGAGACCACCACCTCGCAGCCCGCCGCGACCAGCGCCCGCGCCGTCTCGCGACCGAGGCCGGAGCTCGACGCCGCGACCAGCGCTCGCCGGCCGGATATCCCGAGATCCATGTGCACGTTCTAGTGAACCGAGCGCGCGGGAGTCGATTCCCCCGGGACCCCGGGCCGGCCGGTACCGTCGGCTCGGTGTCGATCCTCGGTGAGTACAAGTACCGCGTGATGGCGGTCTACGTGCTGGGTCTGTTCATCCAGATCGTCGACGGCACCGTGGTCAACATCGCCATCCCCACCCTCGCCGACGAGTTCGACGTGGACTCCACCGACGTCGACTGGGCCATCATCGGCTTCTACGTGGCCCTGGCCGTGGTGATCCCGATCGCGGGGTTCCTCGGCGACAAGTTCGGCACCCGGCGGATGTTCGTGCTGGCGCTTGCGGGCTTCGTGACCGCGTCGGCGCTCTGCGGCACCGCGCAGTCGCTCGAGCAGCTGGTGGGGTTCCGGATGCTCCAGGGGCTCTTCGCGGGGCTGATCACGCCGATCGGCTCGGCGATGCTGTTCCGTTCCTTCCCGCTCCGGGAGCGGGCCCGGGCGTCGGCCGCGGTGATCGGGGTCGTCGTGATCGCGCCTGCGATCGGACCGTCGCTCGGGGGGCTGATCATCGAGACCCTCTCGTGGCGCTGGATCTTCTACATCAACATCCCCATCGGCGGGCTCGGTCTGGTGCTGGCCCTGGCCTGGCTCCGTGAGGAGGTGGTGGGGACCAGCGGGCGCATCGACTGGGCGGGCCTGGTGCTGTCGGCGGCGGGGCTGGGGCTGGTGCTGCTGGGTGTCTCGGAGGGCCCCGACCGGGGCTGGGGCTCTCCCCTGATCCTGACCAGCCTCGTAGCCGGCGCCGCCGCCCTCGTCGCCCTGGTGCTCGTCGAGACCCGCACCGAGGACCCGGTGCTGGCGCTGCGACTGTTCCGGGACCGGCTGTTCCGGGCAACCAACCTGGCATCGGCGCCGATCTACATCGGCTTCTTCAGCCTGATCTTCCTGCTCCCGATCTTCCTGCAGAAGGTCGGCGAGCACTCGGCCCTGCCCACCGGGCTCACGGTGTCCGCCCAGGCCCTCGGGGTGATCGCCTCGTCCCAGCTCGTCGGCCGGGTGTGGTATCCCCGGATCGGTCCGAAGCCGCTGATGGTGGCGGGCTCGCTGGCCGCGATGATCGTGAGCCTGTGGTTCGCCACCATGGACGAGACCACCAGCCTGCTGGCCGTGGCCAGCGTGAGCTTCCTGCGAGGCATGGCCATGGGGGTGCTCTTCATCCCCGTCCAGACGGCCACCTACGCCACGATCCCGCTCCCCGAGATGGGTCGGGCCACGTCGCTGTTCAACACCCAGCGTCAGGCGTCGATGGCGGTCGGGGTGGCCATCGGGGCCACGATCCTGGCGAGCATGGTGAGCTCGCTCGACAGCCCCCTCGACGGCGGCGCGCCCACGGCCGAACGCGTCGAGGCGTTCCGGGTGGCCTTCGGGGTGAGCGCGTCCTTCTTCGGAGTGGCCGCGCTGGTGTCGCTGCTGATCCACAACGAGGACGCCCGGGGGACGATGGCCGTGCCCGCCGAAGCCGAGCCCGAGGTGACGCCGGGCTGGCCGGCGTCGCAGAGATAAGGTCTGCTCGCATGGCACCGCTCCCGCTCGGCCAGACCTACGTCGACGGCCTCAACCGGGAGTGGGACCGGCTGGCGTCCCCGGGCACGTGGTGGACCGGCGCCGAGCGGGTGGCCATCGCCGCCGTGGGCCGGGCCGCCCGTGAGCGTGAGCCGCGCCCCCACGTCGACCTGTCGGAGGCTGCCCTGGAGGCGGCCGAGCGCCTGTCTGCCGATCCCCATGTCGACGAGTCCTGGGTGGCGTCGCTGGCCGACGCCGGGCTGCGCGCCGAGGCCTACGTCGAGGTCCTGGGCGTCGTCGCCAGGCTCAGTGCGGTCGACTCGTTCATGTTCGGCATCGGGATGGACCACCCCCAGGCCCTGCCGGCACCCCGCCCTGGTGAGCCCAGCAGGGAGACGGTCGCCGAGGCCCAGCTCCACGGCGGGCTGGTGCCCACGGTGGGCCGGGCGTTCGCGCCCAACGCCCTCAGCGGGGTCGCCGCCGAGGACGCGGCGCTGCACGACCTCCACTGCGTGCTCTACATGAGCCTGGAGGAGATGGGTGACCTCGAGCTCGTGCAAGGCCTCGACCGGGCCCAGATCGAGTTCGTGGCCGCCCGGACCTCGCTGCTGAACGACTGCTTCTTCTGACTGTTCGCGCATGCGGGCATGCTCCGTGCGAGCGTGCAGGCGACGGGCAGGCAGGTCGACCTGCTGGCCGTCAACGACCCCGTGGCCGATCCCCTCCTACCCGGGGCCAGGGAGCTGCGCTGCCTGGTCGACGCGGTGGTGCTGCGTGATCGCGAGGAGCGGGACGAAGCCCTCGGCCCGCTCCAGGAGGCGGTGGGAGTCGAGGGCGCAGTGCGCGCCGCTGCGGTCACCGGCAACTTCGAGATGATGAACCGGCTGCTCGACGGGATCGGCGTCGGCCCCTTCGAAGGCATGACCGACATCGCCGCCGACCTGGGCGTCGACTGGCCGCGCTATTGACGACCCCACCGCACCACAGCACCACCGCGGAGTGGCCGCCCGAGGGCTGGCCCGGGATCACCAGTTGGTGGCGATGTACTGGGTCTCGCAGAACTCGTAGATCCCCTCGGTCGAGCCCTCGCGGCCCAGGCCCGACTGCTTCATCCCCCCGAAGGGGGCCGCGGGATCCGACAGCGCCCCCCGGTTGAGGCCGATCATCCCCGCCTGGATGCGCTCGCTCACCGCGAGCCCCCGGGCCAGGTCCCGGGTGTAGACGTAACCGGTGAGGCCCATCTCGGTGTCGTTGGCCTGCTCGATCATGTGGTCGGTGTCGGAGAACTCGATGATCGGCGCCACCGGCCCGAAGATCTCCTCGTGCGCGATCGGCGAGCTGTGCTCGACGCCGCTCAGCACCGTCGGCTCGTAGAAGTAGCCCGGTCGATCCATGGGGCTCCCGCCCACCACGGCCTCGGCCCCGGCCGCCACCGCCTCGCGGACGAGGCCGTCGATGCTCTCGATGGCCTCGCCGTCGATCATCGGGCCGCAGGTCACGCCGTCGTCGAACCCGCTCCCCACCTTGATCCCTCCCATGGCCTCGGCGAGCGCCGCAGTGAAGTCCTGGGCGATGCCGGCTTCGACGTAGAAGCGGTTGGCGGCGGTGCAGGTCTCGGCCGAGTGGCGCATCTTGGCGACCATGGCCCCGTCGACCGCGGCGTCGAGGTCGGCGTCGTCGAACACGACGAACGGCGCGTTGCCGCCCAGCTCCATGATCGTCTTGAGGACCCGATCGGCGCTGCGGCGCAGCAGGAGCCGGCCCACCTCGGTGGAACCGGTGAAGGACACCATGCGGGTGTGGCGGTTGTCGACGGCGGCGTCGAACCACTCGCCCGACGAGGTGGTTGGCACCACGTTGACGAGCCCGGCAGGAAGACCCACGTCCTCGAGGAGCGCGGCGATGCGCAGTGCGGTGAGCGGTGTCTGCTTGGGCGGCTTGATGACGACCGCGTTCCCGGCGCCGAGCGCCGGCGCCAGCTTGCGCGCGATCATCGCCGCAGGGAAGTTCCACGGGGTGATCATGACCACCACGCCCATCGGCGGATGGTGCACGAGCATCCGCTTGTCGCCGGCCGGCGCGGTGGCCACCGTGCCCCGGATCCGGACGGTCTCCTCGGCGTTCCAGCGGAAGAACTCGGCCGAATAGGCGATCTCGCCCCTGGCGTCGCTCATCGGCTTGCCGTGCTCGAGGACGATGAGCTCGGCGAGCTCGTCGGTGTGGTCGATGAGCGTCTGCCAGCCGGCGCGCAGGATCTCGGCCCGCTCCCTCGGCGCGGTGGCGGCCCACCCGGGCTGGGCGGCGGCGGCGGCGTCGACGGCCCGGGACGCGTCGGCCGGGGTTCCCGCGGCCACGTCGGTGATGACCTCGCCGGTGGCCGGGTCGTGCACGTCGATCCGCGCACCGTCGGATCCGTCGATCCACTTTCCGCCGATCAGGAGGTTGGTGTTCATGGCGTCGCTCCCGCGCAGTCGATGGGCGCGGACAGCATGCCAGGCCCGGGCCCGGGGCGGTGCCTCAGCCCACGAGGCCCCAGCGGGTGGCCCGCACCAGCCCCTGGGCCCTGCCGTCGACGCCCAGCAGCTTCCAGATCTCGCGCAGATGGCGGCGCACCTTGCGGGCCGAGCACCGGCGGGCCGCAGCGAGCTCCTCGAGGGTGAGGCCTTCGGACAGGTCACGCAGCAGCTCGAGCTGCCAGTCGCTCAGCTCGAGCGACGACGGCGGATCCTCGAGCCGGCTGACCAGGTTCGCCGACACCCCTGCAGGGACCAGGCTGAAGCCGTGGCGGGCACCGTCGATGGCAGCCCGGATGTCGTCCTCGGGGCTCCACCAGTCGACCAGGGCCACCGCCCCGGCGGCCAGCGCCCGCCGATGGGCGTTGGCCGATCTGGCATCACCCACCGCCACCACCACCGCGGCCTCGGAGTGCTCGCTCTGGCGCTCGTACACGTCGGCCGAGACCACGCGAACGTCCGCCGCGTCCGCCGACCCCACCACGACCTCGCGAACCACGGCGCCGAGAGCCACGGTGAAGCGACTGTGACGAGCCACCTCGTCCGAGATCGAGACCACGACGTCAACAACACGACCCACGTCGACCTGTGCCTGCATCGAACCCCTTTCAGCGGCGGGATACCCCGTATGTGTCCGGCTCCGGCCATTCGTCGCGACGTTTGTCCGGATGCGGACACAACCCGGGTGAACACCCACCACCACACAAGGAGAATCCAATGGGGAACCGTGTTCCACGCACACTGGTCCGGGCGGCAGCAATAGCGATGGCGTTCCTCGTCCTGGTGCCGGCGGCCCAGGCGATCGAGGCCCGCCAGGGCTCGTCGGCACGGACGCCGGCACGAGGGACGAGCACCGAGGGCGCCCTGGCGCTGATGGAGGGCGAGGTGATCGATCTGAGCCAGGGATGGAGGGGCGCAACCACCTGTGTCGTGGTCCCGGACGTGCTTCGCTACGTGGAGTGCTTCAGCAGCGACGACGCCCGCGACGTCCGGCTGGCGGAGCTCGGCCTCACGGACCGGTTCGCCGAGGACGGCGCGGAGGTCGAGGGCGCCAGCTTCGCCGCCGCCTCCTGCTCGTCGTACCTGAAGCTCTACGACGGCTACTACTACGGCGGCGCCTCGCTCTGGATCAGCTCTCGCGGCTTCTGGCACAACCTGTCCTCCTACGGATTCAACCAGCGGACCTCGTCGTACCGGGTCGGGGCCTGCTCGACGTTCATGGCCGACTACAGCGACGGCGGTGGCGCCTGGATCCCGACCTACCGGACCCAGGCCTGGGACGTCGATGCGGTCATCTCCGGATCCTGGAACAATGACGTGTCGTCGGTGTACATCATCTGACAGCTGACCCGCTCGAGCGGTGACCGGCACGAGAAGGGAGTGAGGAGCTGGCCCCTCGTTCCCCCGAGGAACAGCGGTTCGATGCGCTGTACCGGGAGACGTTCCGAGCCGTCTACGCCTACTGCCTCCGGCGCGTAGCCCGACGAGACGACGTCGACGACGTGGTCTCGGAGGTCTACGCGTCGGTGTGGCGGCGCCTCGACGACGCGCTCGAGGCCGACGTGCCCCTGGCGTGGATCTACGGCATCGCCTATCGGACCATCAGCAACCAGCGGCGCGGCGGGGCCCGGGCCACCCGCCTCGTCCATCGGGTCTCACGCCATCTCCGGCCCCGTCCCTCCGACGACCCAGGGCACCTGGTCGCCGCCAGCGACGAGCAGCACCAGCTCACCACCGCGGTGCGGCGAGCCCTCGAGTCGCTGCCGTCGCTCGACCAGGAGCTGATCCGGCTGTCGGTCTGGGAGGAGCTCAGCCACCAGCAGATCGCCGAGGTGGTCGACATGTCGCCGTCGTCGGTCCGCACCCGCCTCTATCGGGCTCGCCGGCGCATGGAGCGGCAGCTACAACATCGCGACATCTTGCTGCTGTCGGACACTAGTAGGGCAGACACGAGCCAGTCCGACGAGCCGTCGAGGCGGAGCGGGGGGCTGTGGTTGTGAAACGATCCGAGATGGACCATCTGCTCCGACAACTCGACCCTGCGCTGGACGCAGAGATCCCCGCAGCGGACAGTCTCCGTGCGCGGTCGATCCGTCGAGCCGCCCTGGAGCGGGGTCGCCAGAAGCGGCACGACGGGCGCCGGCTGGTCATCACCATCGCCGCCTTCGTCTTGCTGTCCGTGGGCACGGCCGCGGCCGTCGTCATCATGACCCGCGAGCCCGCCGAACCCGAGGGGGTGCTCTGCTACGAGACCGCCGATCTCGACGGGCGCGCCATCGTGGTGACCCCCGAGCCCGGGTTCGATACCTCCCTCTGCGCCGGCCTGTGGCAGGACGGCACCTTCGCCAGCGGCAGTGTGGTCCCGCCCCTCACCGCCTGCGTCAACCCGAACGGCGGGCTGGCCGTGTTCCCGGGCACCGACACGGTCTGCGACGCCCTCGGCCTCGCCCGGCCCACCGATCTGCGTGATCTCGACACCCTCATCGAGCTGCGCCAGCGACTGGCGGCGCTCACCCCGCCGGGCTCGTGCGCGCCGCTCGAGGCCACGGTGACAGGTGGAGAGGCGATCCTGCGCGACCTGGGGCTCGACGCCGAGGGCTGGGAGGTCATCCGGCCCGAGCCCTCCGAGGAGCGTCCCTGTGCCAGCTGGTCGATCAATGCAAAGCTCCCCGCCGTGGTGGTGGTGGGGCTGCCCGATGTGTTCGGCTCCTGAGCTTTTCGCGAGGAATTTCGCGAAAAGCGCGACACCGGTGGTGAGCCGGACACATACAGGGCAATTGGCAACTGTCCCCGCAACGGTTGCCGTCAAGGGTACTGCTCGCTGGTGGGACGGCAGCACACCCGAATGCGGGCTCGGTGTGTGACCACGAGGAACGCACCGGGCCCGCCTCGATCGCCGAACAACATCGCCGACAACATCGCCGCCAACCGGCAACCGGCAACCCTCCCCCCTGCACCTACCCCGCCCCGAGCCCAACCGCCTTCCTGGTTGGGCTCGGGTGCGTCCGGCCCGCCGCGACAGCGGCAAAGGCCGGACCGGAACATCGATGAGCCCCGGCGTAGACGGGACGACGGGTGTCAGCCTTTGGCCTCGATGAAGGCGTCGGAGTACCGGGTCTCGAAGTCGCCGGTGTCGACGATCTCCTCCAGGATGTCGGTGGGGGCCACGGCGGGATCGTCCACGAACTCCAGCAGCTCCTCGTCGAGGCCGTCCAGGGCGGCCTGGTTCGGGCTGCTGTAGTAGTTCCAGTTCGACAGGGCCGCGCCCTGGTCGGGCTCGAGCAGCCAGTTGATGAAGGTGTGCGCGGTGCAGGGGCTGGGGGCGTCGAAGGGGATGGCCATGTTGTCGATCCAGCGGGTGCCGCCCTCCTCGGGCACGAAGTACACGAAGCGCGCCGGGTCGTCGGTCTCGAGGAACTGGGTGAACATGTCGCCCGAGTAGCCGTGGGCGATCGCGGTCTCGCCGGTGGTGAGCAGCTCGTCGGCCGAGTCGGTGTTGAAGGCCGCCAGCCGGTCCCGGGTGTCGGCGATGAGCTGCTTGGCCTCCTCGAGCTCGCCTTCGTCGGTGGTGTTCAGCGAGTAGCCGAGATACTTGAGGGCCGCGCCCAGCGTCTCCCGCGGGTCGTTGAGCAGCGAGATCCGGCCGGCGTACTGGTCCGCGATCGCCGGGTCGAAGACCAGGCCCCACGACCGGGGGAAGTCCGCGCCGACAACCTCGGTGTCCACGGCCAGTCCGGTGGTGCCCCACTGGTACGGGACCGAGTAGTCGCCGGCGGGGTCGTACACCAGATCGGTGAACTCCGAGGAGACGTTCGACAGGTTGGGGATGGCGTCCTTGTTCAGGGGCAGCACGTGCCCGCCGGCGATGAGGATGGCGACCATGTAGTCCGACGGCACGATCAGGTCGAAGCCCGAGTTGCCCTCGGCGATGATCGGCTGCATGGCCTCGTTGGAGTCGTAGGTGTCCATGGTGACGCTCACCCCGAACTCCTGCTCGAACTCGTCGAGCTGCTCCCGGTCGATGTACTCGGCCCAGTTGAAGATCGCCAGGTCACCGTCGGTCTGGCCCACCTCGCAGTCCGGCGGAGTGCCCGCGCCGTCGTCGTCGTCGCCGCACGCGGCTGCGACGAGGGCGAAGGCCAGCACCACGGCCAGCAGACGCAGCAGATGTGTCGGTTTCATTGGGTCTCCTTTTGCGGGATCGGCTGGGAGTGAGCTGGACCGTCGACCGCGGCCGCGCCGGGCGCGACCCCGGGACTGTCGGTGCGGAACCGCTGGGCCAGCAGCGAGAGTAGGACGAGCACGACCGAAGCGCCGAGCATCACCACCGACGTCGCGTTGATCAGCGGGGTGACGCCCCGGCGGATCAGGCCGAACACGAAGACCGGCAGCGTGGTGGCCCCGGGCCCGGCCGCGAACTGGGTCACGACCACGTCGTCGAGGGAGAGGGTCAGCGCCAGCAGGGCCCCGCCGGCGATGCCCGGCGCGATCTGTGGCAGGGTCACGTGACGGAAGGTGTTCCAGCGGGTGGCGTAGAGGTCGAGGGCGGCCTCCTCCAGGTCCTCGTCCATCCCGGCGATGCGGGCCCGGACCACCACGGACACGAAGCTGATGTTGAAGGCGATGTGGCTGATGGTGATGCTGGCCAGGCCCTTCTGCATGCTCAGCCCGAAGAGGCTGTCGAGCAGGTCGAAGGCCTGGGAGAAGAACAGCAGCATCATCACCGCCATGGTGACGTCGGGGATGATGATCGGGAGGTAGAGCAGGGCGTCGAAGGCCCGCCGGCCCCGGAACCGGAAGCGCTCGAGGGCCAGCGCGGCGAGGGTCCCCAACACCACCGAGATCACCGTCGACAGGATCGCGACCCGCACCGACACCCACAGGGCGCTGCGGAGCTGCTCGTTGTCGTAGAACTCCTGGTACCAGCCGAAGGTGAACCCGCCCCAGCGGCCCACGTTGCGGTCGTCGCTGAACGAGAAGATCACGAGGAGCGCGATCGGGGCGTAGAAGAACAGGTACACCAACCAGGCGTTCGCCGACAGGGCCACCCGGGTGGCGCCGCGGGGCTCGGCCGTGGAGCTCACAGGTTCCGACCGCCGCTGCGGAAGTAGATCATGGTGGCCACCAGCATCACCGCCATCAGCACGAACGACAGCGAGGCCCCCACCGGCCAGTTCCGGGCGGTGAGGAACTGGGTGACGATGTAGGAGCCGAGCAGGGTGGTCTTGGCGCCGCCCAGGATCTCGGGGGTGACGTACGCGCCCAGGCTGGGCACGAACACCAGGATCGACCCGGCGATGACGCCGGGCATCGAGAGGGGCAGCAGCACCCGCCGGAAGGTCTGGTAGCCGGAGGCGTACAGGTCGCGGCTGGCTTCGACCAGCCCGAGGTCGATGCGCTCGATCGACGCGTAGAGCGGCAGGATCATGAACGGCAGGAACCCGTACACCAGGCCGAGCACCACCGCGCTCTGGGTGAACAGGATCTCGGTCTCGCCCAGGCCGATGGCCTCGGTGGTCCGGGTGACGATGCCGTCGTTGCCGAGGATGACCCGCCAGGCGTAGTTCCGTACCAGGAAGTTCGACCAGAACGGGATCATCACGAACACCAGCATGAGGTTGCGAACCACCGGTCGGCGGGTGGCCAGGAAGTAGGCGAAGGGATACGCGATCACCAGGCAGATGACGGTGGTGATGACGGCCAGCCAGACCGAGCGGAACAGGATGTCGCGCACGATCGGCTCGCCGAGGCGCCGGTAGGCGTCGAGGTTCCAGCCCGACAGGTCGGTGCCGCCGAAGCGGTTGCGGGTGGCGAAGGAGTAGACGAGCACGATCACCAGCGGGATCGCGAAGAACACCACCAGGTACGCGTAGGCCGGCAACGCCAGCAGGAACCCGCGGCGAGCCTGCTGGCGGGCCGCGGCCTGCTCGAAGTCGGGCGTGGCCACCGCGCCCGGCTCGGCCTGGACGGCGTGCGGGTCGTCGAGCAGCGTCATCGCCCCGGTCCGCTCAGTCTCCGACGACCGAGACCGCGCCCTGCTCCCAGGACACGGTCACGTCCTCGCCCACGTTCGGCCGCTCGATGTGGGGCCGGTTCTCGGTTCGGACCTCGAGGTGCATCCAGTCCAGCGCCACCGTGTAGACGAGCGCGTTGCCGAGGTAGGTGACCTGCTCGAGCACCCCGTCCACCGAGGGGACGCCGGCGGGGGCGCCGTCGCGCCGGTGCAGCACGGCCCGCTCGGGTCGGAGGCTCACGGCCACCCTGGTTCCCGGCGGGTGGTCGGAGCGGCCCGGGATCCGGACCCCGTTGGCGAGGCACACGGTGTCCGGGGACTCGACGGTGGCGTCGAGCAGGTTGGTCTGGCCGATGAAGTCGGCCACGAACCGGCTGGCGGGATGCTCGTAGATCTCCTCGGGGGTCCCGACCTGGAGGAGCCGACCCCGGTCCATCACCCCGATCCGGTCGCTCATGGTGAGCGCCTCCTCCTGGTCGTGGGTGACGAACACGAAGGTGATGCCCACCTCGCGCTGGAGCGATTTGAGCTCGCCCTGCATCTCCTGGCGCAGCTTGAGGTCGAGGGCGCCCAGGGGCTCGTCGAGCAGCAGCACCTTGGGGCTGTTCACCAGGGCCCGGGCCAGGGCCACCCGCTGCTGCTGGCCGCCCGACAGCTGCGACGGGCGCCGGTGCTCCATACCCGAGAGCTTCACCAGCCCGATGGCCTCGCGCACCCGGTCGCCGATCTCCGTCCTGGCGACCTTGCGCATCTTCAGCCCGAAGGCGACGTTCTGCTCGACGGTCATGTGGGGGAACAACGCGTAGCTCTGGAACACGGTGTTCACCGGCCGCTTGTTCGGCGGCAGGGTGCCGACCTCCTCGCCGAAGATCTGCAGGCTCCCCTGGGTGGGCAGCTCCAGCCCGGCGACCATCCGCAGGGTGGTGGTCTTCCCACAACCGGACGGTCCGAGCAGCGCGAAGAACTCCCCGTCGGCGATGGCCAGATCCATCGCCTCGACCGCGACCACGTCGTCGAAGCGCTTGGTGATACCGACGGTCTCGACCGCAGGGGTGGGGCTGCTCATGTCCGACCCACCGCCCTCGCGGGCCGGTAGCCCGGGTTGTCCCACACGATGAGGACCGCCCAGTTCCCGACCGCCGCGTCCTCCATGTAGTCGGCCAGCGCCGCTTCGGCCCGGAAGCCGTTCTCGAGCTGGAACGTGAGCGTCGGGTCGTACAGGTCCCCCGCGGCCACCCGGGCGATGTACTCGGCGGCGCTCATGTGCCCGATGTGGTCGGCATAGCCCGGGATGACCCCGCCGGCCACGATGCCCCGCCGGTTGTAGCGGCGGCACACGTCCTTGCGCAGCTCGTAGAGGCGGTGGCCGATGCCGTGGCCCCGGTAGTCGGGATGGACGCTGATGTTGATGCCGTAGTACCAGTCGCCGTCGAGGTCGTGGTTGGCGCACTGATACTCGCCGGCGATCTCGGCGAGCGTGTGGTCGGGATGGTCGAAGTCGAAGTCGACCAGGATCCCGAGCCCCATGCCCACCGGCCGGTCCCCGTGCAGGGCCACGAAGCAGCCCTCGGGGAACACCTCGCACAGCCGGTGCACGTTCTCGGGCTGGAGCAGGTCGACGTTGGTCAGGCCGGGGAACGAGGCGTGCTCCACCTCCATGAGCCCCTCGGTGTGCTCGGGGGCCATCGTCACGTAGCGGATCTCGGCCGTGCTCATGGTCCCGGTCGGCTCGCGAAGCCCACCTGCTGGTAGTCGTTGTCGGTGGGCAGGCCCCAGCAGGCCCAGAAGTCCCCGGTCCGGGGACGCATGACCGCGGCGCCGGAGGACTCGATGTGGTAGGGCGGGGTGGCCACCTGACAGACCGCCTCGCGGTCGCGGGTGAGCGCCATCAGGTCCCGGGGGCCGAGCCCGGAGCGGTCCAGGCATGCCCGGGCGATGTCCATCCGTCGGCGCGAACTGCGCTGCAGCTCCTCGGCCCGCGGCCCCTCGCGGTCGTCGGTCTCGGGGGTGGTGGTGTGGTTGGTGTGCACCAGGGCATCCTCACCGAGCGGGGTGACCGGGCGCGCCGTGGGCATGGCCTCGATGTTGTACCCCTCGCCGCTGGCGTCGAAGACCAGATAGTTGTGGCCCCCGGCCAGCTCGGCGTCGAGGATGGCGTCCCGGGCCCCGGCGGCGGTGTCCCGGCCCAGCGCGGCTCGGACCACGTTCGGCCAGGTGACCCCCACCTGGCCGTCCAGGGCGACCAGGTTGTTGATCCCGACGCAGACGCCGACCTCGTTCATGCCCAGCTGCCCCAGACAGCCGGTGGTGGTGAACACCAGCGCCGCCGGGGCATCGTCGGACCGGACCCGCAGCAGCACCACGTGCTCGGTGGCGGTGTCGTGCATGTCCCAGGTCTGGCCGAACATGCCGGCGCCGTCGGCCCGGGAGTCGGGCACGATGAAGGCGGTGCAGTCGTCCTCGAGCACCGACACCGGGTGCGGGCCGCCGAGCGCGGCGCGAACGGTGTCGACGAAGTCGGTGAAGCCGCCGACCACCACCGCCTCGGCAGGGCTGATGCCGGCGGCATCGGCCATGGTCAGCATCTCGGCGTGGAGGTCGGGGTGGTGCCGGGCGTGGGCGGGGAGGCAGGACGCGGCGAGGTCGAGGACGTCGGCCGGGGCGAGGGGACCACCGCTCCACGAGCCCGACGCCACCAGCTCCACCCGCTCCGCGGTGTAGGCCCGGATCTCCTCGGCGAAGGCGGCTCCGTGGGCGTGGCCGACCGCCTCGGGGGAGCCGGCAACGTCCAGCACCCGGATGGGCGGCCGCGCTGTCACCCGGTCCCCCAGTTGTAGGTCTGCTTGGCGAGCTTCAGGTAGCTCAGGATCTCCAGGTTGCGGATCCCCGGGATGGGCCGGATGCGGTCGTTCACCAGGGTGAGGAAGCCCTCGGCGTCGACGCTGGTGACCTCCGCGATCACGTCGTAGCGGCCGGCGGTGATGAGGAGGTACTCGACCTCGTCGATGGTGGCCAGCTCGGCGGTGACCGTGCGTACGTCGGCGTCGACGTTGATGCCGAGCATGGCCTGGTGGTCGAGGCCCAGGGTCACCGGGTCGGTGACGGCCACGATCTGCATGGCGCCCCGCTCGATCAGCTTGTTGACCCGCTGGCGGGTGGCCGCCTCGCTCAGGCCCACCCGGGGCGCCAGCTTTGCGTACGGCAGCCGACCGTCGACCTGCAGCTCCCGGATGATGGCCTTGTCGGTGTCGTCGAGCTCGAGGGTGGTCATCGCAGCCGGGCCATGGCCTCGGTGAGCGCGGTGCGCAGGGTCTGGTTGATCGTGTCGAACTCGGCCCGGCCCGCGATGAGCGGCGGCGAGAGCTGGATGACGGGCTCGCCCCGGTCGTCGGCCCGGCAGATCAGGCCGAGGTCGAGCAGCCGGTTGGACAGGAACCCCCGCAGCAGCTCCTCGGACTCCTCGTCGGTGAAGGTCTCCCGGCTGTCGCGGTCCTTGACCAGCTCGATGCCGTAGAAGTAGCCGGCGCCCCGGATCTCGCCGACGATCGGGAGGTCGGACAGGTCGTCGAGCGCGGCCCGGAAGCCAGCCTCGTTGGTCCGCACGTGGCCGAGCAGATCCTCGCGCTCGAAGATGTCGAGGTTGGCCAACGCCACCGCGCAGCTCACCGGGTGGCCGGCGAAGGTGAAGCCGTGGAGGAACGAGTGGTCGGCCTTCACGAAGGGCTCGGCCAGGCGGTCCGAGGCGATCATGGCCCCGAGCGGCGAGTACCCGGAGGTCAGGCCCTTGGCGCAGGTGATGATGTCGGGCTGGTAGTCGTAGCGCTGGCAGCCGAACATGTGCCCCAGCCGCCCGAACGCGCAGATGACCTCGTCGGAGACCAGCAGCACCCCGTACCGGTCGCAGATCTCCCGGACCCGCTGGAGGTAGCCCGGCGGCGGGACGAAGCACCCGCCGGCATTCTGGACGGGCTCGATGAACACCGCGGCCACCGACTCGGCCCCCTCGCGGAGGATCATCTGCTCGATGTCGTCGGCGCAGCCGAGCGTGCAGGCGTCGAGATGCTGGCAGAGGTAGCAGCGGTAGCGGTTGGTGTTGGCGACGGTGAGGGCCCCGGGCACCAGGGGCTCGAAGGGGGTCCGGATGGCGGCCAGGCCGGTGATGGACAGGGCACCCATCGAGGTGCCGTGGTAGCTGAGGTAGCGGCTGATGACCTTGTGGCGGGTGGGCTCGCCGATTTCCCGGTAGTACTGGCGGGCCAGCTTCCAGGCGGACTCGACGGCCTCGGAGCCGCCGGTGGTGAAGAACACCCGGTTCAGGTCGCCGGGGGCGTAGCCGGCGAGCCGGGCCGCCAGCTCCACCGCGCCCGGGTGGGCGTAGGTCCAGATGGGAAAGTAGCCGAGCTGGGCCGCCTGCTTGCCTGCGGCCTCGGCCAGCTCGGCCCGGCCGTGGCCCACCTGGGTGACGAACAGGCCCGCCAGGCCGTCGAGATAGCGCTTGCCCTGGTCGTCCCAGACGTAGCACCCGTCACCGCGCTCGATGATGCGCAGCCCGTCGACGTCGTGGGTGAGGCTGCTGAAGTGCCCCCAGAGGTGTCGGTCGGCCAGCTCGGCCAGCTCCGCGTGCTGCATCGAGGAACCCCCGTTCCGTGGAACGCTGCTGATTCAACACCGTACACCCGATCGGTGCAACTGATTCGATCGTCAGCGGGGGGGCTCGACGGCTGATCGGTGGTCGACGCCCACTTGATCGACGCATGCAAACGCACCAAGCTGAGGACCGAACGAAACGGTCGGCGCGCCACGAGGAGGTAGCCGGATGCTCGAGGACAACTTCATCGGTGGGAAGTGGTGCCGCGCCCGCAGCGGCGCCACCGACAAGGTGGTCAACCCGGCCACCGGCGAGGTGATCGGCGAGGTGGCGTCGAGCGACGCCGACGACGTCGACGCCGCGGTCCAGGCGGCCGCCGAGGCCTTTCCCGAGTGGTCCGATCGCACCCCGCGGCAGCGCAGCGAGATCCTGCACCGGGTGGCCGACGTGGTCCAGGAGCACATCGAGGAGCTGAGCCACCTCGAGTGCGAGAACGTCGGCAAGCCGGTGTCGATCATCGAGTTCGAGATGGATCTGACCGTGGACAACTGGCGCTTCTTCGCCGCCGCCGGCCGCTTCCTCGAGGGCAAGGCCGCCGGCGAGTACGAGCACGGCTACACGTCGATGATCCGACGCGACCCCATCGGCGTGGTGGGGTCGATCGCGCCCTGGAACTACCCGCTCAACATGGCCACGTGGAAGCTGGGGCCGGCCCTGGCGGTCGGCAACACCGTGGTCCTCAAGCCCAGCGAGCTCACCCCGTACACCGCGCTCCGGCTGGCGGAGCTGACCCAGGACATCCTCCCGCCGGGGGTGTTCAACGTGGTGCTCGGCCAGGGCGAGACCGCGGGGGTGGCCCTGGTCGAGCATCCCGATGTGGCCATGGTCTCGCTCACCGGCAGCGTGGCCGCCGGCAAGTCGGTGGCCCGGGCTGCGTCCGACTCGTTGAAGCGGGTCCACCTGGAGCTGGGAGGCAAGGCCCCGGTCATCGTCTTCGACGACGCCGACGTCGAGGCCCTGGTGGCGAACCTGCGCGAGACCAGCTTCTACAACTCGGGCCAGGACTGCACCGCACCGTGCCGGGTCATCGCCGGGTCGCGCATCCATGACGACGTGGTCGCCGGGCTGAGCGAAGCCGCGTCGTCGGTGGTCACCGGGGACCCCTCCGACGAGAGCACCGAGATGGGCCCGGTGGTGTCGGCCGAGCAGCTCGAGCGGGTCTCGGGCTTCGCCGACCGGGCACGGGACGCAGGCGCCGAGGTCACCGTGGGGGGCAGCGCCCGCGACGGCGGCGGCTTCTTCTACGAGCCGTCGATCGTGGTCGGCGTGGGCCAGGACTCCGAGATCGTGCAGCGCGAGGTGTTCGGGCCGGTGGTGACCGTCCAGTCCGTCCCCGACGAGGAGACCGCGCTGGCCTGGGCCAACGACGTCGACTACGGGCTGGCGGCGAGCGTCTGGACCCGCGACGTCGGCCGGGCGATGCGGATGGCGAAGGCCCTCCAGTTCGGCGCGGTCTGGGTCAACGACCACAT
>JBFKRY010000004.1:0-44601 GCA_041636995.1 Acidimicrobiales bacterium | reverse complement strand
TGGGTCCTGCTCGTGTTCTACGGGTTCGCGGCGTTCGCCAAGCTGAACGGCGACTTCTTCGACCCCGCGGTGTCGTGCGCCCGCTTCTACGCCAACCAGGGACTCGAAGCCATCGGCCTCCCGGGTATCGGGCCCGACGCCCCCGGAGGCAGTCTGCTCCCCATCGCGGCCGCCGGGATCGAGCTCGCGGTGGTACCGCTGCTCCTCTTCCGCCGCACCCGCGCCGCGGGGGTCGCGCTCGGGATGTGCTTCCACCTGCTGATCTCGTTCGACCTGGACCAGCACTTCTACGATTTCACGGCGGTGCTGCTGGCGCTGTTCACGCTCTTCCTCGACGACGCCACCATCGACCGCCTTGCCGCGTGGCAGCCCAGTGAGCGCCTGAAGGGCCTGCTGCCGGGGGTGCTGGTGGCCTTCGTCTACCTGTCGGTGAGCGATCCGGGCTCCGGCACCGCGGGCCTGGTCCGCTACGGCGCGTTCGTGCTCTGGATCCCCGCCGGCAGCCTGATCGTGTGGCACAGCCTCCGGCCCCGCATCGGCGCGGCGCGGCACCTGGGGGCGCCTCCTGCCGCAGGCGTCGCGGTCGCGGCGGTGGCCCTGCTGATCGGGATGCTGCCGTACCTGGGAGTGAGGACCGCCACTGCGTGGAACATGTACGCCAACCTCTCGACCCATGATGGCGACAGCAACCACCTGGTCGTGCCCAGCACCGCCACCTTCCGACTCGACGGTCACGAGTTCGTGGCCGTGGTCGCCACCGACGATCCGGACCTGGAGGACTACGTCGGCACCGGGGTCCTGGTACCGATCGACAACCTGCGCCATCACCTGGCCGACCATCCCGAGTCGATGCTCACCTACCGCCCCGCGGCGGGCGCCGAGGTCACCGTCCGGGGCAGCGAGTGGGGCCGGCGCCAGCCCCTGCTGGAGCGCAAGCTGCTGTTCAGCCGGTCGATCGACGTCACCGGCCCGGTGTCGTGCCAGGCGGTCTTCCTGGCGGTCGGATAGGGCCGGATCAGGCCAGCGCCCGGATCAGGGTCAGGGCAGTAGCGACGCTCATCACCGGGACGAAGGCGATGACGCGCCCGCTGCCCCGGCCGTGGGCGAGCAGCAGCGGGACCCCCACGACCAGCAGCCCGGCGAGGGTGAACAGCAGCAACCAGCGGAGCTGCCCGATCGAGAACCAGCTCACCGTCAGGCCGATGACGAAGGAGAGCTTGACGTCGGCGGCTCCGAACTGGCCGGGTGACCTGGTGTGGATTGCCCAGAACATGAGGAACAGAACGATGCCACCCACCAGCGCCCCCAACGGGTAGCCGTCGTCGTCCAGCACCGATGCCACCGCGAGCAGGACCGTCACCGCTCCCGTCGTCGCCGCGATCAGGTTGTTCGGCACCCTCCGGTAGACGAGATCCAGCGCGCTGGCCAGGCCGAGCCCTCCCAGGAGCACGATCAGCGCCGGGCTCACCGGGCGCCAGCCGCCCACCGCGAGCACGGCCACGATGGCGACGACCGTGACCGACGCGACCGCGACGCCCGTGCGCCGCTCGGACAGCTCGGCGTTCACCTGGGCGTGGGAGAGCGGCGGATCGGGCTCCTTCGTCACTCCATGACCATGATGTCGTCGATCAGCTTCTCGGCGACGTACCGGCCCTTGGGGTGGAACCGGAACCGGGCGAAGTCCTTCTCGAACTCGATGTTGAGCGGCGCCATGCCCCGCCGGTTCTTCTCGATGGTGAACACCGCGTGGCGCGAGAACTCGTCGTACAGGGTCGAGTCGAAGGCCAGGTGCGAGCGGGACACCACCCGCAGCTTGGCGTTGATGGTGATCACCACATCCGCCTCGTGGGCCAACGCATGGGCCCCGCGGAGGCCGTCGAGGGTCAGCCGCCGCTCGGCCATGGCCCCGGCGTCGACCGCGGAGATGGCGATGAGCAGGCACTCGTTGTCGAGGGCCAGGTTCTTGAGACCCTCGACGGTGTTGGTGTAGCGGTCGATGCCCACCAGGCCCCGCAGCGACGGCACCTTCTGCAGGTAGTCGATGAACACCACGTCGTAGTCGCCGTCCTCGACCTTGGTCTGGATCAGGTCGAGGTCGCAGAAGTTGGGAGCCTGTGACAGCACCAGCCGCTCGGCGTAGTCCTCCATCTGGGCCAGCGCGGCCCGGGCGATCGGGTGCTCGAGCACGGTGCTGTCGGGGTCGCCGGCGCCGTTCATGGTGTAGCTGAGGGCATCGCTGACCGCCCGGCCGTCGTGACCGTCGAGCGCGGTGCCGAGGTTCCCCACCTCCAGCGCCATCAGGCGACCGAGCATCGTGGCCACGTCGTGCTCGTAGCACAGGTAGAGCACGGAGTTCCCGGCCCGGGCCATGTTCCGGGCCCACTGCAGCGCCGCGATCGTCTTCCCCGAGCCGGGGAGCCCGCCGACGATCGCCAGGTCGCCGATGTGCATCCCACCGCCCAGGGCCCGGTCCAGGGTGGCGTAGCCGGTGGCGATGAGCTCGTGACCGGCGCGGCTCGACACCATCTCGCCGTCGACGACCTGGCGGACGAGGTGCGACACCGGGCTCTCGGTGACCCGCCAGTCGGTCGGACCCTCGTCGCCGTCGTCGTCGGCATGGCGGGGCAAATGGTCGGCGTCGGTGGTGAGAAACGGTTGATCGGTCATGGTGAGCCCGTCAGAAGTTGTAGTCGAAGTTGACGGCACGGATCACCGCCGGCCCGAGGGCAGCGATGAAGATGGTGGGGAAGATGCAGAAGATCAGCGGCACCACCATCTTTACCGGGATCTTGTGGGCGCGCTCCTCGGCCCGCTGGCGCCGCTTCTCCCGGAGCTCGTCGGACTGCACCCGCAGCACCTGCGAGATCGACAGGCCGTAGGACTCGGCCTGGTTCATCGAGATGATGAACTCGTCGAGCTCGTTGACGTCGGTCCGCTCCGCCAGCTTCTCGAGGGCGTCGGTGCGGGCCAGGCCGAGCCGGACGTCCTGCACCACCCGCCTGAGCTCCTCGGCGAAGGGCCCCCGACCGGTGCTGGCGACTCGGTCGATGGCGGCGTCGAAGCTGAGACCCGCCTGGACGCTGATCATCACCTGGTCGATCACGTCGGGCATCTCGTCCTGGATCCGTGACTGCCGATCCCGGGCCCGGCGGTCCAGCAGCCCATCGGGCGTCACGTAGGCGGCAATGGACAGGATCACCGAGGCCAGACCCCATATCGCCGAACCGGTGGCGACCGCGATGAGCACGAAGAACAGGAAGGTGCCGAGCGCCGCGAGGACCTTGGCCGCCAGCAGCCGCTCCACGTTCCACACCCGCTGGGCCCCGGCGAGGTTGATTCGCCGCTGCATGGCCTCGATCGAACCCCGGGGCGTCCATCTCCGGACCCGGTCCATGACCCGAGCCCCGACCGGGGCCACGAGGCGCTCGCGGGCTCCGGGTGCCAGGGCCAGGTCCCGGAACGTGGGCGCGACGAACGCCCGGTTGGACTCCTCGAGCGCGGCCCGAGCCCGGTCCGTGCGCCGATCCGAGAAGAAGGCCCACCACAGCAGCAGCCCGGCGCACGAGACGGCGGATGCTCCGATGACGACCTGCAGATCCACGATCCCTCCTCAGTACTTCAACCGGACGATCCGGCGCATCCACAAGCTGCCCGCGGTGATCATCACCAGCCCGACGGCGATCAGGACCCGTCCCTCACCGGTGTTGGTGAGCTCGCGTGTCAGGTCGCGGTTGATGAAGAACTGGCCGGTGAAGATGATGAACGGCACTGCGATCAAGATCGCGGCCGAGAGCCGACCCTCCGCGGACAGGGTCCGGATCTCGCGCTGGATGGCCTGGCGGGTCCGGATGGTCTGGCTCACGTTCTCGAGCACCTCCGACAGATCCCCGCCCACGCTGCGGTTGATGTCGATGGCCTCGGCCACCCAGGCGAAGTCCTCGGACTTCATCCGGGCCGCCACGTCCCGGAACGAGTCGGAGATGTCGCGGCCCAGGCTCTCCTCGGCGCTCAGCCGGGCGAACTCGTCGCGGGTGGGGGAGCTGGCCTCACGGGCAACCAGATCCACGACCTGGGAGATCGAGAAACCGGCCCGGAGGGCACCGCTCATCATCTGCAGAGTGGTTGCCATCTGGGCCTCGAAGTCGGCGGCCCGGCGGTCACCGATGATGCCCAGGACGACGAGGGACCCGACCACGGTGAGGATCGCCAGGAGGACCGCAGCCGCGACGCTGGCGAAGAGACCGACGAGCGCAGCCACGATCGCGGCGAGCACCGTGACCACCAGGTACTCAGCAGGACGCATCCGGACGCCGGCCCGGTCGAGGCGCTGAGCCAGCTCGCCCTCCTCGTCCCGGGACGTGACCACCCTCTCGACTCCCCGGACCAGGGTCCGGGCCACGCCGCCGAGGACCCCGCCGCCGGCCTTGGCGATGTTGCCGGCACCGGGCGCCAGCTCCCGGAGCAGATTGCGGCGGCGCCGGGCGGGCCAGAGCAGGAAGTTGAACAGCACCAGCAGCGCGACCCCCACCAGGATGATCCCGACCGGCAGCAACCAGGAGCGGTCACGGGGGGTGACGATGATGGCCGGCGTGGGCTCCTGCGGCGTGGACTCGGGGGTCGGCGTGGGCTCTGCGGTCGGAGTGGGAGCGGGCGTGGGCGCCGGGGGCACCGGCATGTCCACGGCCACGCTCCCGGACGCGGCGTCGTCGCCCCGCTCGAGGCGGATCTCGACCAGGGTCCGGTCGGCGGCCTCGGACTGGTACGTCAACCGGTACTGGACCGTGATCGCCGTGGCGATCTGGTCGTAGAGCCCAGCCAGCGCCACCGGATCGTCGGCCTCGACCACGGTGCCACCGGCGTCGCCGGTGAGCGCATCGAGGGCCTCGGGGTCGCTCTCGTTGGTGACCAGCGACACCGCGACCACCGGGATCCCCGTGGCCTGGACGGCTGCCTGAGCGTTGCCGACTGCGGCCTCGCTCACCGTGTCGCCGCCGTCGCTGACCAACACCACGTAGCGGGGGGCGTCGACGGAGGGGTCGAACAGCCGGAGGGCCTCCAGCACCCCGTCGTAGAGCGCGGTCTCACCTCGGGCCTGGAGCTCGTTGACCGCGTCCACGACCGCACCGCGGTCGGTGGTGAACTCGCTCACCACCGACGGCGTGTCCCCGAAGCCGACCACGGCGATGCGGGTGCCGCCGGGCACCCGCTCCACGAACGACTCCACGGCCAGCTTGGCCTCGGCGAGGGCGTTGTTGTTGTTCATGCTCCCCGAGGTGTCGATGACCAGCACCACCTCCAGGTTGTCGGCGCTGGTCACCTCGATCTCGAAGATGCGAGGCTCGCCGTTCTCCAGGACGGTGACCTCCTCGGCCACCAGCTCGCCGTCCACGAACGTGGGCGGGGCGCTGAAGTCGACCCGGACCGTTGGATGGTCCTCGATGTCGACCTCCTGGATCGGCACGGTGTCCGGCTGGGCCGTGACCGGCGCCGCCGACCCGAGCACCGCCGCAACCAGCGCGAGCCCCGCCAGGCAGCGGGCTCGGCGCCGGAAGGTCATCGGGCGTGGACCCGGGCGACCAGATCCTCGGGGTCGCCGAACAGGTTGGCCGGGAGCTCCACGCCCACGTGCTCGAGGTGCTTGGAGAACGTCGGACGCAGCCCCGTGGGCTGGATGGTGCCCCGGAAGTGCCGATCGACGTCGATGCCCGCGTCCCAGTCGAAGGTGAAGATGTCGCTCAGCTGGATGACGTCGCCTTCCATCCCGGTCACCTCGGAGATCTTGGTGACCCGGCGGCTGCCGTCGGAGAGCCGTGCCACGTGCACCACCAGCTGCACCGCAGAGGCGATCTGCTCGCGCACCGCCCGCAGCGGAAGGTCGAGGCCGGCCATCAGCACCATGGTCTCGAGCCGGGCCAGGGCATCACGGGGCGAGTTGGCGTGGAGCGTGGTGAGCGAGCCCTCGTGGCCGGTGTTCATGGCCTGCAGCATGTCGAGGGCCTCACCCCCGCGGACCTCACCCACGATGATGCGGTCGGGGCGCATGCGCAGGGCGTTGCGGACGAGCTGACGGATGGTGACCTCGCCCTTGCCCTCGATGTTCGGGGGCCGGCTCTCGAGGCGGACCACGTGCCGCTGCTTGAGCTGCAGCTCGACGGAGTCCTCGATGGACACGATGCGCTCGCGGTTGCCGATGTAGGACGACAGCACGTTGAGCAGGGTGGTCTTGCCGGTGCCCGTACCCCCGCTGACCAGGATGCTGACCCGGGCCTGGACGCAGGCGTCGAAGAAGTTGGCGATGCGGGGGGTGATGGTCCTGAACTTCATGAGGTCGTCGACGCCGTAGGGGTTCCTGGCGAACTTCCGGACGGTCAGGCTGGGGCCGTCCACCGCCAGCGGCGGGATGATGGCGTTGACCCGGGAGCCGTCGGGGAGCCGGGCGTCGACCATCGGCGACGACTCGTCGATGCGGCGACCGATGCGAGACACGATGCGCTCGATCACCCGACGGAGGTGCTCGACCGACACGAAGGCCTCGCCGGTCTCCCAGATCTGGCCCTCGCGCTCGACGTAGATGGGGCCGTCCCCCGAGACCATGACCTCGGTGACGTCGTCGTCCTCGAGGTAGGTGTCGAGTGGCCCGTGGCCCAGCACGTTCGAGGCGATCTGCTCGACCAGCCCCTCCCGTTCGGAGGACGACAGCGCCAGCCGCTCGGCCTCGACGATCTCGCTCAGCTCGTCGCGGACGTAGCTCTCGATCTGGGTCTGGCTCAGGGAGGTGTCGTACAGGCGGGCTCCGAGCCGGGCGAACAGCGACTGCTGGGCCCGCAGCTTCAGATCGCGGAGGGGATCGGCCTTCTCCGGCGGAATCTCCTCGGCGAGACCAGTGGTCCGGGTCCGATCGCGGGCCGCGAACGGATCGGCGACACCGGCCGGCTCTCCGTTCCCGTTGCCGTTGCCTCTCCCGTTGCCGCCGCCGTTCCCGTCGCCGGTCGGCTCGGGTTCGTCGCTCTCGTGGCCCGCGAGTGGGGCATCGATGCTGGCGCCGGCGGCCTTCATTCGTTCGCTCAAGCTCATGGCAGGATCCTCTGCAGCCAGCTGCGGGACTCGCCCGCAGCCACCGGGGATGGTGCGAGCTTGTCGAGCAGCTCCCGGACGGCCCGCGCCGCCGGTGATCGGGTGTCTTCTTCGAGCACGGTGATGCCCTGGTTCATGGCGATCGGCACCAGGCGCGAGCTGGGGATGGTGGCGTCGATCGCCTCGCCGACGGAGTCCTCGATGTCGTGTTGGTCGAGGCCCACCCGGGCGTTGGCCCGGTTGAGCACGTACCAGCGGCGGTGGCTGGTGAGCCCGATCTGGTCGAGCACCACCACGGCCTTGCGCATCGCCTGGATGGCGGCGAGATCGGTGGTGGCCACGATCGCCAGGTCGGTGGCCGCCTCCACCGCGACCAGGTTGGGCTCGCCGATCCCCGCGCTGGTGTCGACGATGACCCAGTCGAACTCGCTCTCGAGGGTGACGAGCAGATCGGCCAGGTGCTTCGGCTCGATGGTGTCGGCCTCGGCGGGGTTGGCGGGCGCACACAGCGCGAACAGGCCCGAGGGATGGGGAGTGAGGAACGACTTGGTGGTGGTGGCGTCACCACCCGCTCGAACCGCGTTGCCGAGGGTGTACTCGGGCCGGAGCCCGAGCGCGGAGCTGACATCGCCGAACTGGAGGTCGAAGTCGACGATGACCACCGAGCCCTTCTCCGACATCTGCAGCCCGTAGGCCAGGGAGGTGGCCAGCATGGTCTTGCCGCACCCGCCCTTGGGCGAGGCGATGGTGAGCACCCGACCCCGGCGCTCGGCGTGCGACGGACGCTGATCGTCGGGGACGTCGGGGGCCTTGTGCACCGTGCGGGCCACGCCCCGCTCGATGGCGGCCTTGAGATCGGTGGCGTCGACGTCTGGGGAGATGAGGTCACGGGCGCCCGACCGGAGCGCTCGCTGCCACATGGTGGCGTCGGGCTCGGTGACCAGGACCGACGCCAGCCCGGGCTGAGCCCGGTCGATGGCCTCGATCACGGCGAGGGCCTCGTCGACGCCGTGGTCGACACCGACCATCACCAGGTCGGGATCCATGGCGATGATCTGCTCGGCGGCGGTCTTGGGGGCGCCGGTCTTGTTGACCGCGCGTGAGACCTGCACGTCGGCCGCGACCGCCACCGGGTACAGGATGGTGTGGAAGCCCTCCTCGGCGTTGACGAGCACCAGCTTGGTCATGATCCACCGCCGTTCTCGCTGCTGCCCACGGATCGCTCAGCCATTGCCCTCGCCCTCGTTCTCGTTCTCGTTCTCGTTCTCGTTCTCGTTCTCGTTCAGGAACTGTACGACCTGGTCGAGCGCTCGATACACCGTCGCCCGGGTCTGGATCAGCGACGGGGTCTCGATGGCCGCGTCGGGCTCGAGCGCGAGCCAGATGAACCCGAACTCGCTGCTGAACACCAGGCGCTCCCCGTCGAAGGTGTCGACGGCCAGGCTCACCAGCAGGTTGCCGGTGGGGGCCAGCCGGACGTCCTGGCTCTCCTCCTCGCCGAGACCCTCGCGCTCCTCGACCTCGGGCAGCTCCTCCAGCTGCACGTTGGTCACCAGCACCTTGTGGAGGAGCAGCTGGGTGGTGTTCGGCGTCTGGCCGTTCGGGGGCACGATGGTCCCGTCGTCGAGCTCGACCGGCACGTCCGAGGAGATGCTGAACGGCTCGAACGACGCGTAGACGCCGACGGTGTCGCCGGGGAGCAGGCCCCCGCCCGCGGCCCGCTCGGGCGCCAGCGACAGGGTCACCTCCTGCATACCCGTGGGGATCTCGGTGACCCGGCCCACCTCACGCTGGAAGGTGATCGGATCGACGAAGCGGCGCCGCAGCAGCTGCTCGCCGGGCACCAGCTCGATCTCGGCGACGAGGCCCTCGATCTCGGACAGCTCGACCACGGCGTCGTCGGCGCGGACCTTGCGAGGCACCTGCTCGACCTCGATGGAGCCCTCGATGTCGGCGGCGTCGGTGCCGGCGCTGATCGTGTCGGTGACCTTGTAGACCTCGACCACCTCCTCGCCCTCGAGCGCCCGCTCCTCGGCGTTGTTGACGTACGCGATCAACAGCACGGTGCCGATGACCGCGAGGATGACGGCGCCGATGACCCCGATGACCTTTCGTCTGTTCACGTCGAACCCCTGGTCGGCCGCATGATCGGTCCTGCGCGCGGTCGCGCAGTGCTTTCGTTGGTGAGCAGGGTAGGTGTCAGGGGCCGCCCCTCACCTGAGGAGGCGAGACCAACCTCGGCCGCGCACGGTGACGGGTCGACCCCGGAACCGGCACGAAGCGTGCAGGCTGATGCTCGCCGAGCGCTGGGCGATCGCACTGGCTGGTCCTCCCTGTGCTGAGTGGGCGAGTGTCGCCGACCGGCGGTCAGCCGGTCAAGACGACGACGTACACCCCGAGGTCCGGACCCCCGCCACCGTTGAGGATGTCCAGGCCCTCCTCGAGGGACACGAAGCGGTCGAACCAGCCGCCGAGGCAACGGTCCTGGGAGGCACAGATGTTCTCGTTGTTGGCCCAGGGCATGCCGTTGAAGTCGACGTCCTCGACGTAGAACGAAGCGAACCCGTAGATGTGGTAGCAGGCGTGGGTGCCCGGGCAGTAGCTCGAGTCCACGAGGTCGTCGAAGATCGGGATCAGGATCTGCTGGTGGAGGACGCCACCGAGGCTGCACCCGAGCACCTGCTGGGGGTTGCCGGTACCGGGACGCCCCTCCACGAAGCCACCCGCGTTGATCTCCGCGTAGCAGTTCGTGGACTCCAGGTAGCCGAATCCCCCCGGACCTCGATCCCCGCTGCCGTCGATGTCCTGGCCTGGACCGAACTCGCATTCTCCGGCGTTCGGGTTGCCGCCGATGTCGCCACCACCACCCGTGGTGTTGTGCAGGTAGATGATGTTGTAGACGCCCCAGACGGTCCCGCCCCCGGTCATGTCGTCCCACTCGCAGACGCTGAACGTGATCGGCAGCGCCCCTGCCCCGCCCGGGTTGCCCCAGGCGGCACACGCGTCGGCAGACACGGCGGTGCCCGCATTGCCGAACAGGCGGGCGAACCAGTGGTCGACGGTCCCGGTGTCGCCGTCGACGTTCGGGCCGGCGTCCTCGGTGTGGGCGGTCACCCGGACTTCGTTGGGGAGCCCGCTGCACTCTGCTGGGGAGAACACGATGTCCGCGGCGTTGACCGTGGCGGCCAGATCGTTCGCGTTGGCGCTGGCACGGCTGTCGGCGTAGGGCTGGGCCCCGACCGAGTCCGGGCACGACAGATCGCCGGCCGCACACCGGGTGGCCACCTCTAGGGCGGCGAACTCGGCCCCGGTCTGCAGATCGCGTCGCTCCTCGTAGATGGCTCCCGCGTCGACCACGATCATGGCCACCGCGCCGATGACCAGCGTCATGATGGCGATGGCGATGGCCATCGCTCCCCGCTCATTGCGCTCGATGTCGCCCTGTACCCTCATGTCAGCCACTCCCTCGGCACCACATCGTGGCGGTCTCGGAGAGGTTGATCGTGGCACTGCCGAAGAAGGCGATGTCGTAGGTGAAGTCGTGGTTCACCGTCACCGACACGTCGTGGGGCGGGTCCGAGCTGTTGCAGGGGCCACCCGACCCCGATGCGCTCACGGCAAGCCCGCCCGCCGCCTGCTGGGCCTCGGTCTGGGGATCGCCGCCGAAGTAGTACTGCCGCACCGCTTCCCGGGCCGCATGGGTGACGGTGATCTTGGCGTTGTAGCCCCGCCCGAACTCGATGATCCCCAACAGGAACAGGATCAACACCGGGGCCAGGAGCGCGAACTCGAGCGCGTTCGCACCGCGTTCCCGGCTGCCGCTCCCAACTTCGCCTGATCGCATTCGCCTCGCCCGCCACATGTCGGGACCCCTCGTGCTCGCCCTGCCGGCTGGCACCTGACCCATCGGGCAGTCAGTTCAGGGCCGTCGCCGCTTGAGTCATCATGTTATCTATCTGAGCGCCCACAAGTCCAAGTACAGCCGCGAGCGCCAGGGCGATGAGGAGGATCATGAGGCAGTACTCGATCGCGCTCGCGCCGCGCTGGTCGTGACGCGGGTTCTCGACGGTCATCGATCTCCTCCGGTCGCTGCTCTGTCGGAGCCGGCCCAGACGTCTGCCGGCCGGCTGCGGCGTGGGGAGTCCGGGATCGCCCCCGGACGCTACGTCGCAGCCGGCCGACACGTCGGCGACCTTGCCGGACTAGTTGAGCCGGGTGGCGATGTTGGTGAACAGCGTGTTCAGCGCGGTGCCCAGGAGCCCAGCGCCCACGGTGAAGGCCAGCGCGATCAGCACGGCCATGAGGCCGTACTCGATGGCGGAGATGCCTTCGGCCCGGTGCTTGAGCTGCTCGATGGCGGTGAGCAGACGAGTGTAGAGCTCCATCATGGTTTCGTTGTCCTCCGTGTCGATGGGATCGTCGCCCACACTGGCGCGGCCGACGGGAGCCATGATCACGGAGCCGGACCCCGCGGCGCATCGTCAGCCCGACGGGTCTTCGCATCGGCGATCCGACGAGACCGGCCTCAACAATCCTGTGGAGGCCCGTGGAGGCCGGACGACGAGCGCGCAGCCGATCCGCCCGGCCACGCTGGGTGACCGGACGTTGAGCACGTCGGCGCAACCGGCTGGCTCGTCTTGCTCCCCCGGGCCGTGCGGTGCAACACTTCGGCGGGATCCAGGGATGGGAAGGTCCCTGGGTGGCAGGCCCCGATCGGGGGCTGGGGCGATGTAGGGCGGTTCGGCTTGCGGTCTCTGAAACCACATACGTTCTTCAGGCGGCCCGTACGGGGCGTCGAAGCGGAGCTGCTGGAGCGGCTGCGCGCCCGCCTCGCCCTGCGCTCACCGCTCGTCATCTGGGCCCTGCTCGCCATCTCGATCGCCCTGTCGATCGGCTCGATCTTGCAGGCCGAGGCCGACAGCGCTCAGACCTCCCTCGAGATCGTCACGTTGCTGCTGGCCGTGGCCGTCGCCGTGGTCCTCATCTCGGCCGGGGCCCTCACCCTCCACCGCTCCCGGGAGAGCCGCTGGGACGCCCCGCTCACCGTGGGGATCGGCAGCCTGCTGCTCGGGATCGGAACCTTCGAGCAGGTGCTCACTGCGTCGGCTGCCATCGAGGGACTCGCGGAGCCCGGCACCGACGCCGTGGTGTGGGCCCTGGCGGTGCTGCGCTGGGCCGGGCTGTGCCTGGTGGTCGGGGGGCTGGTCTGGCGATCTCGGACCGGCTGGTCGGCCCGGGTGCGGGTGGGCATCCTGGCGGCGGTGATGACCATGCCGGTGGCGGTGGCCACCGCCTGGACGGTCACCGGTGAGCGAGGCTCCCCCGCGGAGCGGGCGGTGCTGGTGCTGCTGGCGGTGCTGCTGCTCGTGACCGCGATCAGGCTGCTGCGCCACGATCCGAGCGCGCCGTTGATGGAGGGCGGCACCGTCCTGGGCTCCGGGCTGGCGCTCGCGGTCCTGGTGCAGTCGGCGTCGGTGCATCCCGGCGACGTGGCCTCCATCGCCGCGCTCAGCTGGCTGCTGGTCGCCGGGCTGCTCACCGCGTTGTGGTTCGAGCGCCAGGCGGCGCTGCGTGCGGTCAGCCACCGCTCCCAGACCGAGCGGTACCTGCGTCTCATCGAGGACACCCGCCAGGAGATCGACCGAGCCCTCGACGACCGGTCGGTGCTGCGCCACAACGGCACCTCCTCGCTGCTGGCCATCGAGGGCGGTCTCGACGCGCTGGGCGCCAGCCTGGTGTCGGGTGACGTGACCTCCCACGAGCGGATGACCCGAGCCCTGATGTCGGAGATCGGTCGGCTGCGGCGCATGCTCGACGAGGCCCAGGCGGCAACCACGCCGCCCCGGGCCACGCTGATCGAGGCCGTGGACGCCATCGTCCATCTCTCTCGCTCCCGGGGTCAGCTCATCGCCGTCAACGTGCCGGAGTCGGCGAGCGTGATCGCCCGGCCGGATGCCGTGGCCGAGATCCTGCACAACCTGCTGGACAACGCGGCCACGCATGCCCCGGGCTCGATGGTGGCGATCGAGGCCACCGAGACCGACCGCGGTCTGGTGGAGCTGGTGGTGCAGGACGACGGGCCGGGGATACCTGCGGCCATGCGCGAGCACCTCTTCGAGGAGGGGGTGTCCAGCCGGCCCGGGCCCAACCGTGGCCTCGGGCTGTTCGCGGCCCGCCGGCTGGCCCGAGAGGCCGGGGGCGAGCTGCAGCTGCTGCCCGGGACCGACGGTGCCTGCTTCCGGCTGCTCCTCCGGTCGGCCCCGGCGAGCCAGGTCTCCGATCTCCGCGTCGTGGGCTCCGAGGAGACGGGGGCGACGTCGTGACCTCGGTGCTGATCCTCGACGACCACACGCTGGTCGCCGAGACCCTGGCTGCCGCGCTGACGAACGACGACGTGACCGTCACCGCCATGGACGTGCGGTCCGAGGATCCGCTCGCGGTGCTGGCCCGAGAGCCCTACGACTTCTGCCTGCTCGACCTCGACTGGGGCCACGGCGCCTTCACGGGCGTGAGCCTGATCCGCCCGATCCGAGACGCGGGGGCCAGCTGCATCGTGCTCACGGGCACCGCGCACGAACCGCTGTACGGCTACTGCCTCGAGCTCGGGGCCGCCGGGATCATCTCGAAGTCGGTGTCGTTCGCCGAGCTGGTGGCCACCATCGAGCGGGCCATCGCCGGGGAGTCCCCCAACAGCGACAGCGAGAAGCTCCGCTGGATGCTCGAGGCGAGCAGCTCCCGCGAGGTGCAGCGAGCCCGGCTCGCACCCTTCGCCCGGCTCACCGCCGCCGAGGCCGACGTGCTGTGCCAACTGATGGCCGGCCGTAACGTGTCCGAGATCGCCGCGGAGCGGACGGTGGCGCTGTCGACGGTCCGGACCCACGTGCACCAGGTGCTCCAGAAGCTGAGGGTGCAGTCCCAGCTCGCCGCAGTGGCCCTGGCTCGCGAGGCCGGCTGGCCCGCGCGGCTGTCGCTGGACACCGAGGAGGCCCCGACGCTGTCGGCAGTGGCCCCCGGCCCCACCGCCTGAAGACCGGACGGCGTTCCGGGGTCAGACCCCCTTCACGGAGAGTGTCGAATCCTGCATTCGTGATGGCAGGGGTCAGACCCCCTCCACGGACGGTGGTCAGACGGCGGGCCAGCGGCGCCGAGCCCGCCGGGCGCCGGGACGGCGATCGCCGAGGGACCACTGCCGACGCCAGCTGGAAGCATCGGGCCCGTAGAGGCTCGGTGTCCGGCCCGCGTGGGCCCGCCGCCGGGCCTGCCACCAGTCGGTGCTGGCCTCGTCGGACAATTCGGCCACCGCCTGCTCGAGCCGGCCGCCGAAGCGTCGCGACGACTCGCCCTGGCGCGGCCGCAGCGGGGAGCCGAAGGTGACCGTGGTCCGGCTCGGGGTGGGGGTGGTCCGACCCTTGCGCAGGATCCGCCCCGTTCCCGCGAGATGGACCGGCACCACCGGCACCTGCTGGCGGATGGCCAGATAGGCGGCTCCGCCGCGAAACGGTTGGCCCCACCCGTCGGGGGAGCGGCCGCCCTCGGGGAAGACCATGAAGCTCCAACCGTCACCGATGAGCTCGGCCGCCAGGTCGGCGGAGCGCCGCCCCACCTTCGAACGCTCGATGGGGATGGCCCCGATCGCCAGCGCCGACACCGCCGACGTGACCCGGGTGGCGAAGAAGTAGTCGGCGGCCGCGCCGACCACGAGCTCGCGCCGCCACGGAGTCGGGATCGACGTCACCAGAAGCGGGGTGTCGATGTGGCTGTGGTGGTTGGCGACGAAGATGGCCGGACCCTCGAGATCGTCGAGGCGATCGAGGCCGGTGCGCTCCGGGCGGGCCAGCGCGGCCACGGCCGGGCGCATCACCGCCTCGACGATCGCCGCGCGCGCCAGCCGGCTCGGCGTCCGCCGGGCCCAGTCGGTGTCGAAGTCGGCGCCCGTGCGACCGGTCGCCGGCGGCGGCTCGACGGTTGCGGGGATGCGGGGCGGGCGCAGCGGGAACTCGGCCCGGCGCACGATCGACGAGGCCCGGACCCGCTGGGGCGTGCCGCCGACGGCGCGGGCGATCTGGCGAGTGCGACGGCGCAGGGCCCGCGCCGAGACGCTCATCGGACCTCGGCCATGAGCAGCGGCGGGTTGTGGAAGTGGGTCACGCTGGGCCGGCTCCCCACCACGTCGCTCGCCATCTCCAGGGCGTCCTGGAACGTGGTGGCGGGGCGGAACCCCATGCGGCGCACCGCCCGGGCGTCGCCTCCGACCACGATCACCGCGCCCAGGTGGTCGAGGGCGTGGGCGCACCAGTACCACATGTAGAACGGGTGCACCCCGTGATAGGCGTACGAGGTCCGGTAGAGGTGCCGGTACCACTCGTCCTCGGCGAACTGCTGCTCGTACTTCTGGCTCATCTCCACCGGATCGGTGGTCTCGGCCAGCACCTGCTCGAAGAAGTCGATGTAGCTCGGGTGGTGGACCGGGTGGAAGTCCCAGGGGGTGGGGTGGCTCATGATCAGCACCCCGCCCTCACGCACCAGGGGCCGGCCCCGGTACAGGTTGAAGAAGTACCCGAGGCCCAGGCAGGCCACCAGCACCGGGTTCATGATCGAGTTGACGTTGTACGGGCAGATGTACGGGAGGCCCATCGTCAACACGTCCGTCTGCCCCTCGACCGGGACCAGCTGCTGGCGCATCACGTTCTCGGTGGTCTGCTCGTGGACCGCCTCGACCTCGCCGGCCTGCACCGACGTGAGCTCGTAGGGCGCTCGCCACTGCGCGAACACCTGCCGCCTGGCCCGCTTGCTCATGCGCCCCAGCCCGGCCTGCATGGCCATGAACAGCGCCCGGTCACGCCCGGTCCACTCCCACTCCCGTTTCTGGAGCATCGCCAGGGGACCGTCGTAGCCGAAGGTGTTGTTGTTGACGGTGGTCTCGATCTGGAAGATCCGGATCCCGGCGTCGCGCAGCACCCGGCCCTGGCGCCAGTTCGAGTGGTGCAGCTCGGAGCGGGGGCGGTCCATGAAGCTCCTGGATCGGAGCATGGTGGCGGGGTTGTGGTGGTGGCGGAGCGCGGGGTAACCGGACAGGCCGGTGGCGGTGCTCTTCCAGCCACCGTCCATCGCCACCAGATTGAGGTTGACGTAGACGACCAGATCGCTCTCCGCGGCCCGGCGGTTGATCTGGACCACCTCGCCCTGGTCGGTCTCTCCGACCACGACCATCTGGTCGGGATCCTCGGCGTCGAGGTTGTACAGGTTGCCCGAGGGGGCGAAGGCGTCGTACACCCGGTCGCCCACCGCGTGGCGCAGCTCGTCCTCGGTCATGCGCCGGTGCAACGCCAGCGCGGCGATGAGATGCACGTCGTCCACGCCAGCGGCCGCGGCCGCGTCGAGCACTGCTTCGATGACGCGCTGGCGGATGTCGGGCCGGCGCATCGGCGGCAGGGGCAGGGAGATGTCGTCGAAGGCGATGGTGAGCTTCATGTCCGGGCGCAGCAGCGCCGAGAGGGGCTCGCTGTCGCCCAGAGGGTTCTCGAGCGCGTCCCGGATGGCGGCGTCGGGGTTGGCGAGCCCATCGAGGGGCTCGCCTGGGTAGATCACCCGGCTGCGGCCAGCGGGAAGCTTCTCGAGGCGGAAACCCTCGCCGTGGTGGAACAGGATCGGCGGGGTGGACCGGTCGACCTCGAGCACGAAGCCCGGGCGGGGATGGCGGTGGCTGTCCTTGGGCATGGTCAGCGCCTCACCGAGCCCACCGGGAGCAGCTGGCGAGGGGCGCCGGGCGCCCGGTCGAAGGTCTCGATCAGCCAGCCCCGCTTGCGGGCCAGGCTGGCCAGCTTGGCCTCGGGGTTCACCGCCACCGGGAACCCGACGGCCTCGAGCATCGGCAGGTCGCTGGTGGAGTCGGCGTAGGCGACGGACTGGGCCAGCTCGAGGCCCTCGGCGGCGGCGTAGGCCCGCAGGGCCGCGGCCCGGGTCTCGCCCGTCGGGGGCACCTGGGTGAGCTCGCCGGTGTAGGCGCCCCGCTCGACCGCGAGCTCCGCGGCCACGATGTCGTCGAAGAGCGGTCGCAGGGGCTCGACCACGAAGTCCAGGGCCCCGGTGATGAGCACGGTCCGGTGGCCTGCCTTTCGGTGCTCCCGCACCCGGCGCACCGCGGCCGGGAACGACTTGGACAGGATGAGGTCGCTGAACATGTCGAGGCTGTCCTCGTCGATCTGATCGACCGGCGCGTCCTCGTAGCGGCGGTAGAAGCTGCGCAGGAAGTCGCTGCGGTCGCGGCGATCGAGAGCCAACAGCCCCGGCACCTGCAGCAGGGTGCGCCCGATCAGCCGGGCCCGGTCGGCCCGCGGGAGCCGCCGGGTCGCCAGGTACCCCCACGACGCCACCACATTGGAGGCAATGAGGGTGTTCTCGAGGTCGAACGCGGCCATGTGCCGCTCGGGGGCCAGCACCTGGCTGCGCAGCCTCGCTGCGCGCGACGTGGTGGGCCCCGGGCTGGGCGCGGTCTTGACCCGACCCTGGGCCAGCACCGAGGGCAGGTGGATGTCGTAGACGTAGGTGCGCCAGTCGATGACCCGAGGATCGAAGGCGAAGGCCTCCTGGTCCTCGGCGGGCAGGCCCTCCCAGAGCGCGAGCAGCTGGTCCACGCCGTAGATGGCCTCGCACTCCACGTAGTTGCCGTAGAGGGTGACGTAGCCCATGGCCTTCTCGACCTCGTCGCGCCGCTCCTCGAGGTCGGCCGCGAAGAGGGCGGGCCGGCCCCGCACCGGCAGCGCGTGGATCGCCCGCTCGGCGGTCTGGAGGGTCCGTTTTGCCCGGCTGAGCTGGGTCACCACCCGACCCCGGCCCGGGTAGGTCCAGCGTGCGGGCGAGATCGGCTGGTTGCGCTCGTCGTAGATGGGGTGGTGGCCGAAGAAGTCGTGGATGAGGTCGGTGAGGGTGGAGATCGCCACCGGGTTGCACCCGCCCGTGGCCACCTGGACGATGCGGGCCTCCGGTCCGGGCTGTTGCGCGGCCACCGCGACGATGGCCGAGGCCACCAGGTCGACCGGGATCACGTCGATGATGCCCTCGGGGATGCCCGGGAACTCCCTCAGGGTGCCCCGGCCGTAGTTGATGATGATGGGCTCGGCCATCCGGAACCCGCGGATCCAACCCGGGCGGGGCTCGGCCCAGGCGGACTCGATGATCGACGGCCGCACGATGCTGAGGGGGATGTCGGCGCGGATCTCGTCGACGGCCAGCTCGGCCATGGCCTTGGTGAAGGCGTAGGCGTCGGGGAAGCCCACCGAGGCGGCCCGAGTGCGACCAGCCTCGACCATCTGCTCCTTGACCCAGCGCTCCCGCAGCTGCTCGGTCTTGGCGGCCAGCGCCGGGGTGCCGGCCGCCCCCAGCTCGGCGCGGGCAGCTTCCTGCAGCTCGGCCAGGCGGGCGACCCGGCGGCTGTCGTCCTCGACGTAGGCCCGGGTGCGCCGGGCCGCCTCGACCTCGGTCCGCCAGTCGAGGGGGACGTAGAAGGGGCTGCGGGCCAGCGCCACCTCGGGGGCGTCGCCCTTGCGGCTGCCGGCCACGTAGCAGGTGCTGACCGCAACCAGGTGGGGACTGCTGCCCAGCTCGTGGAGGGTGCGGACCAGGCGCACCGGGCCCATCAGGTTCACCTCGGCGGCCCGGTCGAGGGGCTCGTCGAAGGACACGGCCGCAGCGCTGTGGATGACCACCTGGCAGGTGGCGAGCAGCGCCCGGCCCGGCTCGTCGAGGCCGAGGCCGTCGACGCCGATGTCGGCGCCGACCGGGTGGATCCGGCGTCCGACCATGTCGGCGAAGCCGTCACGACCCAGGCTCTCGCGCAGTCGGTCGAAGGCGTCGTTCCGCAGGACGTCGCGCTCGACCCGCCGGTCGGCCCCCCGGCGGCCGGGCCGGACCAGGAGCACCAGCTCGCAGTCGGGGATGCCCCGCAGCAGCCGCTCGACCAGCGCCGTGCCCAGGAACCCCGTCGAGCCGGTGATGGCGATGCGGGTGCCCGCCAGGGCCTCGGTGATCACGTCCTCCTTTCTACCATCTGGTAGAAAGGAGGACCATGCCACCGATGCCGAGCGTCCGCACCTCCGACCGGATCCTCGACACCGCCATGGCCGCCTTCGGCGGGCGGGGCTACGACGCCACCAGCCTCGACGACCTCGCCGCCGAGCTCGGGATCCGCAAGCAGTCGATCCTCTACCACTTCCCGTCGAAGGAGATCCTGCTCGACGCGGTGGTCGATCGGGCGGTCGGCGAGCTGACCGACGAGCTCTGGGCGGTGATCGCCACCAGCGATGTGGGCTGGGACCGGGTGGAGGCCATGGTGCGGGGGGTCTTCCGCCTGGCCATGCGTCGCCCCGAGCTGCTGGGCCTGCTCCGGGAGCTCACCCGGCTGGGGCCCCCGGCGCTCGACCGGGCCACCGCAGCGCTCGAGCCGCTCATCAAGGGGGCCACCGAGTGGCTGCACGAGGAGATGCGCCAGGGCCGGGTGCGCCGGTCCGACCCCCGGCTGCTGGCGTTCTCGGTGTACTCCACGGTCATGGGGGTCGCGACCGAGGTGGAGGTGCTGCGGGCGGTGGGCGTGGAGCCGACCCTTCGCGACGCCGCCCTGCGCCGCCGGGAGCTTCTGCGCTTCCTCCGCAGCGCCCTCCAGCCGGCCCCGGCCGCCTGACCGGGATCACCCGATCCAGCCGCTGGGGTGGTGGGCGGCACCCAGGTCGTCGGCGTCCTCGTTCTCGTCGAGCAGCGCCCGCAGGCCACCCTCGAGCCGGCTCACCCGTCGGCTGACCACCTGCAGCCGGTGCAGGACCTGCAGGGCCGCCTCCCGGTCGAGGGCCTGCTGTCCGGGCGGCAGCATGGCGACGCTGCGCCGCAGCTGTTCGATCTCGTGCTCGATGCGGACGTCCATCGCTGCAGTATCGAACATGTGTTCGGTCTGCGCAAGTGGCCCCTCGCAAGGTGCGGGCCTGCCGGCCGGCGCGGAGCCCGACACCTCCCGACCGGCCGCGCCTATCGTCGGGCAGCAAGCCGTCCTCCCCGGAGATCCCGATGGGTCGGAACCGACAATCGCTGCCCGAGATCGAGCTCGTCTCGGAGGCCACCACCGGCGAGCGTGCCCCTCGCGACCCGAACGGCCGCCCGGGACGGATCGCCGCAGCGGGGGTGCTCAGCGTCGTCGTCGTGGCTGCGCTGCTGACCAGCTGGTGGCTCGCCGACGGCGATCGCGCCCAGCCGCACCCGCCGGCAGAAGCCCGCGATCTCGACGTGCGGGCACCGGACAAGCGGGCCCGCCGGGACACCAGGCCTCCGGATCTGTCACTGCCTGCGCCGCTGGTCGCCGTCGAGCGGTACCGGCTGGCACCGGGAGGAGCGACTGCCCGCGGCGTGCTCGACTCGATCGGCGGGTTGGACGCCATGGTCGTGGCGAATGCCAGCGGCGCCGCCGACGCGGTGGCCTTCGATCCTGCCCATCCGGACCGGCTGGTCGCGTCGACGGGCGGCAGCCACGCATCTGTCCTCGTCGGGGATACGCGGTTCGCGCTCCCGGGCGCGGGGCTGGACCTCCCGGCGAACGGACGCTACGAGTGGTTCGTCGCACAGCGTGGCGATCGCACGGTGATCCTCACCGTCGGAGACACGTGGTCGTGGGTCGACAGCCCGCTCGCCGGCGTCGTCATCGCCTACCCCGTCAACCGTGAGGGCGCCACCGCGGTCTGGGACGCAACGTCGCTCGAGCGCGTCGACGAACACCCCTTCGCGGGCCGCCCCTACCAGCGGCTGGCCGTCAGCCCGAACCTGCAGGCGGCGGTCGCGATCACGACCACCGGCGCCCTGGCGAGCGTCGATCCCAGGACCGGGGCAGTCACGAAGACGTTCGGGTCCGTGAACCCGACGGTCACCGGCGAGGCCATCACCCTCGACCAGACCGGCAATGTGGCGATCACGGTCGACCGGGACGGGACCGTCAGCATCTGGTGGGTCGGTGACGATCGACCCCTGGCCGTCCTCCGACCCGGCCCGGCGCCGACCGCTGCGCCAGCGGTCCACCCCGCGGCCCGGCGCATCGCGGTGCGCCAGCGTGCGAGCTGGCAGATCATCGACACCGAGCTCGAGAGCTGGGTCGAGCGCGCGTGCGAGCTCGCGGGCAGGCGACTCACACGCGACGAGCGGAACCATCTCGACCTGGCCTCGCCTTCCCATGGCTGCGGCTGAGCAGCACCCGATCACGGACCACGACGTAGACAAGTTGTAGACAACTCGGTGATACGCGGGGTCAGACCCCAGTGTCACGGTGGCGGGTGCGGCGGTGGTGGCGCTCGACGGCCAGGTCGACCAGGCGGTCGATCAGCTCGGGGTAGGGGATCCCGGACGCGGCCCAGAGCTTGGGGTACATCGAGATCGGGGTGAACCCGGGCATGGTGTTGACCTCGTTGACCAGCCAGCCCCGCCCCTCGGGCTCGAAGAAGAAGTCGACCCGGGCCAGACCCTCGCAGCGCAGGGCCCGGTAGGCCCCGACCGCCAGGCGCTGCATCTCGGCGAGCTCGGCATCGGTCAGCGGGGCCGGGATCAACAGCTCCGCGCCGTCGTCGTACTTGTCGTGGTAGTCGTAGAACGCGGCGCCGGGGCGGATCTCGCCGGCGACGGACACAACGGGCTGCAGGTTGCCGAGCACCGAGCACTCGAGCTCCCGGCCGTCGATGCCCTCCTCGACCACGATCCACTCGTCGTAGCCTGCCGCCAGCTCGAGCGCGGCGGGGAGATCGTCGGCCCGGTCCACCCGGGACACCCCGACCGATGACCCCATGTTCGCCGGCTTGACGAAGAGCGGTAGCCCGAGCTCGGCGACCACGGGCTCGGCCCCGGCGGGGAGCTGGTCCACGTGGAAGCCCCGCCAGCGGGCCGAGGGGAGGTCGTGCGCGGCCAGGATCTCCTTGGACTTGATCTTGTCCATGCACAGCGCCGACCCGAGCACCCCGGTGCCCACGTACGGGACGCCCAGCAGCTCGAGCAGCCCCTGGACGGTGCCGTCCTCGCCCTGGGGACCGTGCAGGACGGGGAAGACCACCGGCTCCTCGTCGCGGCGCCCGGCCAGCACCGGCAGCGGATCGACTGCCGGCCCCGTCGCCTGCAGCTGCTCGGGGAGCGCCGCCACCCCCTGCTCGAGCGCGGCGATGGCGTCCTCGGCGCGCACCCAGCGGCCCTCCCGGGTGATGCCGATCGGCTCGACGTCGTACTTCGCCGGGTCGATGGCGGCCAGCACGTGCCGGGCCGACGTGCACGACACGTCGTGCTCGGCGGACTGGCCGCCGAAGAGCACGATCAGCCGGCGCCGCATCGTCTCACGCAGGCGAGCGCGAATGCCGAGTCATCAGACGAACGCGGAGGCGAAGACCAACGACACGATGGTCATCACCTTCAACAGGATGTTCATGGACGGACCCGACGTGTCCTTGAACGGATCGCCCACGGTGTCGCCCACCACCGCGGCCTTGTGGGGCTCGGAGCCCTTGCCGCCGTGGTGGCCCGACTCGATGTACTTCTTGGCATTGTCCCAGGCGCCGCCGGCGTTGGCCATGAAGATGGCGAGCGCGAACCCGGTGACCAGCGCCCCGGCCAGCAGGCCCCCGAGGGCATCCTCGTCGATGAAGCCCACGACCAGGGGTGCCACCACCGCCAGCGAGCCGGGCAGGATCATCTCCTTTAGCGAGGCCTCGGTGGAGATGGCCACGCAGCGCGCCGAGTCCGGCGCCACCCCCGCCGCTCCCTCGCGCAGGCCGGGAATCTCCCGGAACTGGCGCCGCACCTCCTCGATCATCTGCTGCGCGGCCCGGCCGACGGCATCGATGGTGAGCGCCGCGAACAGGAAGGGGAGGCCGGCCCCGATGAACAGCCCGATGAACACGTCGACCTCGCCGACGTTCAGCTCGAGGGAGCCTCCGGCGTCGGCGATGGCGAACTCGAAGCTCTTGAACAGCGCCAGCGCGGTGAGCGCAGCCGACCCGACTGCGAAGCCCTTGGCCACCGCGGCGGTGGTGTTGCCGAGCGAGTCGAGGGCGTCGGTGACCTCGCGCACCGACGGATCCAGCTCGGCCATCTCGGCGATGCCGCCGGCGTTGTCGGCAATGGGGCCGTAGGCGTCGACCGACACCACGACGCCCAGGGTCGCGAGCATCCCGATGGCGGCCACCGCGATGCCGTAGATCCCGGAGAACTCGGACTCCTCGCCCAGCGTGATCTCGCCGCCCCAGTAGGCGAGGCCCACGCCGACGAGAATGAGCAGCACCGAGAACGCCACCGACACCATGCCGGTGCTGACCCCACCCAGGACGGTGGTGGCCGGCCCGGTCTCGGCCTGGCTGGCGATCTTCTTCACCGGCCGGAAGTGGTCCGAGGTGAAGTACTCGGCGGTCTTGCCGAGCGCCCAGCCCACGAGCAGGCCACCGATCACCGAGATGGCCAGACCCAAGGGGCTGCCGAAGTCCGAGCCGTCGACGTTGCTGCCGTCGAAGATCAGGAACGAGATCACGATCGTGGCCGCCACCGTCAGGCCCATGGCCACGTTGGTGCCCATGTGCAGCGCCCGGCTGAGGGCATGGCTCTCGGTGGAGTGGCCGCCACGTACGAAGAACGAGCCCACGATCGAGGCCAACATGCCCGCGAAGGCGACCGCCATCGGGAAGCTCATGAGCTGGATGAAGGCGTCGTCGCCGGCCTGCTCGGCGGTGAGGCCGAAGGCGAACGCGGTGAGCGAGATCGGCGCGATGATCGACCCCGCGTAGGACTCGAACAGGTCGGCACCCATCCCGGCGACGTCACCGACGTTGTCGCCCACGTTGTCGGCGATGGTGGCGGGGTTGCGGGGGTCGTCCTCGGGGATGCCGGCCTCGACCTTGCCGACCAGGTCGGCGCCCACGTCGGCGGCCTTGGTGTAGATCCCGCCACCCACGCGGGAGAACAGGGCGATGGAGGAGGCACCCAGGCCGAAGGCGGTGACCACCTGAAAGGCATCGTCGACCTCGAACCACTCGACGAAGATGAGGTAGGTGAGCATGAGGCCCAGCAGCGCCAGGCCGGCGACCGCGAAGCCCATGACTGCGCCGCCTCGGAACGCCACCGGCAGGGCCTTGGCCGGCCCCTCCTTGGCGGCCTCGGTGGTCCGGGCATTGGCCATGGTGGCCACCGTCATCCCCGCGTAGCCCGCCCCGGCCGACAGGACCGCCCCGAGCAGGTAGGCGATGGGGGCGAGAGGGTCGATGACGATCCCGAGCAGGATCATCATGGCCACGACGAACACCGAGACCCAGGTGTACTCGGCCCTGAGGAACGCCCGGGCTCCCTTCTGGATCTCGTTCATGAGGAAGACCATGCGCTCGCCGCCCGGAGATGCGGCTTCGACCGCCTTGTAGTAGTAACCCGCCAGAGCGAGCGCGCCGACCGCGCTCAGCAGGGCCAGGTAGGGCATTGCTTCCAATTCGCCTTCTCCTCATCGAGCGAACGAACCGCTGGACCGTACCCACCGGGCACGCAGCGAGCCAACGCCACCCGCTGGCGCCGCCGCAGATTCTGGCATGTGGGCCCGGGGCGGGCTGGGAGCAGTGACCCGGGACGCCGCCGAGCTCCGACGGGCCCTGCGGGCCGCCCGTCGCGCCATCGACCCCGACGCGCAGGCCGAGGCCGCCATCGCAGCGGCGGCTCTTCTGGAGGCGGCGTTGGCGGCCCAGCCGCCGGCGACGGTCTCGGCGTACCTGGCGACCGACGGCGAGCTCTCGCCGGCGCCGATCGTGGCTCGGCTGCGCGCGCTCGGCAGCTCCGTCGCCTATCCCCGGATCGTGGACGGGGCGATGCACTTCCAGCTCGTCGACGACGAGGCCGCCCTGGTCCCGGGACGATGGGGCCTGATGGATCCGCCCGCCGACGCGCCCGCGGTCGCGCCCACCGAGCTCGACCTGGTGCTCACCCCCCTCGTCGGCTTCGACGAATCGCTCAACCGGCTCGGCCGGGGCCGGGCGTACTACGACGTGGCCTTCGGGTTCCTCCGCACCCGACCCCGGCCGGCCCGACCCCGACTCGTCGGCCTCGCCCACGAGGTCCAGCGGGTGGACGCCCTCGACGCGGACCCCCACGACGTGCGCCTCGACGCCGTCGTCACCCCGGCGCGGGTGAGGGGTGACCTCACCGCCCGTTGATCGTCGCATCCGGCACCGAGCGGTGCTACCAATGGTGCCGTGCACGTGATCGTCGTGGGCGCCGGCGAGGTCGGCTCGTACGTGGCCGAGCTCCTCACCCGGCACGGTAACGACGTCGCCGTGATCGAGACCGACCGGGAGCGCCTCCGGGACATCGGCGACCGGCTCGACGTGCTGGTGGTCGAAGGCAGCGGGACCCATCCCCACGTGCTCGAGAGCGCAGGGCTCGAGAAGGCCGACCTGGTCGTGGCGGTGACCGCGTACGACGAGGTCAACCTCATCGCTGCGCTGCTGGCTCGCCAGGCCGGGGTGGAGCGCACCGTGGTGCGTATCGAGGCCGAGTGCCTACGCGGCCGCGAGGCCCAGCAGCTCCGCGAGGCGATCGGGGCCAACCTGGTGATCGATCCCGACGCCGAGACCGCCGCCGAGATCCTGGAGCTGCTCGAGACCCCGGGGGCGACCGAGATCGCGCAGCTGGCGTCGGGCGAGGTCATCGTGGTGGGGAGCACCCTGACGGCCGACGCGCCGCTCTGCGGTCAGACGTTGTCGGAGATCGCCGCGCAGTACGAGCCGGAGTGGGAGTTCCTGGTGGCGGCCCGCACCCGAGACGGCGTGACCATCATCCCTCGAGCCGACGAGCGGCTGATGGCCCACGACCACCTCTGGCTGGTCTGTAAACGCCGGGCCAAGCGTGATGTGCTCCGCCTCCTCGGTCTCGAGATCGGCACCCACCAGCGGGTGCTGCTGCTCGGCGGGGGGCGCACCGCGGAGCTGGTGGCCCGGAACCTGGCCTCGCGGTCGGGTGCGGTCACCCTCATCGAGCGGGACCCGGTACGGGCCCGCCAGCTCGCCGAGTCGCTCGACGGGGTGCTGGTCATCGAGGGCGACATCACCGACGCCGAGCTGCTGGCGGCCGAGGAGGCCGGGACCTACGACGCGGTGCTGGCGCTGACCGGCCACGACGACGCCAATATCCTCGCCTGCCTCTACTCCAAGTCGCTGGGGGCCAGCGAGACCATCGCCACCCTGCACCGCCTGGCCCTCCGCGAGCTGCTCCAGGACGTCGGCATCGACGTGGCCCTGTCGCCCCGCACCGCCAGTGCCAACGGGGTGCTCCGCCTGGTGCGGGGCGATGTCACCGCGGTGGCCACGTTCCTGGCGGCCGACTTCGAGGTGATCGAGCTGGAGGTGGCCGAGGGCAGCAAGGCCGACGGCGAGCTGATCCGCCACCTCGACCTGCCCAAGGACGTGCTGATCGGCGCCTTCGTGCGCGACGGCAAGGCCCAGATCGGGCGGGGCCGCAGCAAGCTCCGCGAGCGTGACCACGTCGTGATCTTCGTCCGACCCGCCAACCTCGGCGCGGTCCGGCAGATCTTCGGGTGACCGCGTCGCTCGCCCGCCGTCCGGGCCCGCCGGTCAGGCTCCTCGGCACCACCCGCAGGCAGTTCCTCCGCTTCCCGATCGCGCTGTCACTCGCCGAGCTGAGCGCCGCGTTCATCGTGTCGGCGCTCGTCGACCTGACCGATGACGCCGAGGTCACGGTGGCGTTCCTGCTGGTGGGGGCCGGATGCGGCGCCGTCGCCGCGCTGGAGCTGTCACGGGTCCCGATGCCCGACACCGTCAGCCCCCCGGCGGTCATGACCATGACCACGGTGTCGTGGCTCGCCCTGGCCGCGGGCGGCGCGGCCGCGCACCTCCTCGCCGACGCCGACGTGAACCTCGACGGCGCGATCTTCGAGGGGATGGCGCCGGTCACCACCACCGCCATGACCGGGGTCGACATCGACTCGCTCCCCCGGGGGCTGCTGCAGTTCCGGGCCCTGATGCAGTGGCTGGGCGGCTTCGGCGGGATCGTGGTCGCGGTGATCGTGATCCCGCTGGTGGCCGGGGGCCGGGAGCTGCTCACTCGGACCGGGGGCACCGGCGGGCGCCCCATCATCACCGGGCGGATGGACGGCGCGCACCGGCTGCTCGCGATCTACGGCGGGTTCACCGCCATCATGAGCGCCGGTTACCTGGTCGCGGGGATGGGAGCGTTCGACGCGTTCGCCAACGCCATGGCCACGGTCTCGACCGGGGGCCTCTCCACCCGTACCGGCTCCCTCGGGGCGTTCGACGACGCCGCGGTCGAGTGGGTCGCCACGGGCGGGATGGTCCTCGCCGGGGTCAGCATCGCCGTGGTCTGGTGGGTCCTGCGGGGCCAGGGCCGGACGGCGCTGCGCTCGAGCGAGCTGCGGACCTACGCGGGCCTCTTCGCGATCGGCTCGCTGGCGCTGGCGATCTGGCTGTCGACCGACGACGCCATCCCCGCAGGGGTGCGCACCGGTCTGTTCGCGGCAGCCTCGGCGGTGAGCACCACCGGCTTCACCACGACGGATTGGTGGCAGTTCTCCAACGCGTCGCAGGTGCTGCTGCTGGTGCTCATCGGCATCGGCTCGATGAGCGGCTCGGCCGGGGGCGGGTTCCGGCCCATCCGGGTGCTCCAGGCGTTCCGGTACGCAGCGCGGGAGCTGACCCGGCAGCTGCATCCCAACGCCGTCGGCGTGGTCCGCATCGATCGGAAGGCGGTCCCCGAGCGGGCCCTCGACCGCCTCACCAGCTACATCATCATGTTCATCGTCACCGCCATCGTGGCCTCCATGCTCGTCGAGCTCGGCGACAGCGAGGTCTCCCCGAGCGCCGCGATCACGCTGGCGGTGTCGGCGCTGTCGACCGCGGGTCCCCAGCTGATCGATCCGATCGCGCTCGGGGAGCTGGGTGCGGTGTCGAAGATGTCCCTCGCCACCCTCATGCTGCTGGGACGGCTGTCCATCTACGGGGTGATCCTGGCCGTCATGACCGTCGCCTTCCGGCTCGGGCAGTACACCCGCCAGCGCCTGCCCCGGAGGCTCCGGTGGTGAGGCTACCCACCCTCGCCGAGCCGGTCGTGGCCCCGACGGTCCACGTCGTGGGGCTGGCGCTGCTCTTCCTGGCGCCGGGGCTGGTGTTCTCGGCGCTGATCGAGTGGGGTTCCAGCACCTCCGACGACGAGGTGGCCCTGCTGATCTCGGCGGCGCTGTGCCTGGTGGTCGGGGGGCCCCTGCACCGGGCCACCGAGCTCGGCGCCGACGTCCGCGCGGTGTCGGTCTTCTCGATCGTGGCCTGGACCTGGATCACCTGCTCGCTCTTCGGGGCCCTGCCGTACCTGCTGGGTTCGATGTTCACCTGGAGCCAGTGGGACGGGGCGCTGTTCGAGTCCATCTCGGGGTTCAGCTGCACCGGGTCGACGGTGCTGTCCGACATCGAGTCCAACGGCCGAGGCGTGCTCATGTGGCGCCAGCTCACGCAGTGGTACGGCGGCATGGGAATGGTGGTGCTGGCGGTGTCGGTGCTGCCATACCTCGGCGTGGGCGGCCTGGCGCTGATGACCGCGGAGGCGCCCGGACACAGCTCGGACAGGCTGGCGCCCCGAGTGAGCGAGACCGCCCGGAAGCTCTGGCTGGTGTACTGCGGCATCACCGCTGCGGTGGCGCTGCTGCTGTGGCTCGCGCCCGGCCCGAACCTCTACGACGCGGTGGCGCACGCCTTCAGCACGGCGGCCACCGGCGGGTTCTCCCCGTACAACTCCTCGATCGGCCACTTCGACTCCGCGCTCGTCGAGCTCATCCTCATCGGGGGGATGGTCGTCTGCGGCATCAGCTTCGCCCTCCACTACCGCGCGGCGACGGGCGACTTCTCCGGCTACCGGCGCTCGGCCGACACCCAGGCGTACCTCTGGATGCTGGGCGGGGCCACCGCGATCATCACCCTCATCAACTGGCAGCAGGGTCTGACCTCGCTCACCACCTCGCTGCGAGACAGCGCGTTCAACGTCGCCGCCTTGGGCACGTCCACCGGCTTCGGCAACGTGCGCGACGGCGGCATCGGCGACTTCGTCCTCTGGGGCGGCGCCGCGCAGGTGCTGTTGTTGTGCCTGATGGTGGTGGGCGGCTGCGTGGGATCCACCGCCGGTGGGGTCAAGACCTACCGGGCCCTGATCGGCTTCGAGCACCTCGCCCGAGAGCTGCGCCGGCTCCGGCACCGCCAGGGGGTGTTCCCGATCAAGCTGGGGCGAGATCCGGTGCCGGAGGAGATCGTCGCGTCGGCGTTCGGCTTCCTCATCCTGTTCTCGGGCTTCCTGCTCGGAGGCACGCTCGTGGTCGCGGCCACGGGGTCCGACCTGCTGACCGCAGCGAGCGGTGTCATCTCGGCGATGAGCAACATGGGACCGGCGCTCGGCGAGGCCGGGCCCACCGCCAACTTCACGTTCTTCACCCGCCCGGCCCGGCTGGTCCTGGCGGCGCTGATGCTGATCGGGCGCCTGGAGATCTACGCGGTGATGCTGATGTTCGCCTCGGCCGCCCGGCTACGCCACTCCCGGGGTCGCCCTCCTGGTCGACTCCCCGGGTCGCGCCGGTCCGGGGCCACGGTGGCTCGACGGTAGGGCCCGGTCACGGCGTCGTCTGCAGGAAGGCGGCGAGCATCGCGGCCAGGCGCGGGGGATCGTCGTAGCCGCACAGCTCGCGGGCGGAGTGCATCGACAGCTGCGCCAGTCCCACATCGGCGGTGGTGACCCCCAGCCGGGCAGCAGTGACCGGACCCACGGTGGAGCCACACGGCAGGTCGCTCCGGTTGACGAAGACCTGGAACGGGACCTCGGCCACCCGGCAGGCCTCCTCGACGATGGCCCGACCCACGGCGTCGGTCGCGTAGCGGGCGTTGGCGTTGATCTTGATCACCGGGCCGCCGTCGAGGGCGATGCGATGGTCGGGCTCGTGACGGTCGGCGTAGTTGGGGTGGGTGGCGTGGGCCCCGTCCACCGACAGGCAGGCAGACGACGCCAGCGCCCGGGGAAGGCTGTCGGCGTCCCCGCCGGCGACGCGATGGATGCGGCCCAGGGCTCCGGGCAGCATGGAGCTGCCGGCCCCCGAGGCCGAGACGCTGCCCACCTCCTCGTGGTCGAACAGGCAAACCACGCTGGTGGTGTCGGCGGGCTCGCTCGCGGCCAGGGCCTCGACGGCGGCCCAGCACGAGGCCAGGTCGTCGATCCGGGGCGCCGCGTAGAAGCTGCCGTCACCGCCCAGCGCGGCGCTGGGGGTCAGGTCGTGGGTCATCAGATCCCAGCCCCGGATGCTGTCGGCGTCGATGCCTGCCTCCTCCCCGAGCCAGGAGGCGAAGTCCCCGGCGCTGGCGACCCCGCTGCGCCAGAGGGGTGTCATGTGGGCTTGCCTGTCGAGCTTCAGACCCTGCTCGCCGATGTCGCGGTCGAGGTGGATGGCCAGCTGGGGCACCCGCAGCACCGGTCGGTCGATCAGCACCAGCCGGGCCTCGATGCCCTCCCCGGCCAGGGTGACCCGCCCGGAGAGCCCCAGGTCGCGGTCGAGCCACGAGTTGAGCAGGGCCCCGCCGTACACCTCGACACCGAGCTGGCCGCAGCCGGCGGCGCCGGTCTCGGGCTGCGGCTTGACGCGCAGGTTGGGGCTGTCGGTGTGGGCACCGACGATCCGGAAGCCCCGCCGCTGGTCGGCGCCGATGTGCCACGCCACCAGGCTCCCGCCGCGACGGAAGAAGGCCCGGGTGTCGTCGCTGGTCCAGGCGTCGCGCTCGTCGAGCTCGTCGTAGCCCGCCTCGGCCAGGCGCAGCGCGGCGTTCTCGACGGCGTGGTACGGCGAGGGCGACGCGTCGATGAACGCGCCCATCGCCGGGGTGGCGAGACGATCCGGGTTCATCCTCCTATCATGGCGTGATCTGCGGCAACGTCGCCGGGAGGCGTGGGGCAACTTGGTCCCACCACGCGGGCGGCCGATAGCATCGGTTGCCCCCCATGGCCATTCGCCGGCTGCTCGCCGGCCCCGGGAGACCGATGCGTCGCAGCCCTGATCGCAACCTCGATTCGTGCCAGACCGGTGCCGGGCACGTGCCCGGCCCCCGGCCAGAGCGCGATCAGTCCGCCACCCAGGGCCTGTACCACCCCGCCACCGAGCACGATTCCTGCGGGGTCAACTTCGTCGTCGACCTCAAGGGCCGTCCCAGCCACGACATCGTGCAGGACGCCATCGGGGCCCTGTGCCAGCTGGCGCACCGGGGAGCGCTCGGAGCCGACCCGAACACCGGCGACGGCGCCGGCCTGCTGATCCAGATCCCGGACCGCTTCTACCGCGAGATCGTGCCGTTCGGGCTGCCGCCCCCCGGCGCGTACGCCACCGGCATCGCGTTCCTGCCCCAGCGTCCCGAGGAGGCCCTCCGGGCCCGCGCCGAGATCGACACCATCGTCGCCGACGAGGGCCTCGAGGTGCTGGGCTGGCGGGACGTACCGGTCCATCCCGACAACCTGGGGTACGGGTCGCTGGCGACCTTGCCCGAGCTGGCGCAGATCTTCATCGGCGGCCGCGGTCTCACCGGCATCGATCTCGACCGTCGGGTCTTCGTGGTGCGCAAGCGCATCGAGCACGAGATTCGCCTCGCCGCGGGGCCCGACGAGCGCAACGAGGCCATGGGCGGCACGAGCGAGGCCCACGACGGGGTCTACTTCCCGAGCCTGTCCTGTCGCACCATCGTCTACAAGGGCATGCTGACCACCGCCCAGCTCCAGCCCTTCTACCAGGACCTGAGCGACCCCCGGGTCGAGAGCGCGCTGGCGCTGGTGCACTCCCGGTTCTCGACCAACACCTTCCCCTCGTGGCCCCTGGCCCACCCGTACCGGTTCGTGGCCCACAACGGCGAGATCAACACCGTCCAGGGGAACCGCAACTGGATGCGGGCCCGGGAGGCGCTGCTGCGCTCGCCACACCTCCCCGAGGACATGGAGCGCATCTTCCCGGTGTGCACCCCCGGCGCGTCCGACACCGCCGCGTTCGACGAGTGCCTGGAGCTGCTGGTCCTGGGCGGCTACTCGCTGCAGGAAGCCGTGCTCATGATGATCCCCGAGCCGTGGGAGAACCACGAGTCCATGCCGGCGGACCTCGCCGCGTTCTACCGCTACCACGCGTCGCTGATGGAGCCGTGGGACGGCCCGGCGTCGATCATCTTCACCGACGGCACCGTGGTCGGCGCGGTGCTCGATCGCAACGGGCTGCGGCCGTCGCGGTACTGGGTCACCGACGACGACCGGGTCATCATGGCGTCGGAGGTGGGGGTGCTCGACGTGGCCCCGAGCAAGATCGTGGAGAAGGGCCGGCTGCAGCCCGGTCGCATGTTCTTCATCGACACCTCCGAGGGCCGCATCGTCCGCGACCCCGAGATCAAGGCCGGCATGGCCTCCGGCCGGCCCTACCAGGAGTGGCTCGCCGCCAACCAGGTGGCGCTGTCCGAGCTGCCCGAGCGTGCCCTCGACCGGACCGAGGAGACCCCGCTGGTGACCCGCCAGCAGACCTTCGGCTACACCCACGAGGAGCTGCGCCTGCTGCTGGCCCCCATGGCCTGCGACGGCTACGAGGCCATCGGCTCGATGGGGACCGACACCCCCATCGCGGTCCTCTCTGCCCGCTCCCGGCTGCTCTACGACTACTTCCAGCAGCTGTTCGCCCAGGTCACCAACCCGCCCCTCGACGCCATCCGCGAGGAGATCGTCACCGCCACCTACGGCTGGCTGGGGCCCGAGGGCAACCTGCTCGATCCCCGCCCCGAGTCGTGCCGGCAGATCTTCATCGAGCACCCGGTCATCACCGACGCCGAGCTGGCCAAGCTCGTCGACATCGACGGCTTCGAGACCCCCGAGCCCGGCATCGACCACTTCCGGACCCGGGTCATCTCCTGCCTGTACCCGGCCAGGGCAGGCGGCGCCGGGCTGCGCGCCGCGATCTCGCACATCCGGGCCCTGGCCACCGCGGCCATCGACGAGGGATACAACCTGTTGGTCCTCTCCGATCGAGGTTCCGACCGCGAGCATGCGCCGATCCCGTCGCTGCTGGCCACCGCCGCGGTGCACCACCACCTGGTCCGCGAGAAGTCCCGGACCAAGGTGAGCATCATCGTCGAGAGCGGTGACATGCGCGAGGTCCATCACCTCTGCCTGCTGCTCGGCTACGGCGCCAACGCGGTGAACCCCTACCTGGCATTCGAATCGATCGACGAGATGATCGAACGGGGCCTCCACGGCCTCGACCCGGCGATGCCCAAGGCCGAGGCCCATCGGAACTTCGTGAAGGCCGCCGACAAGGGCGTGCTGAAGGTGATGTCCAAGATGGGGATCTCGACGGTGAAGTCCTACGTGGGCTCCCAGATCTTCGAGGCCATCGGCCTGGGCATCCCGCTGGTGATGGACGCGTTCACCGGCACCCTCAGCCGCCTCGGCGGCATCGGCTACGCCCAGCTGGCCGAGGAGGTCAGCCAGCGGCACCGCCTGGCGTACCCGCCCGTCGCCGAGGCTCGGGCCCACCGCGACCTCCAGCTCGGCGGCGAGTACCAGTGGCGGCGCGAGGGAGAGCTGCACCTGTTCAACCCCGAGACCGTCTTCAAGCTGCAGCACGCCACCAGCGAGGGGCGCTACGACATCTTCGAGGAGTACACCCGCCGGGTCGACGACCAGTCGAAGGCCCTGGCCACCCTGCGGGGCCTGTTCCGGTTCCGCGAGGGCGTCCGACCGCCGGTCCCCCTCGACGAGGTCGAACCGGTGCGCGAGATCGTCAAGCGCTTCTCCACCGGCGCCATGTCCTACGGGTCGATCTCGGCGGAGGCCCACGAGACCCTGGCCATCGCGATGAACCGCCTGGGGGCCAAGTCCAACACCGGTGAGGGGGGCGAGGATCCGCGCCGGTACGTCCCCGACCCCAACGGCGACCTGCGCCGCTCGGCCATCAAGCAGGCGGCATCGGGGCGTTTCGGCGTCACCAGCGAGTACCTGGTCAACAGCGACGACATCCAGATCAAGATGGCCCAGGGCGCCAAGCCCGGCGAGGGCGGGCAGCTGCCGGCTCACAAGGTGTGGCCCTGGATCGCCGAGGTCCGTCACTCCACGCCGGGGGTGGGGCTGATCTCGCCCCCTCCGCACCACGACATCTACTCCATCGAGGACCTGGCCCAGCTGATCCACGACCTCAAGAACGCCAACCCCGAGGCCCGGATCCACGTCAAGCTGGTCTCCGAGCTCGGCGTCGGCACCGTCGCCGCCGGGGTCTCCAAGGCCCACGCCGACGTGGTCCTGATCTCGGGCCACGACGGCGGCACCGGCGCGTCCCCGCTCACCTCTATCAAGCACGCCGGCACCCCCTGGGAGCTCGGCCTGGCCGAGACCCAGCAGACGCTGCTCCTCAACGGCCTGCGCGACCGGATCGTGGTGCAGGTCGACGGTCAGCTCAAGACCGGCCGCGACGTGGTGATCGCCGCCCTGCTCGGTGCGGAGGAGTTCGGCTTCGCCACCGCGCCGCTGGTGGTCATGGGTTGCGTGATGATGCGGGTCTGCCACCTCGACACCTGCCCGGTCGGGGTCGCCACCCAGGACCCGGCCCTGCGGGCCCACTTCTCCGGCCGCGCCGAGCACGTCGTGAACTTCATGGAGTTCATCGCCGAGGAGGTCCGCGAGCTGCTGGCCGAGCTGGGCTTCCGCAGCATCCGCGAGGCGGTCGGCCAGGTGGACGCCCTCGACGTGTCCGAAGGGGTGGACCACTGGAAGGCCGCCGGGCTCGACCTGTCGCCCATCCTGTACTCGCCGCCGTTGCCGGAGGGGGCCTCGCGCTGCCAGAGCCGCGAGCAGGACCACGGGCTCGACCAGGCCCTCGACCAGACGCTGATCCAGCTGGCCGCAGGGGCGCTGAACCACGGGGATCGGGTCACGCTCGACCTGCCCATTCGCAACGTCAACCGCACCGTCGGCACCATGCTGGGGTACCACCTCACCAAGCGGTGGGGAGCCGAGGGTCTGCCCCAGGACACCATCGACATCAGCTTCACCGGCTCGGCCGGCAACAGCTTCGGCGCCTTCGTGCCCAGGGGCATCACCCTGCGCCTCACCGGTGACGCCAACGACTACGTGGGCAAAGGCCTGAGCGGGGGGCGGATCACGGTCCGGCCTCCCGACGACGTGCCCTTCGTGGCCGAGGAGAACATCATCGCGGGCAACGTCATCCTGTACGGGGCCACCAGCGGCGAGCTGTTCCTGCGGGGGCGGGTGGGGGAGCGCTTCTGCGTGCGCAACTCCGGCGCGGTCGCGGTGGTGGAGGGGATCGGTGACCACGGCTGCGAGTACATGACCGGCGGTCGGGCGGTGATCCTGGGCAGCACCGGGCGGAACTTCGGCGCCGGCATGTCCGGTGGCATCGCCTACGTCTACGACCTCGACGGCGACTTCGAGGTCCGCCTCAACCGGGAGATGGTCGACCTCGACCCGCTCGACGACGACGACATCGCCTGGCTGCACGACCGGGTCGGCCGCCACCGGGCCGAGACCGGTTCGGAAGTCGCGGCCCGCATCCTGGCCCGGTGGCCCGACGAGCTGGCCCGGTTCAAGAAGGTGATGCCACGCGACTACAAGCGGGTGCTGTGGGCCATCGCCGCCGCCGAGCGCGAAGGCGCCGACGTCGACGAGGCGGTCATGGCCGCGGCCCGGGGCTGACCGCCGTGGGCGACCCGCGCGGCTTCCTCCACCACGAGCGGGCGCTGCCGGCCCGGCGTCCGGTCCCGGTGCGGCTGCGCGACTGGAAGGAGGTGTACGAGCCCTTCGATCCCGGCGCCCTCCGGCTTCAAGCGTCGCGCTGCATGGACTGCGGCATCCCGTTCTGCAACAACGGCTGCCCGCTGGGCAACCTCATCCCGGACTGGAACGACCTGGTCTACCGCGACCACTGGCGGGACGCCATCGACCGGCTGCACGCCACCAACAACTTCCCGGAGTTCACCGGACGGCTCTGCCCCGCCCCCTGCGAGGCCGCCTGCGTGCTCGGCATCAACGAGGACCCGGTCACCATCAAGCAGATCGAGCTGGAGATCATCGAGCGGGCCTTTGCCGAGGGCTGGGTGACGCCGGTGATCCCGTCGGCGCGTTCGGGCCGGCGAGTGGCGGTGGTGGGTTCCGGACCCGCCGGCCTGGCGGCGGCGCAACAGCTCACCCGGGCCGGCCACGACGTGGTGGTCTACGAGCGGGCCGACCGCATCGGAGGCCTGCTCCGCTACGGCATCCCCGAGTTCAAGATGGAGAAGCGGGTCCTGGACCGCCGGCTCGACCAGATGCGGGCCGAGGGCACCGAGCTCCGGGTGAACGTGAACGTCGGCGTGGACCTCACCGTCGACGAGCTCCGCGGCGGTCACGACGCGGTGATCCTCGCGGGCGGGGCCACCCAGTGGCGCGACCTGCCCATCCCGGGCCGGGAGCTCGAGGGCGTCCACCAGGCCATGGAGTTCCTGCCCCCGGCCAACCGGGTCCAGGAGGGCGACCTGGAGGAGCACCCCTTCTCGGCGCGGGACAAGCACGTCATCATCATCGGCGGGGGCGACACCGGTGCGGACTGCCTGGGCACCGTGCACCGCCACGGAGCGGCGTCCGTGCACCAGTTCGAGATCATGCCCCGCCCGCCCGACGAGCGGGCACCGTCCACGCCCTGGCCGACCTGGCCGCTGATGAACCGGACCTCGGCTGCCCACGAGGAGGGCGGCGAGCGGGTGTTCTCCATCAACACCGTGGCCTTCACCGGCGTCGACGGCCGGGTCACGGGCTTGCAGACCGTCGAGGTCGAGCAGGTCATCGACGACAACGGCATGCGCTTCGAGTCCGTCGCCGGGACCGAGCACGAATACCCCGCCGACCTGGTCCTGCTGGCGATGGGTTTCGTCGGCCCCGAGCGGGGCGGCCTGCTCGACGAGCTGGGGGTCGAGATCGACCAGCGGGGCAACGTGGCCCGCGACGCCAGCTGGATGTCCTCGGTAGAGGGGGTCTTCGTCGCCGGCGACATGGGCCGCGGCCAGAGCCTGATCGTGTGGGCGATCGCCGAGGGTCGGGCCTGCGCGGCGGCGGTCGACGAGTACCTGAGCGGCGACTCGACCCTGCCCGCACCGCTCGAGCCGACCACCCAGCAGCTTCGCTGAACCGGCGCCCGGCCTCGGTCCGCGCTCAGCGGAGGTCGCCGGACTCGATCGCCATCAGCGACGGGCGCACCCGGCTGAGGTACCAACCGGAGATGGCCAGGCCACCCAGGACCGTCAGCACCCCGAAGCCGATGGCGCACATCCACACCACCTGGCGGCGCTGGGCGAAGGCCCAGACCCAACCGGGGCGAGCCGCGGCGTCGAGGAATGCCCAGGCGCTGAGCGCGAGCGGGATGCTGAGCAGGACCAGCACCGCGAGGGTCTCCAGGATGTCGAGGAGCATCGGCGTTCAATCCGGCACGGCCCCGAGGAACTCGAGCCCGGCGTCGATGAAGTCGAACGTCTTGGGGGTCGCGAAGTGGTCCACCCCCCGCAGGGTGACGAGGGTGGCGTCGGGCAGCGCCGCCACCAGCGCGTCGGGCGGCCAGGTGAAGTCCTGGTCGCCCAGGACCACGAGCACCGGACAGGTCACGCTGGCCAGCATCTCGGCATCGAGCGCCGGGCGCGGGGTGCGCAGCATCGCCATCAGGGACTCGCGGTCAACGTCGGGGGCGTCGGCGAGGGCGTGGAAGTGCCTGGCCTCGGGGTCCTCGGGATCGGCCACCCCGCCGACGGCGGCGGCGATCCTGGCGTCGCGTTCGAGGTCGGGCTCGAACAGGTTCTGCCCGACACCGGCGACCACCAGCCGGTTGAAGCGGTCGGCGTGGCCCGATGCCGCGATGGTGAGCAGGATGCGGGCTCCCAGGCTGAAGCCGATGGCGTCGACGGGCTCGGCGGGGAACTGGGCGAGGACCTGAGCCTCGAGGTCGTGGAAGGCCGCGGAGTCGTGGGGCTTGGGCGCGCCGCCGTGGCCCGGCAGGTCGATCGGGATGGCGGTGCGCCCGGCATCGGCGAGCAGGTCGAGCCAGCCGGTCTCGCCCCAGGTGCGGGCGCTCGACGTGGCCAGCCCGTGCAGGAGCACGATGGGACGGGGCATGGGCTGACCTTACTGACATCCAGCCGAAGGAGGCCTCCCGCACGAAGCCGACCCGTGGCCTCCAACCGGTCGATCGCGGGGCACGTCGATGGAGCCTGGGGGCCGCCGGCATCGCGGGCGGGGCAGCCGGCGGCCCCCTCAGGCGTCGGTGCCAGTCACCAGATCGAGCACCGGGCGCCTGCCGGCGGCTGGTGGCTCCAGGCGGCGGATGACACGGATGTCCGCCGAGCGGAAGCTCGCCAGCCTGGTGGCCCAGCTGTCGAGGCGGCCGTCCGCTCGGTCACACGCGAAGAACGTGGTCATCGGCCCCTCCTGCTGGTAGGCGTCGGCGCTGACCACGTGGGGCTCTGAGTCGTCGGTCAGGATGATCTCGTAGACGCTCACCTCTCTCCTTTCTTTGCCCCCCGGTCGGCGCTCGGGCCTGTGGACGACCTTACGGACAGGTGCTTGTGGGGCGCTAGAGGACAAGGCTGTGGATAAGCGCGGGAAAAGCTGTGTGGGGTTTGCGGGGCGGCTCGGTGCCCGAGCCCGTCAGTGACGCTCGAGCTCGCGGAACGGGGTCCGGGGCCCATGACGGGGCGGCTTGCCACCGGCCTTCAAGAGCCCCTGCACCCGGCCCCGGTGCCCGGCGAAGGGGGCCAGCAGCTCGAGCATCTCCTCATCGGTCGAGCGCCGCTTCCCCGCCAGCGCCCAGGCCACCGTGTGGGGCAGGTTGTGGTCGCCCACGATCACCGCATCGGGATCGCCGAACGCCACCCGCCCCACCGACGTCGCGGTCCATGGCCCGATGCCCCTGATGGTGCGGAGGCGGCGGTACGCCTCGTCGCGGGGGAGGTCGACCAGCGGGTCGAGGCGGTCGGCCGCCCGGGCGATCCGGCCGACGATCTCGGCCCGCCTGCGTTCCACCCCGAGACGGTGGAACTGGTGGCTGCCCAGCTCGGCGAGGGTGGCGGGGGCCGGGGCCAGCCGCAGGTCCAGCGGGCCGGGCGCGGGCTCGCCGAAGCGGACCACCAGCCGCCGGTACGAGCGCTTGGCCTCCTTGCCCAACACCAGCTGCCCGAACACCGTGGGCACCAGTCGCTCGACCAGGTCGCCGAAGCGACCCATGCGCACCCCGGCTCGCCGGCGAGCCAGCCCGGCGACGACCGGGTGCGGGCTGGGGTCGAAGCTCTCAAGGTTGTCGTCGAAGCCCAGCCAGTCCTCGAGCCGGGCCAGGGCCAGTTCCGCCCCCGGGCCCCACGCCCAGCCGCCGGCCTCGCCGGCGGCGATGCGCCGCACCGCGACGGTGGCCGGGCCCGCCGCGGTCCGCAGGGCCTTCCAGTAGGTGTCGCCGTGGCGGGCGCTGGTCGGATCGCTGCTCGACAGCCGCACCGGCGCCACGGTTCGGGCCACGTCGAGATCCGCGGGGACGTCCAGCAGCCGCTGGTGATCGGCGGACGCGGGATCGAGGGCGGGGGGTGCTGACGCCACGCCGGGAGCGTAGTGGCCCCGCGGCGATGGGGGACGGGGCGCCGTCGGCGCCCGAACCGGCACCTGGCGGGACCCGAAAAGCACCCCGAAAAGCACGAAGACCCCGGATGGACCTCTGGGCCGAAGCCCTTTGGTCTCTCCGGGGTCTGTGCGGTCAAGGTCAGCAGCTCGCCGTAATGCTCCTCTCGGAGCACACCGCTGGTCTGCTGTCCCGCTCTCCCTCCGGTCCGAAGACCTTTGCGAGTCGGGCCGTCTCAGACCGTCGCCTACCCCGAAGGGTCTGCCCCGGCCTGCTCGGTCCCCGTCCGTGCCGACCCCGAAGGGCCTTCACGGTGCGGGGCGCCGGCTCCAGCTGATCCGAAGATCCTCCTTCACCGTCGCTACGATGCGCTGCTGGCCCGAAGGCCTTGGCGTACCGCCGGGTCCTGTGCCGAAGCGCCTGACCCGCCTACCTCTTTCCTATTCCAGCGCCCGTACGCTCGCTTCGGCCGGCTCGTGCCTTCCCGGGCTTCGATGCTGCCACCGCTTCCCGCTGGGTTTCGCCGACTTCTGCGTGCGCCGTTATCGCTGGCGTGACGGAGACATTGCCATTCGCCGAAACTCGGGGTCAAGGGGTATTCCCGAATCCCCAGACTTATCCCCCGGATTCCTGCGAAATCCCCAGGGCGAACCGCACTCACCCACAGGTCGTCCACAGGGAACACGGCCCGATACGGACATCGGGGTCGTCTCAGGGGGCCCAGGCGCCCCGCTCGCGCAGCACCCGGCGCAGCGCCCGGGGCCGGTCGGTCATGATCCCGTCGACGCCCAGGTCGAGCAGTCGGTGCATCTCCGCGGGGTCGTCGATGGTCCACGCATGGACCACCACCCCCCGGCGGTGGGCCTCGGCCACGAAGCGCTCGGTCACCACGCTGACCCGCCCGAACCGGGGCGGCACCTGGGCGCATACCCCGGCGATGGGTCCGACGGGCACACCGGCGCTGGCGGCTCGCAGCTTCGCCACCGCTCGAGGCCCCATGCCGGTGCAGAGCCGAGGGCCGAGCTGGTCGCGGACCCGGGCGATGCGCCGGTCCGAGAACGCGCCCACAGCCACCCGGTCGACCGCACCGGTTCGCTGCACCGCGCGCACCAGGGGCCCCACGGCGCGGTCGTGCTTGGGATCGACGTTCACCCGGACGTGATCCCAGGCGCCGAGCAGATCCTCCAGGCGCGGGATCGTGCCCGTGCCGTGGATGCGGGCACGCTCGACCTCCCGCCAGGGCAGCTGGGCGATCCGACCGGTCCGGTCGGTCACCCGATCGAGCGCCTCGTCGTGGAAGGCCACCAGCTCGCCGTCGGCGGTCACGTGGACGTCGGTCTCGAGATAGCGGTAGCCGAGCTCGATCGCGGCCTCGAATGCCTCCATCGAGTTCTCGGGCGCGTCGAGGGCGCCGCCCCGATGCGCGAAGGGGATCGGGCCGGGGTGGTCGAGGAACGGCCAGCGGCGCACGAGCCGAACTTACCGCGCCACCGCACCAGTACCCTGGCGCCGATGGATGCGACGGTGCGGTTCGTCGAGCTGGTCAACGGGCCGACGACCGACGTCGACCTGATCACCGGCTCGCTCCTCATCGCCGCCCACGACGACCCCGACCTCGACCTGCTCCACCAGGCGGCCCGGGTGGACGAGCTGGCCGAACGGTGCCCCGAGCCCACCCTCGACGGCGTCCGGCGGGCCCTGTTCGACGACCTCCGGTTCACGGGCGACCGCCGCAGCTACTACGACCCGGCCAACTCGCTGCTGCACCGGGTGCTCGACCGGCGGCTGGGGCTGCCCATCACCCTGTCGGTGCTGACGATCGAGGTCGGCCGGCGCATCGGCGTGCCCCTCGACGGGGTGGCCATGCCGGGACACTTCCTGGTTCGCGACCGGGTTCTCCAAGACGTCTTCGTGGATCCGTTCTCCGGGGGAAGGCTCCTCGACGACGCCGGCTGCCGCGGCCTGTTCCACTCGGTGGCCGGAGCCAAGGCCCCGTTCCGGCCCGGCTACCTCGACCCGGTCCCGGGCACCGCGATCCTGGCCCGGATGGCCGCCAACCTGGTGAACGCCTACCGGCGCAGCGACGACCGCAGCGGGCTCCGCTGGGCGGCGCGCCTGCGAGCCCGCTGCCCGCAGGTCTCGCCCCAGGAGCTGGTCCAGTTGGGCCAGGCGCTGGGCCACGCAGGCGCCTACGACGAGGCCGCCAACCTGCTGGAGGGCGCGAGCGAGCACCTCGGGCCGGGCGAGGCCACCCGCTGGTTCGGCGAGGCAGCCCGCCTCCGGGCCCGGCTCAACTGACATCGCGAGCCGCGCCGCGTTGAACGACCGGCGCCAGCCCGGCCGGTACTGTTGAGGACGATGCAGCGACGGACGAAGATCATCGCCACCATCGGCCCGGCATCGGAGTCGGAGGACACCCTTCGCAAGCTGGTCGACGCAGGCATGGACGTGGCCCGCATCGCGTTGGCCCACGACCCCCTCGACGACTGCCTGACCCGCTACCACCGCATCCGGTCCGTCGTCGCGGACTCCGGCCGGCGGGTCGGGGTGCTGGTCGATCTGCCCGGGCCCAAGATCCGGGCGGCCAGCTTCCCCGAGGAGGGCGCGCTCCTCGAGACCGGCAGCCGCATCCGCGTCGTGCCGGGCCACGAGGCCTCCACGGCCGAGGTGGTCGAGGTCGACTACGACAACCTGCTCCACGACATCCGCCCCAGCGACCGGCTGCCGTTCGGGGACGGGCAGGTCCAGATCGAGGTCGAGAAGATCTCGAGCGACGGCGCCATCGCCGTGGTCACCACCGGCGGGGTCCTCAAGGGTCGCCCCGGGCTGCGGATCCCCTCGGACCGGCTCAGCCTGCCCACCCCCACCCCCGACGACCTGAACAAGCTCGACGCCTTCGTCGAGGCCGGCGTGGACATGGTCGCGGTGTCCTACGTGCGCTCGGCCCACGACGTGCGCCGGGTCGGCACCGAACCCCACCCACGAGGACCCCTGGTCGTGGCCAAGATCGAGACCCGGGCCGCCATCGAGAACCTGGAAGGGATCATCGAGGCCTCGGCCGCCATCATGGTCGCCCGGGGCGACCTGGGGACCGAGTGCGACATCGCCGAGCTGCCGCACCTGCAGAAGCAGATCATCGCCGAGTGCATCGCCGGGGGCCTCCCGGTGATCACGGCCACCCAGATGCTGGACTCGATGGTCAAGTCGCCCACCCCCACCCGCGCCGAGGCCTCCGACGTCGCCAACGCGGTCTTCGACGGCACCTCGGCGGTGATGCTGTCGGCCGAGACCGCAGTGGGCCTGCACCCGGTGGAGGCGGTGGCCACCATGGCCCGCATCGCCCAGCGCGCCGACGAGGAGTTCGACTACGAGGGCTGGGCCGAGCGGGTCGCGGCGCTGCGCATCACCGCCAGCGAGGACCCCGCCCAGATGATCACCGACGCCATGACAATGGCCACGTGGCGGACGGCCAACGAGCTGCGCCTGGCGGCGCTGCTGTGCATCTCGGGATCGGGCTTCACGGTGCGGTCGATGGCCCGGTTCCGGCCCAACACCCCGATCCTGGGGATGACGGCCGACCCCAGGACCGCCCAGCAGCTCACCCTCAGCTGGGGGGTCACCCCGCTGCTGATCGAGCCGGAGTGGTCCTACGAGTTCCGGGTGGACAAGGCGGTGCGCCACGCCAAGGAGGCGGGGCTGGTGCGCCCGGGGGATCTGATCGGGGTGCTCGCCGGGATCACCGGCGACGCCCGGGCCACGGACGTGCTCCGGGTGTTGCGGGTGACGTGAGCGACCTGCGGGTGCGGCGACCGCCGGGCCCGATCGGCGGCGAGCTCCAGGTGGTGCTGATCCACGGGGCGATGGATCGGGCCGCGAGCTTCGAGGGGGTCCGCCGGCGCCTGGCCGACCTGTACGTGGTCAGCTACGACCGGCGGGGCTATGGCTCCTCGCCGCCGCTGGCTGCGCCGGTCGACCTGCCCCGGCAGGTGTCGGACCTGTTCGCAGTGATGGGTGGGCTGCCGAGCGTGCTCGTCGGCCACAGCTTCGGCGGACTGATCGCGCTGGTCGCGGCGACCGAGGCCCCCGAGGTGGTGCGGGCCGTCGGCATCTACGAGCCGCCGATGCCGTGGCTCGACGAGTGGCCGGTGCCCCCGGCGTTCGACGAGCCCGCACGGGCCGCCGAGGTGTTCTTCCGCCGGCTGGTCGGCGAGGAGATCTGGCAAGGCCTGTCGCCGACCTTCCGGGACCAGCGCCGGGCCGAGGGAGTGGCGCTGATGAGCGACTTCGCGTCGGCGGGGGAGGGGATCCCGTTCGACCCCGGCGACGTGCTGTCGCCGGTCGCGGTGGCCTGCGGGAGCGCCAGCGCCGACCACTACCAGCGGGCGGCCGCCGAGCTGTGCCACCGGATCCACGGCACCGAGCTCACCGTGATCGAGGGCGCGGCCCACGGCGTGCACCAGTCCCACCCCGACGCCTTCGCCGGCTGGGTCCGGACGGTGGTCCGCCTCGCCGGGGCTGAATAGCCTGCGGCACATGTCGGACTCCTCGATCTCGTTCACGCCCGCCGGACCGCCCGAGACCGTGCTCGACCCCGAGCCGCCCGAGGCCCTCACCGGCCTCGCCGAAGCCCTGGCGATCGAGGATCGCGAGCAGGCCCGGGCCGCCGTCGCCCGGGTGGTCGCCGACCACCCCCGGTTCCTCGACGGCTGGGCCCGCCTCGGGGACCTCGCCCGCGACGACATCGAGGCCTACGCCGCCTACCGGGTGGGCTATCACCGGGGCCTCGACCGACTGCGCCAGCGCGGCTGGCGGGGCTCGGGGTTCGTGCGCTGGGAGCA
>JBFKRY010000003.1:0-45921 GCA_041636995.1 Acidimicrobiales bacterium | reverse complement strand
GACGACCGGGATGTCGGCCCCAGGGCCGCCCAGGGTGCCGAAGAACAGGCCGGTCCGGCCGGGGGTGCCCTGGTTGAAGACCACCACGCCGACGGCCCCCGCGGCCTCGGCGTTCTGGGCCTTGAGGGCGAAGGTGCACGCACCCCGCTGGACGACGGCGATGTTCCCGGAAGTGAAGCCGCCGAAGTCCGAGGCCTCGCAGCCGCTGGTCGACAGCGACGGGTCTCCGAGGCTCAGGTCGACGCCCTCGAAGGGCACGGTGCCGGTCGTACCCGAACCCGAGTACGTCATGACGTCGAAGTCGGTGCCGTCGACGTAGGAGGTCGGAACGGGTGCCGCCTGCTCGAAGGTCGGCGTGCCCAGCAGCTGGAAGAAGTCGAAGTCGAACTCGTCGATGATGACGTTGTAGCCGGCGGCATTCATGCGCTCGGCCACGTACGCGGCCGACGCGTCGTAGCCAGGCGTTCCCGAGGCCCGGGTACCGCCACCGGCGTCGGCGGCGGCCTGGAACGCAGCTTGGTGCTCGCGGACGCCCTCGAGGGTGACGCACTCGAGCAGCTTCTGGACCGTGTTGTTGACGCGGGTGTCGCATGCCGCCGGGCCCGCCTGCGCGGCGACGGGGGTGAGCCCGATCGCCAGCAGGCTGCTGACGGTGGCCAACAACAGGATCCGCTTGACCGTTCTCGAAAGATGCACGAGATCCTCCTGAGGAGTCGTAACAGCGGCCTACGCCCATCGCAGCCGCCGGGGTCCGAACGCTACTCGCCGCATGTGGCAGCGTCATCTGCTCGCGAAGATCTGGTCCGAACGACCCGCGCTCGGCCGGATTGCGCCGGTGCCGGTACGTTGAGGGGCATGACCGCGGTCGAGCGAGAGAGGCCGGCTCGGGCCGGCGACCTCGGCACCAAGCGCGCCGCCCTGCGCGCGTTCTTCGGCTACAGCTCGCCCCGCGTCGTCACCACCGCAGCCGCGGTCGGGGTCCTCGTCCGGCTGGCGCTGGGTAACTGGTCAGTGGGTGACGCCCTGGTCCTGGGGGCCACGATCCTGCTCACCGGCCTGGTCGAGTGGGTGATCCATCTGTTCCTGCTGCACGCGCCAGCCGACGCCTGGACCACCCGCCACCTCGGCACCGGGATCAACCACCGCAAGCACCACCTCGACCCGCCCGAGCTCCGGTGGCTGCTGCTCGGTGGCATCGACGCCGTGGTGTTCGTGGTGCTGATCGCCGGGTTCACCGCCGCGTGGTCGGTGCCGTTGCTGTGGCTGACCGGCCAGCCCCTGGCCCTCCCCTACCTGACCGCGCTCGCGCTGGCTTGGCTGGGGCTGGCCCACTACGAGTGGACCCACCTGCTCGTGCACACCCGGTACCGGCCCCGTACCCGCTACTACGCGCGGCTGGCCCGCAACCACCGGCTCCACCACTTCCGCAACGAGCGCTACTGGCTGGGGATCACGTCCAACCTCGGCGACCGCATCCTGGGGAGCTACCCCCGAGACAAGACCGACGTGCCCCTCTCGGAGACGGCCCGCACCCTGGACCAGCCCCGCTCGTAGAATCGGTCCGCCCCTGTAGCCAAGCCTGGTCAAGGCAGCGGACTTTTAATCCGAAGACCGTGGGTTCGAATCCCACCAGGGGCACGACCACGGTGACGGTCCTTCGGTGCGGTGCCGAGTGTTCACCCGGGTGAAGGTCGGGGCTGGGTGATGTCGGGCGACGACTGGCGAGGTGTGATCCAACGGTGATCATCCTCTGGATCCTGGTGTTCGGCATGCTCGCCGGTGCGGCGGCGCACTATCTCACGGGCGGACGCGGGCGGCCCGACTTCGCCCAGGCCCTGGTGGTCGGGCTCGCCGGCTCGCTGGTGGGCGGGCTGCTGATGAGCCTGCTGAGCGGGGATGGCCTGCGTCTGCGTCCGAGCGGCATCATCGGCTCGATCGTCGGCGCTGCGATCCTGCTCACCGGGATCCGCGCCATACGGCGGGTGACCTGACCGTGCCGCTCACCCGTCGACGTCAGCTCGGGTCGAGCCTCTCCGCCCCTGCGACCCCGACAGGCAGCGGACCGACCGTCCCCCGGGCCCCGCTCCCCGACTGGTGGTGGCGCCAGAGCCTCCGCACCCGCCGGATCATCGCCGGCGGCATCGTCGCAGCCCTGGTTGTGGGGATCTGGGCCCTCGTCGTCGGCGGCGGCGACACCCAGCCGAGCGCTCGGACCCGGGCCGAGCTGTTCGTCGAGCGCTTGCCGCGCCAGCGGGTCGCCACCTGGGACCGGGTCGCCGAGTGCGAGTCCGCCGGAGACTGGGCGGCAGCCACCGGCAACGGTTACTACGGCGGGCTGCAGATCAGCCAGGCGACGTGGCTCGAGTTCGGCGGAACCGGATCGCCCGACGAGGCCTCTCGCGAGGAGCAGATCATGATCGCCGAGTCGATCCAGGCCGATGAGGGCTGGGGCGCGTGGCCGGCCTGTGCCGCCCAGCTCGACCTGGGCTGAGGTACGTCGACTTCACCCGGGTGGTCGCTCGGTCGGGGTGAGGCACGCCCGACCCGGCTGGGAGACCCTGGGCTGATGGTCACCACGCAGAGCGCAACGACGACCCGGCAGCCCGATGTCCGGCGCAGCCCGGCCCGACGGTCCGCGGCGCCGTGAGCGCCGTGGACCTGCTTCCCTCCTGGCGACCGGGGCCGACCCGGGATGCCGTGGAGGGGTTCCTGGCCGATGCCGACGAGCTCCCGCCCGAGCGGCGGGTGGCCGTGCTGGACAACGACGGCACCCTGTGGTGCGAGAAGCCCAACTACGTGCAGCTCGACTTCTTCCTGCGCGAGCTGAACCGGGCCGTCACCCGGCGGCCGGAGCTGGCTGCCGTCGACGAGTATCGGGCCGTGCTGTCGGGCGACCGGGCGGCAATGGCCGACCTCGGTCTCGAACGGATCGCGCTGGCGCTGGTGGAGCTCTTCGCCGGGCTCGAGCCCGAAGAGTTCGACGCCAGGGTGCACGAGTTCTTCGCCACGGCCAGCCACCCCGAGCTCGGACAGCCCTACCGACAGACCGTCTACCAGCCCATGCTCGAGCTGGTCGCCGCGCTGCGACATCACGCCTTCTCCGTCTACCTGGTGACCGGCGGTGGCACCGAGTTCGTTCGGGCGGTGAGCATGGACCTGTACGGGGTCGAGCGTGAAGGGGTGGTCGGCAGCCTGGTCAGCTACGGGGTGGTCAGGGTTGGCGGGCTCCCTCACCTGGTGCGCACCAGCCGGATCCACGGCGAGGCCAACGAGGGGGAGGCGAAGGTGGTCAACATCCAGATGGCGCTGGGCCGGCGCCCGATCTTCGCCGCGGGCAACTCGCACGGTGACGCGGCCATGCTCGAGTACACCATGGTCGCACCGGGCCCGAGCATGGCGATGATCGTCGACCACGACGACGACGAGCGGGAATACGCCTACCAGAGCGTTGCCGCCACGCTCGACTCGGTCGAGCCCATCACCGAGACCGCGTCGCGGGCGGGCTGGACGGTCGTGAGCATGGCCCGCGACTGGGCCCGGATCTTCCCGGAGCCCGGCTCATGACGGCATCGGCGTCGCTCGCCATCGCCACGCTGTAGCCCGCGGCGATGGCCACGAGCGCGAAGACGGCGACCGCCAGCAGCCCCCGGGAGCCCACCAGGTCCACCACGGTCTGCCATCTCCCGAGAGTCGCCCCCACGACCACGAGGAGCAGGCTGATGCTCGAGGGCCTCTGGGTCGGGTGAGCCACTCCGAGGCCCGCTCCTCGGTCCAGTGCCGCATCGCGATCGACCCGCCCCGGCGTCACCTCGCCTCCCGATTCACGCGGGTGAGCACCGACGTCGACGCCACTGCGGCAAACGGGTCCGACTCCCGATGTCGCAGCTGTCGACGACCAGCGTCGCGATAGCGTGCGGGGCCGTGGCACGAGACGGAGCCGGCCTGGCCGGCAAGGTGGTGGTGGTCACCGGGGCGTCCCGCGGGATCGGCTTCGAGGTGGCCAGGCGCATGTCCGAGCTCGGGGCCAGCGTGGGCCTGGTGGCCCGGGACCACACCGCCCTGGAGGCGGCTGCCGGGAGCCTGCGCGAGGCCACCACCCACATTGCAGTGGCCGACGTGGCGTCGACCTCCCAGGTGCGGACCGCGTTCGCCGCCATCGAGAGCGCCCTCGGGCCGGTCGACATCCTGGTGAACAACGCCGGCCAGGGTCACCGGGCTGCGGTCGTCGACACCGACGTCGAGGACTTCCGCCGGATGGTCGAGGTGAACTACCTGGGCACCGTGCACGCCACCGCCCACGTGCTCGGGGGGATGCTGCGCCGCGGCGAGGGGCGCATCGTGAACGTGGCCTCCATCGCCGGCCGCATCGGCGCCCCGTTCGAGGCCGCCTACTCCGCCAGCAAGTTCGCCGTGGTGGGCTACACCGAGGCCCTGGCCGTGGAGCTCGACGGCTCGGGGGTGGAGGTGTCGCTGATCCTTCCCGGCCGGGTGGCGACCACATTCGCGGGCGACGACCCTCCGGCCGGCCGCCCCCGGCCGATCCCGCCCGCCGACGTCGCCGAGGCGGTCGTGGCCGCGGTCCTGCGAGGGAAGCGTGAGCAGTACCTGCCCCGCTGGCTCCGGACCGCGCACGCGCTCCGGGTCCTGGCCCCGCCCCTCTACAGGCGGGGCATCGGGCGCCGCTTCGGCGCCGACCGCAAGGCCCTCCACGACCGGTTCTGACCGGGGCCGCCGGTCCATCTCGACACGCCGGGCTCGGTGGAGCATCGTGGATTCGTGGGAACGGCCACGCCGAGCGCAGCGCCCCCGATGGACTGGGGGGAGCCACGCGGCGGTCGCTACACGATCGCCGAGGTGGTCGCTCGCACGGACGTGCCGTCGAGCACCATCCACCACTACCGCCGGGCCGGCCTCATCCCCGAGCCCGAGCGCATCTCCGCCAACCGGTTCGCCTACGACGACCGCCACCTCACCGCGCTCGAGCTGGTGCGCTCGCTGCGGCGCGACGGTCGGGCCCTCGACGAGATCCGGGCCGCCCTGCCCGAGCTCTGGTGCGCCGACGCCGATGCGCTCGACGGTGCGGTCGACGCCTACGTGCTCGCCGGGCACCCCGCTGGGACCCGGAACCGGCTGATCGACGCCGCCATCGATGCCTTCGCCGAGGAGGGCTACCGGGCGGTCAGCGTCGACGAGCTGTGCTCCCTGGCCGGGGTGGCCAAGGGCACCTTCTACCGCCACTTCGCCGGCAAGGACGAGCTGTTCCTGACCGCGGCCACCGAGGTGGTCGAACGGGCCATCGTCGCCTTCAGCCGTGACCTGGAGGCCGGAGCGGGCGACGACCACGCCGCGATCTTCGCCAGGCACCTGCGCCACGGCCTGCCGGTGCTGCTCGAGCTGGCCAAGCGCTCGGTCCAGGACTCCGGGGCCACCGTCCAGGCCGCAGCCAAGCTGTTCGCGGGGCTCGCCGAGCGGCTCGGCGATGCCACCGGGAACACCGAGGACCCGGCCCAGGCGGGCGGGTTCGTGATCGTGCTCGCAGTGGTGGAGATCTTCTCCGAGCTGGTCGGCCGGGAGTTGTGAGAACGCTGTGAGAACCTTTTGACAATTGGCAGGCCGCGCGCATACAACGAAGTGACCAACCCGTCTCGTCGTTTGTTGATGGGAGGCCCATGCCCGGGACGCAGGAGGCGCTGGCGCGAGCGTCGATGCCGCGGGGCCTGCCCGGTGCCGGCGCCATCGACCGCAGAGCCGGCCACGAGAACTTTCCGGTGGCGCTCCGCGTCCTCCCACGTGGGCTGCGTCGGGACCTGCAGGCGATCTACGGCTTCGCCCGGCTGACCGACGAGATCGGCGACACCTACCCCGGCGACCGGCTCGCAGCCTTGGACTGGCTGGAGCGTGACCTCGACGCGGTTGCGTCCGGCGACGCGCTCCATCCGGTGGTGCGGCGGCTGGCGCCCACCGTCGAGGCCCATTCCCTGGACCTGCGACCGTTCCGGGATCTGATCGAGGCCAACCGGCGCGACCAGCGCCAGTCGCGCTACCAGACCTTCGACGACCTGCTCGACTACTGCCGGCTGTCCGCCGACCCGGTCGGCCGGCTCGTGCTGGCGGTGTCCGGCGTGGACAACCCCGGCGCCGTCCCCCTGTCGGACCAGGTGTGCAGCGGCCTGCAGGTCGTCGAGCACCTCCAGGACGTGGGCGAGGACCTGGCGGCCGGCCGCATCTACCTCCCCCTGGACGACCTGGCTCGCCACGGCTGCACCGAGGACCAGCTGCGTGAGCCCACGGCCGGGCCGGCGCTGCGCCGGGTGGTCGCGCAGGAGTGCGGCCGGGCCCGGGCCCTGCTCGGCGCCGCGTGGCCGCTGCTGCCCCGGCTGCCGGGGCCCGCGAGGCTGGCGGTCGCCGGCTTCGCCGCCGGTGGCCTGGCCGCCATCGACAGCATCGAGGCCGCCGGACACGACGTGCTCGGACGCCCGTGCCGGCCCCACCGCCGCGATCTGGCCCGCCACGCGATCGCCCTGCTCGCCTCCCGGAGCCGGCGATGAACGTCGCCGACGCCCACCGCCGGTGCCGCGAGATCACCCGCGCCGAGGCCAAGAACTTCGCGTACGGGATCCAGCTCCTCCCGAGCCGCAAGCGCGACGCCATGTCGGCCCTCTACGCCTACGCCCGGCGGATCGACGACATCGCCGACAGCGACCTGGCGGTGGCCGACAAGCTCGACCAGCTGGCCCGCATCGATGCCGACGTGGCCGCCCTGGCCCTGGGCGAGCTCCCCGACCCCGACGACGCCGTGCTCGTCGGCGTCCACCATGCCACCGAGACCTTCGGGGTACCCGTCGAGGCCTTCGCCGAGATCGCCGAGGGGTGCCGACGGGACTCCACCGGCGTCGGCTACGCGACGGTGGCCGACACCATCGAGTACTGCCGGCTGGTGGCCGGCTCGGTCGGCCGGCTCTCGCTGGGCGTGTTCGGCTCCTCCGACGAGCAGGCCCCCCGCCTGGCCGACGACCTCGGCGTGGCCCTGCAGCTCACCAACATCCTGCGGGACATCGTCGAGGACCGGGAGGAGATGGGTCGGGTCTACCTCCCGAAGGAGGACATCGAGCGCTTCGGCTGCGAGCACGACCTCACCGGTCCTCCCGACGCAATGCGCGAGCTCGTCTCCCACTACGTCGCCCGGGCGGACGGGTACTACGACGTGGGCCTCGACCTGCTCGGACTGCTCGACCGGCGCAGCCGGGCCTGCGTGGCCGCCATGGCCGGCATCTACCGGCGGCTGCTGGCGAAGATCGCCGCCGACCCGGGATCGGTGCTGCGGGGCCGGGTGTCGCTCTCCACGCCCGAGAAGCTCGTGGTCGCGGCCCGGAGCCTGGCGGGGCTGCGGCCGTGAGCCGACCGCGCGTCATCGTCGTCGGTGGTGGCCTCGCCGGTCTGGCCGCGGCAGTGCGCGCCGCCGACGCCGGCGCGGAGGTGGAGCTCTACGAGCGGGCGCCGCGCCTGGGTGGCGCCACCTGGTCGTTCCGCCACGACGGCCTCAGCTACGACAACGGCCAGCACGTGTTCATGCGTTGCTGCACCGAGTACCGGGCGTTCCTCGAGCGCGTCGGCTCGGGGGACGAGGTCGCGCTGCAGGCGCGGATGGATGTGCCGGTACTCCGACCAGGCGGGGCGGAGCACCGGCTACGTCGGGTGGCGCTGCCGGCGCCGCTGCACCTGGTGCCGGCGCTGGCGCGCTACGGGCACCTGAGCCCGGGCCGGCGGTTGCGGGCGGTTCGCACCGCCCTGGCGTTGCAGCGGCTGCGACTCGACGACCCGGCCCTCGACGGGGTCACCTTCGGCACGTGGCTGGCCGACCACGGCGGCGACCCGGAGTCCGCCGAGGCCCTCTGGGATCTGGTGTGCCTGCCGACGGTCAATCTCCGGGCCGGCCAGGCGTCGCTCACCCTCGCCGCCAAGGTGTTCCGGACCGGGCTGCTCGATGCCGCCGACGCCGGCGACATCGGCTGGGCCCGGGTCCCGCTCCAGGAGCTGCACGGCGACGCCGCAGCCCGGACCCTGGCCCGGCTCGGGGCCAGCGTCCACACCGGGGCCCCGGTCACCGCGGTGGAAGCCGACGGTGACGGACCCTGGGTGCGCCTCGCGGGCGAGCGGCGTCACGCCGATGCGGTGATCGTCGCGGTGCCCCACGACGCCGCCGGCGCGCTCCTGCCCTCCGGCAGCTTCGACCGGCAGGCCGAGGTGGCGGCGCTGGGCCGCTCCCCCATCGTCAACGTCCACCTGCTCTACGACCGGCCAGTCCTGCACGAGCCGTTCGTGGCGGGCATCGGCAGTCCCGTCCAGTTCGTGTTCGACCGGACCGCGGCCGCGGGCGCGCCGGCGGGCCACCAGTGCCTGGCGATCTCCCTGTCCGCCGCCGACGACTACCTGCCCTGGTCCCGCCAGGAGCTGGTGCACCACTTCGCCCACGAGCTGGTCCGGCTCCTGCCCCCGGCCGGCGCCGCCAGGCTGGTGTCGTCGATGGTCACCCGGGAGGTGGCCGCGACCTTCCGGGGCGCACCGGGCACTGCAGCGCTGCGGCCCGGCCCCCGGACCCGGCTTCGGGGCGTGTACCTCGCCGGCGCGTGGACCGACACCGGGTGGCCGGCGACCATGGAAGGGGCCGTGCGCAGCGGCAACCGGGCCGCGGCCGAGGCGGCCACCCGCCTGCGAGCCGACCAGCCGACAACCACAGGAGCCGCGGCATGAACCGGCCAGCAGTGCTCGCGCGCGCGAGCGAGATCGTCCAGCCGGCGCTGCGCAAGGCGGTCGCCGGCCTCGACCCGCACCTGCGGACCCCGGCGGAGTACCACTTCGGCTGGGTCGAGCCCGACGGCACCCCGGTCAGCGGCGGCAGCGGCAAGGGGGTGCGCCCGGCGCTGGCCGTCCTCGGTGCCGAGGCCGTGGGCGGCACCGCCCAGGACGCGGTGCCGGGCGCGGTGGCGCTCGAGCTCATCCACAACTTCTCGCTGGTGCACGACGACATCATGGACGGCGACCGCACCCGCCGGCACCGGCGGACGGTCTGGGACGTGTACGGGGTGGGCGACGCCATCGTCATCGGCGACGCCCTGCACACCCTGGCCTTCGAGGTGCTCCTCGACGAGGCCGGCCCCCTCCACATCGCCGCGGCGCGCCGGCTGGGGCTGGCCACCAGCGCCATGATCGCCGGCCAGGCCCAGGACTCGGCGCTCGATCGTCGCATGGACGTGGAGCTGGCGGACTGCCTGGAGATGGAGGCGAACAAGACCGGGGCCCTGCTGGCCCAGTCGGTGGCCATCGGCGCCGTCCTGGGCGGCGCCGACGAGGAGACGGCAGGCTGCCTCGAGCGCTACGGCACCGAGCTCGGCCTCTCGTTCCAGGCCGTCGACGACATCCTCGGCATCTGGGGCGACCCCGCGAAGACGGGGAAGCCCGCGGGCAGCGATCTGCGGGAGCGCAAGAAGTCCATGCCGGTGGCGATGGCCCTCGAGGCCGGCGGCCCGCTGGCGGGACAGCTGCACCAGGCATTCGCCGGCGAGCCGACCGACCAGGTGATCGACACCCTGGCGGCAGCCCTCGAGGGTGCGGGGGTGCGTGACCAGGTGGCGGCCCTGGCCCGGGCCCGGCTGGCAGTGGCGGTGGCGGCGCTGGACGAGTGCCCCCTGGCGGCCGGACCCCGGGCCGAGCTCGAGGAGCTGGCCCGGTTCGTGGTCGAGCGGGAGTTCTGACGGTGGCGGCGAGCGCACGCCTGCTCGGTCCGGTGGGCACCGAGGCTGCCCGCGAAGCACTCGACCGCGCCGTCGACGCGCTCCTCGCCGCCCAGGACCCGGCCGGCTGGTGGAAGGGCGAGCTGGAGACCAACGTCACCATGGACGCCGAGGACCTGTTCCTGCGCGAGTTCGTCGGGGTGTCGGAGCCCACCATCACCTCCGCCGCCGCCAACTGGATCAGGGCCAACCAGCGCGACGACGGCACCTGGGCCAACTTCTTCGGCGGCCCGGCCGACCTGTCCACCACGGTGGAGGCCTACTGGGCCCTGCGCCTGGCAGGCGACCCGCCCGACGCCGGCCACATGCGCCGGGCGGCCGCCTTCGTCCTCGACTCCGGTGGCCTCGAACGCAGCCGGGTGTTCACCCGCACCTGGCTCGCCTTGTTCGGCCTGTGGCCCTGGGACGAGCTGCCAGCGCTGCCGCCGGAGGTGATCCTGCTGCCGCCGTCGGCGCCGCTGAGCATCTACGACTTCGCCTGCTGGGCCCGCCAGACAATCGTTCCCCTGACCGTGGTGGGCGCCCACCGCCCGGTGCGGCCCATGGCCCTCACCCTCGACGAGCTGCGAACCGGGGCCACCCGTCCCGAGCTCGACCCGCTCCCGCCGGGCTCCGCAGGCCGGCGGTTCCAGCGCCTCGATCGGGTGCTGCACCGCTACGAGCGCCATCCCCTCCGACCGCTGCGCCGGCTGGCCCTCCGCCGAGCCGAGCGCTGGATCATCCAGCGCCAGGAGGCCGACGGGAGCTGGGGCGGCATCCAGCCGCCGTGGGTGTACTCGATCATGGCCCTCGACCTGCTGGGCTACCGGGTGGACCACCCGGTGATGAAGGCCGCGTTCGCGGGGCTCGAGGCCTTCAGCATCTGGGATCCGGATCGGCGCACCCGGCGCCTCGAGGCATGCCAGTCGCCGGTGTGGGACACCGCCCTGGCCGTGGTGGCCCTCACCGACGCGGGCGTGGAGCCGACCCACCCCCAGCTGGCCCGGGCCACCCGCTGGCTGCTCGACGAGGAGGTCACCGCCAGGGGCGACTGGCAGGTCCGGCGACCCGGGCTGGCCCCGGGCGGCTGGGCGTTCGAGTTCGAGAACGACACCTACCCCGACATCGACGACGCCGCCGAGGTGGTCCTGGCCCTCGACCGGGTCCGGGTGAACGACCCGGTGCGGGTCGACGCGGCCGTCGACCGGGCCGTCCGCTGGGTCGGCGGGATGCAGTCCCGCGACGGGGGCTTCGCTGCCTTCGACGCCGACAACGACAGCCCCCTGCCGGCCGAGCTGCCGTTCTGCGACTTCGGCGAGGTCACCGACCCGCCGAGCGCCGACGTGACCGCGCACGTGGTCGAGATGCTTGCCCACCTGGGCGGCGTGGGCCGGGACCGAGCGGTCGACGGCGAGGTCCTGGAACGGGCCCGGTCCTGGCTGGCGGCCGAGCAGGAGGCCGACGGCTCCTGGTTCGGGCGCTGGGGCGCCAACCACGTCTACGGCACCGGGGCGGCCGTCCCGGCGCTCGTCACCGCGGGCGTGAGCACCGAGGATCGGCGAATCGAGGCCGCGGTGGCCTGGCTGGAGTCCTGCCAGAACGACGACGGCGGCTGGGGGGAGGACCTCCGCTCCTACGACCACCCCGCCTGGCGGGGCCGGGGCGCTTCCACCCCGTCGCAGACCGCCTGGGCCCTGCTGGCGCTGCTGGCGGCCCGGCGCCTGGGCGAGCCCACCCGCCGGGGCGTGGCCTGGCTGGTGGAGAACCAGCGAGCCGACGGCTCCTGGGACGAGCCGTACTTCACCGGCACCGGGTTCCCGGGGGACTTCTACATCAACTACCACCTGTATCGCCTGGTGTTCCCGGTCACCGCGCTGGGGCGGTATCTGGGCGCCCTCGGCAGCGAGCACGAAGGGGGCGGCGATGGCTGAGCTGTGTGTCCTCTCCCCGCTGCGGATCGAGGCGGCGGCGGCCCGGCGGGGGGCCTCGTTCGGGGTGGTCGAGCGGACCGGCATGGGTCCCTCGCGCTCGGCCACCTCCGGGGCCCGGCTCGCGGGCGCGCTCCCCCGGGATGCGCCCGTCGCCGTCACCGGCCTGTGCGGCGGCCTCGACCCCGAGCTGGCGCCGGGCGACGTGGTGGTGGCCGACGAGCTGTGGACGGCCGACGGCAGGATCCGGATCGACCTGCCCGGCGCCGCGCTGGTGGCCGCGGCCCTGGCCCGGGATGGCCGGACGGTGCGCCGGGGCCCGCTCCTCGGCGTGGAGCGCCTGGTGACCGGGCAGGAGCGGAGCCAGCTCGCCACCTCGGGAGCGGTCGCGGTCGACATGGAGTCCCCGTGGCTGGCGGCGCCGCTGCTCGGGAACGGATCGCGGCCCCTGGCGGTGGTGCGGGTGGTGTCGGACGCCGCCGGGCACGAGCTGGGATCGACCCGGGCGGCCCGCAACGTGATCGGCGCGCTGCGCGTCATCACCGCCATCGTGCCCACCCTCGAGGCCTGGGCCGGCGTCGTCGCCCCCCGCGACCTGAAGCTGGCGGCCCCCCGGTCGTTCTGCGCTGGCGTGGATCGGGCCATCGACATCGTCGAGCGGGCGCTCGACCGGCACCAACCACCGATCTACGTCCGCCGCCAGATCATCCACAACACCCACGTCGTGCGCGACCTGGAGCAGCGAGGCGCGGTCTTCGTGCAGGAGGTCGAGGAAGTGCCGCCCGGCTCGCTGCTGGTGTTCGCGGCGCACGGAGTGTCGCCGGAGGTCCGACGCCAGGCCACCATGCGAGACCTCCAGGTCATCGACGCCACGTGCCCGCTCGTCGCCAAGGTCCACGCCGAGGCCCGCCGCTTCGCCGACCGGGACCACGACATCGTCCTGGTGGGCCATCGCGACCACGAGGAGGTAGAGGGGACGGTCGGCGAGGCCCCGGATCGCATCACCGTCGTCGCCTCGACCGACGAGGTCGACACCCTGGTCGTGGACAACCCCGAGCGGGTGGCCTACCTCACCCAGACCACGCTGGCCGTGGGCGAGACCCAGGCGATCGTCGAGCGCATCCGCAGCCGGTTCCCCGCGCTCGTCGGCCCTCGCAGCGACGACATCTGCTACGCCACCCAGAACCGGCAGGAGGCGGTGGAGGCGATCGCCCCCCATTGCGACCTGGTGCTGGTGGTCGGCTCGCCGAACTCGTCGAACTCCAAGCGCCTGGTGGAAGTGGCCACCGCCGCCGGGTCCACTGCGCGGCTGATCGACGAGGTCGACGACCTCCGTCTCGAGTGGCTCGACGGGGCCCGCACCGTCGGGATCACCGCCGGGGCCTCGGCCCCCGAGGACAAGGTGCAGGAGGTCGTCGCGGCCATCGCCTCGATCGGCCCCGTCACCGTCGAGGAGCACGTCGCCCACGAGGAGACGGTCACCTTCCGGCTCCCCCAGGAGGTCCGCTGATGGGCATTCCTCTCCGGCAAGCCGTGCGGATGGGCAGCTACCTGGCCCGGAACCGTCTCCGAGGGCGCGAGAAGTTCCCGCTCCTCGTGGAGCTCGAGCCCCTGTTCGCCTGCAACCTGGCGTGTCCCGGCTGCGGCAAGATCCAGCATCCCACCGAGGTTCTCCGCAAGCGCATGTCGGTCGAGCAGGCGCTGGCCGCCATGGAGGAGTGCGGCGCGCCGATGGTGTCGATCGCCGGCGGCGAGCCGCTGCTGCACCCCGAGATCGACCGCATGGTGCGTGCCCTGCTGGACCGCAAGATCTTCGTGTACCTCTGCACCAACGGGGTGCTGCTGCGCCGCAAGCTCCACCTGTTCGAGCCGTCGCCGTACTTCTCGTTCGCGCTGCACGTGGACGGGCTGCGGGAGCGCCACGATCTGGCCGTCGACCGCGACGGTGTCTTCGACGAGGCGGTCGCGGCCATCCGGGAGGCGAAGGCCGCCGGGTTCCGGGTCACCACCAACAGCACGTTCTTCAACACCGACTCGCCCGAGACCGTGCGCCAGGTGCTCGACTTCCTCAACGACGAGCTCGAGGTCGACTCGATGATGATCTCGCCCGGCTACGCCTACGAGAAGGCCCCCGACCAGGATCACTTCCTGCCGGTGGACCAGACGCGGAAGCTGTTCCGCCAGGCCTTCGCCGACGGTCGGCGCGAGCACTGGCGCCTGAACCACTCGCCGCTGTTCCTCGACTTCCTGGAGGGCAAGGTCGACTACCAGTGCACCCCCTGGGGCATCCCCAGCTACTCGGTGTTCGGCTGGCAGCGGCCCTGCTACCTGATGGGCGACGGCTACGCGGAGACCTACCGGGAGCTGATCGAGACCACCGACTGGGAGGCGTACGGGCGGGGCCGCGACGAGCGGTGCGCCAACTGCATGGCGCACTGCGGCTACGAGCCGTCGGCGGTCATCGCCACCACCCAGTCCCTGCGACAGTCGCTCCGAGCGGCGCTGGCGGGGTGAGGCCATGACGTCGTACCTCGTTCCCACGGACGTCGGGGTCCTCGCCGGGATCGACGGCCCCGCCGACGTGCGGGGCCTCGGGCCCGACGAGCTCGACGTGCTGGCCGACGAGATCCGCGAGCGCCTGATCGACGCGGTCGCGGCCACGGGTGGGCACCTGGGATCGAACCTCGGGGCCGTCGAGCTCACCCTGGCGCTGCACCGGGCCTTCGACTCCCCGACCGACGCCCTGATCTGGGACACCGGCCACCAGGCCTACGTGCACAAGATGGTCACGGGCCGGCACCGGCACTTCGAGGCATTGCGCCAGCGGGGCGGGCTGTCGGGCTACCCGAGCCGAGCCGAGAGCCCCCACGACCTGATCGAGAACAGCCACGCCTCGACCGCGCTCGGCTATGCGTTCGGGCTGGCGCTGGGCCGGCGGCACCGGCGCGAGCGCGGCACGGTCGTGGCCATCGTGGGCGACGGGAGCCTCACCGGCGGGGTGGCCTACGAAGCGCTCGGCAACATCGGCTGTGCCCAGGCACCGGTGGTCGTGGTCCTGAACGACAACGGTCGCTCGTACGCGCCGACGGTCTCTCGGCTGTCGGGGCCCCACGGCACCGCGTCCACGTTCTTCGAGTCGTTGGGCCTCGCCTACGTGGGCCCGGTCGACGGCCACGACATCGCCGCCATGGAGAAGGTGTTCGGCGAGGCCCGGGCCGCCGGGACCCCGGTCGTGGTGCACGTGCTCACCCGCAAGGGCCGGGGCTACCGCCCCGCCGAGGACGATCCCGTCAAGTGCATGCACGACACCGCGCCGTTCGATCCCGAGACCGGCGCCGGCGTCGGCGCCCAGCGACCCACCTACACCGACGCCTTCGGGGAGGCGATGGTGAGGCTCGGCGAGGACGAGCGGGTCTTCGCGATCACCGCGGCGATGCCCGGCTCCACCGGGCTGTCGCCGTTCGCGGCCCGGTTCCCGGATCGGTTCGTCGACGTGGGGATCGCCGAGCAGCAGGCGGTCACCGCCGCGGCCGGGCTGGCGATGGCCGGGGCTCGGCCGGTGGTGGCGATCTACTCGACCTTCCTGAACCGGGCGTGGGACCAGGTCTACTACGACGTCGGCCTCCACGGGCTGCCGGTGGTGTTCTGCATCGACCGGGCCGGGGTGACCGGCGACGACGGGGCCAGCCACCACGGGGTGCTCGATCTGGCACTGCTGACCAAGGTGCCCGGGATGACGGTGCTGGCGCCGTCGTCGTTCCAGGAGCTGGAGCCCATGCTGCGCCATGCCCTCACGCTGGACGGACCGGTCGCCCTCCGCTGGCCGAAGGGGACAGCCCGCCAGGTGGCCGACGGCGACGTGGGCCGGGGTCATCGGGCCCGCCGGCTGCGGGGCGGCCGCGACGCCTGCCTGCTGGCGGTCGGGAAGATGGTCGGGATGGCCGAGGAGGCCGCCGAGCTGCTCGCTCGCGGCGGCGTCGAGGCCGAGGTCTGGGATGTGCGCTGCGCCCGCCCCCTCGACGAGGCCATGCTCGGCGCCGCAGCCCAGCACCGGGTGGTGGTCACCGCCGAGGACGGCATCGCCGAGGGCGGCGTGGGCTGGCGCATCGCCGACGCCCTGGGCGACGACGGCCCGGCTCCCAGCGTGCTCGGGGTCCCCACCCGATACCTGCCTCACGCTCCCGCCGACGAGCTGCTGGCCGACATGGGCCTCGACGCCGCCGGCGTGGCCTCGACCGTCCTCGAGCGCCACCGCGCGTAGCTGCCTCCACTCGCCGCAGGCGGACACTTGCCCGCCTGCGGAATGCCAGTGGCCCCGTTCGGTCGCCGCCGCAGCCGGCTCCCTCCCGCGCATCGCCGGCGCCAACTCAGCCGGCGCCCCGGCCAGCGACGACGGAGGAGGAGCAGCTCGGCGCCTCCGGCGCAGCCCCAAGCGCACAAGCGTGCGCTTGCGGATCAAAACGGAGGAGCGAGGGACGAGCGACGACCGGCGCCTCCGGCGCAGCCGCAGAGCAGCCCGAGGAGCGACGTCGCCGTCGGCGACGCAGCGACGAAGCTGCGATTGCGGATCAAAACCGAGGAGCGAGGGACGAGCGACGACCGGCGCCTCCGGCGCAGCCCCAAGCGCACAAGCGTGCGCTTGCGGATCAAAACCGTCACACGGTGCCGCTACGGTCGAGACCACGCCGACCTCCGGCGCTCGCGGCCACGGCCTGCCCCAACCCATCCAGCGAAGGCAGGTCATCATGCATGCCGTTCCCCACATCTCCCGTAGCTCGGGCTCCCTCACGTTCGCCGAAGCGGTGCGCCTCTGCCATCAGGTGGCCGACGATCCCCAGGGGGGCCAGGGTGGCCATGCGGTGGTGGTGGCCGACGGCGACGACGAGATCGTCGCCAAGGCCGTGTTCGACGACGGGTTCTGCCTCGATCACGCCGTGGGCTGGGCGGCGGGCTTCCACCACGCGGCGGGAAGCTCCGCCGCGCTGTTGATCTCCTCGGTCCGGACCTGCGTCCAGTGCATCGACCCGCTGCTGCTGTGGGAGTTCGAACGGAGCCGCCGGATGCTCCGTGCCCTGGACATCGAGCTGCGGGACTGGCTGACCGACGACGGCTACGCCACCCGGTCGATGGCCTACACCGCGTCGCCCCGGACCGCCTGGCTCGGTGAGCCCACGCATCTGCGGCGCACTCGGCTGGATCGGCCCGATCCCGGCCTGGTCGACCAGGAGGACCACGATGTCGCCTGACTGACCGGATGTCGGCGAGGAGCTGCGCCGGCTCGGAAGCGATCTCACCGCTCAGCTCACCGACCTCCGCGTCGAGATCGGCGGCCATCTCGCCGACACCCGAAGCGACGTCACCCACCAGGTGAGCGAGCTCCGTCGGGCGGCGCACGCCTCGTTGCTGGCGCTCGTCGGCGTCGTGGCCGCGGTGGTCCTCGCCGTGGGCAGCACCGTCGTGATCGTGAGCCTGTCGTGACCCCCGGGGGCGCCACGGCGGGGGCCGGGGCGGTCACTACGCTCTGTGCATGCCAGCCCACCGTCGGCACCGTCACCTGGCAGTGCTGTGCAGCGTCGTCCTCGTCCTCGCCAGCTGCGGGAACGGCGACCCGGAGCTGTCCGAGCCCGACCTCACGCCCACCGCCAGCCCCACCTCGACCCTGGCACCCGAACCCACCGCCCAACCCACCGCAGAACTCACCGCCGACGAGGGTGGAGACGACGGGTCGGCCGACGCCAGCCAGGGCGACGGAGCCGGCGACGCCGAGCCCGGCACCGACGACGGGGCGGGGAGCGACGGCGAGGGGCCCGCCGATGGGGCGGCGGTGCCGACGCCCACCCAGGGGCCGATCTCGGGCGAACCGGCGTTCACTGCAGCGTCGAAGCTCACCACCGTGGGCCTCGACGAGGTCTTCTTCGGGGATCCCGTGGACTTCGCGGCCGAGGAGGCCAGCACCACGTGGACGGGCCTGCCTCCGGAGGGCTCGCGGCCGCAGTGCTTCACCGTGCAGCCGGCCACGGGACCAGCGGGCATCTTCTTCACGGTGCTCGACGGGTTCATCGAGCGGGTCGACATCACCAACCCCATCATCACCACCCGCTCGGGCGCCGGGGTGGGCTCCAACGAGGCCGATCTGGTGGAGCTCTTCGGCGACCGCCTGGAGGTGACCGACATCGACGGTGGCCGCGAGATCATGTTCGTGCCCGCCGACGCCCAGGATCGCCAGTTCCGGATCATCTGGACCACCGACGGAGCCACGGTGGTGAGCATGCGGGCCGGGCGGGTCCCCTTCGTGCTCACCTCCGCTCCCTGCGCGTGAGGGAGCGGTCGCGGCGGTGGCGATCCTGATCGATCGGCCCCGGTGGTGGTTCCGCGGGGAGCGCTGGTCCCACCTGGTCAGCGACCACAGCTACGACGAGCTGCACCGCTTCGCCGACCAGCTCGGCATCCCCCGCCGAGCCTTCCAGGGCGATCACTACGACGTCCCCGAGCGCTACTGGGACGCCTGCCTCGAGCTCGGTGCCGAGCTCACCGAGAGCCGCGAGCTGGTGCGCCGGCTGCGGGCCGCAGGGCTGCGAAGGAAGCCCGGGTCGCGTTGATGGCAGCCCGCCGCTACCGCCCGATGAAGGCGGTCAGCGGACAGTTGCCGGTCGGCGACGACTGGGCGTACGAGCTCAAGTGGGACGGCATGCGCGCCATCGCCACCAACAGCGACCGGGGCGTGGTCGCGCACAGCAGTCGGCTCAACGACATCACGGCCCGGTTCCCGGAGCTGCAGGAGCTCCACGCGATGCTGGGCGACCTGGACGTCGTGCTCGACGGGGAGCTGGTGGCGCTGGGCGACGACGGGCTCCCCAGCTTCAGCCGCCTCCAGGGGCGGATGCACCTGACCCGCCCGGCCGACATCCGACGGCGAGTCGCGGACACCCCGGTCGTGTACGTGATCTTCGACGTGCTCCGGGTCGACGGCACCGAGACCCTGCCGCTCCCCTACGACGACCGCCGAGCCCTCCTCGAGTCGCTGATCGAGCCTGGACCGAGCTGGCAGCTGGCCAGCGTCCACCGCGACGACCCCGGCCACCTGCTCGAGGCCGTGGCCGAGCGGGGCATCGAGGGGGTGATGGCCAAGCGGCGCCGCTCGCCCTACCTCGAGGGCCGGCGCTCCCCGGACTGGGTGAAGGTCAAGCCCCGGCGCAGGCAGGAGCTCGTGGTGGGCGGCTGGCTGTCGGGCGAAGCGGGTCGCCAGGACCGCATCGGTGCCCTGCTGGTGGGGTACCGCGACGACGCCGGGGCCCTGCGCTTCGCGGGACGGGTCGGCAGCGGCCTGACCGATACCGAAGTCAGCGCGCTGCTGGGAGTGCTGGTCGACCGGGCCGGGAACGAGTCACCGTTCGCCGATCCGGTGCCGCCGGTGCGGGGGCGGCTGATCCGCTTCGTCGAGCCGGAGGTGGTGGTGGAGGTGGCATTCGGTGAGTGGACCCCCGACGGGGCACTCCGCCACCCGGTGTACCTGGGCCGCCGGGCCGATGCCGACCCGGCGCGGGTGGTCCGTGAACCCGATCCTGCACCATGACCCCGGGCGCGCGAGACTTGGCGGCGGTGGTCCCTCTCCCACACGTCCGTCGGATCGCCGCTGCGGGCGGTCGCGCCCGCAGCCCGCGCGCCAGCGGGCCCGACCGAGACCCCGGACAGGAGTAGTGGACCGCGACGACCAGATCGAGCTCGCGTTGCCGGCCTCGCCCGAGTACGGCCGGGTGGCGCGCATCGCCGCGGCAAACCTGGCGTTGCGACGGGGCTTCTCGCTGAGGGAGATCGACGATCTGCGCCTGGTGATGGACGAGGCGGTGGTCATGCTCCTCGGCCCCGACTCCGACGCCGACCAGCTCGACATCCGCTATTCGCTCGACGGCGACACGGTACGGATCGAGGCCACCGTCATCTCCGCCAGCGACGAGCCCCTGCCGGTCGAGGCGGTGGAACGATTCGCGGAGCTGGTCGGTGAGCTGGTCGACGAGTACACGATCGATCGGGCCCGCCGCCAGCTGGTGCTGTCGAAGGCCACCGTTGCCGGCGGGTGAGGCGCGCCTGCGGTCAGCGCCCGGTGGAGCCGAACCCGCCGGCACCCCGCTCGGACCCCGGGAGCTGGTCGACCTCGACGAAGCGCACCTGCTCGACCCGCTGGATCACGAGCTGGGCGATGCGCTCCCCGCGGGTGACGGCGAACGGCGCGGCGGGATCGGTGTTGACGAGCAGGACCTTGAGCTCCCCCCGATAGCCGCTGTCGACCAACCCTGGGGTGTTCAGGCAGGACACCCCGTGGGCCAGCGCCAGCCCGCTGCGGGGCTGGACGAACCCGGCGTAGCCCTCGGGGATGGCCACGGCGATCCCGGTGGGTACCAGCGCCCGACCACCACCCGGGGCCAGCACCACGTCGGCGGCCGCCAGGAGATCGCAGCCGGCGTCACCCGTCTTGGCGTAGGCGGGCAGGGGCAGGTCGGGGTCGAGCCGTTGCACCAGGAGTTCCATCACGGGCGCACCCTAACGAACGGCCCACCGGCTCGCGACGGATGGCCGCCGGCAGGCAATCACCGCTGCGACCAGGCTGAACTCGGCGCGCTCGGGCGGCCACCCGTAAGGTTGTCCGTCGTGCTTGCGTGGATGGATCTCGAGATGACCGGGCTCGACCCCGACAGCCACGTGATCGTCGAGATCGCCACGTTGATCACCGACGACGATCTCGAGCTGATCGCCGAGGGGCCCGACCTGGTGATCCGCGCCACCCCCGACCAGCTCGCCGCCATGGATCCGGTGGTGCTCGAGATGCACACCAAGAGCGGCCTCCTCGAGCTCGTCGAGTCGTCGACGGTCACGCTGGAGGAGGCCGGAGCGGCCACGCTGGCGTTCCTGCGGGAACACATCGACAATCCGAGAACCGTCCCCCTGTGCGGCAACTCGATCGGCACCGACCGCCGGTTCCTGGCCCGCCAGCTACCCGAGATCGAGGACTTCCTGCACTACCGATCGATCGATGTCTCCACGGTGAAGGAGCTGGCTCGGCGCTGGTTCCCGCAAGCGGTGACCGACGCCCCGGACAAGGCCGGCGGGCACCGGGCCATGGACGACATCAAGGAGAGCGTCGCTGAGCTCCGTCACTACCGCCACAGCCTGTTCCGGGCCCCGGAGGGCACCGGGGTCCGCGAGGGGACCGAGGTCGCGGAGTGACCGCGCCCGCCGACCAGCAGCCGCAGGCGGGCTCGCCGAGCCCGGCCCGGCGCCAGGAGCAGGAGCAGGCGACGGCGGACGTCGACGAGGTGGCGCCGGGCGTGGTTCGCATGCAGCTGCCGATCGACCTCCCGGGCCTCGGCCACGTCAACTGCTATGCGCTCGAGGACGAGCGGGGGCTGGCCCTGGTGGATCCGGGCCTGCCGGGTGAGCAGTCCTGGACCGACCTGAGCGACCGGCTGGCCCGCGCCGGTTACCGCGTCGCCGACGTCCACACCGTGGTCATCACCCACTCGCACTTCGACCATTTCGGCGGGAGCTCGCGGCTGCACGAGGAGACCGGGGCCGAGATCGTCACCCACGCGAGCTTCCGGGTGCACTGGAACGGCAAGGAGATGACCGAGGACGAGGACTCGTCGTCGCTGGTGGAGGCCAGCGCCGACGAGCAGGAGGCCGAGATCGACCGGATCTTCTCGGAGCGCCTCCCCTGGGGCAGCCGGCGGACCCGGCCACCGGACCAGCAGATCGAGCGGTTCAAGGCCCTCGGCCGCTTCGCCGGCACCTGGTTCCGCACCCCCGACCCCACCGCCACCCTCCAGGATGCCCAAGTGATCCGGCTGGCTCGGCGGGAGTGGGTGGCCCTCCACACCCCGGGCCACACCCACGACCACCTCTGCGTCTTCGACCCCGAGCACGGGGTGGTGCTCTCCGGCGATCACGTGCTGCCCACCATCACCCCCCACATCGCGGGCTTGAGCCTGGTGCCCGATCCACTGGCGCAGTTCTTCGAGTCGCTGCAGCGCATGGGCGAGCTCGACGGGGTACGCACCGTCCTTCCTGCGCACGGGCATCCGTTCGAGGACCTCGCCGGGCGGGCCGCGGAGATCATCGACCATCACGAGCACCGGCTGCAGGTCATCCGGGACGCCTCGGCGCAGCTCGAGCAGGGCACCGTGACCGACTTCATGCGGATCCTGTTCAGCGAGCGGGCCTGGGGCGACATGGCCGAGAGCGAGACCTACGCCCACCTGGAGCATCTCCTCCAGCTCGGCGAGCTCCGGAGATCCGACCCCGGGGGCGTCGCCCACTACCGACCGGCCTGACCTGCGCGGCCCCCAGGGCGCCCGTTTAATCGCTTGACAGCAACGGCGCTCGGTGGTCCCCTTGACCAAACGCGTCCATCCGTCCGGCAGATCGAGAAAGGGGACCATCGTGCTCGACCGCACTCAGGCACTCGGCATGTGCGCCACGAACGCGTCCCCGCGCGGCCTCCTCGGCACCTCGACCACCTGGCCGAACGGCATCGCCGACACCACCTTCGCAGTGGGCACCGCGTTCGCACCCGACCGCCGACGGCTGGAGGACCTCCCCGTGTAGATCGTGAGATCGCAGACGGAGACAGCTCCCGAGGCCGCCGGTCACCCGGCGGCCTTCCTGCTTTTCCGGCAGCGCTCGACGACCGCCTCGACAACGACCTTCACCACACCGATCACCACACAGGAGCAGCGAACGATGATCGCCTCGCTCGACATCACCTACGAGAGCTGGCACGCCGAGGCCCGGTGCGCCACCGAGGCCGGCGTGGATCACGACGTGTTCTTCTCCGAGGAGCTCCAGGACATCGCCCGGGCCAAGAGCATCTGCGCCCGCTGCCCGGTCATCTCCCCCTGCCTCGAAGGGGCGATCGAGCGGCGGGAGCCCTGGGGCGTCTGGGGCGGACAGCTGTTCTTGGGCGGGAAGGTGCTGTTGACCAAGCGTCGGCGCGGTCGACCGCCGAAGATCCCCCGCCCCGAGGACCAGATCCCCTCGGTCCCGGTGCCTCCGCACCTGCAGGGCCTCATGCGCACCGCTTGAGCAGGCCGCCCGGGCGCCCCGCCCGGGCGGCCGCGCCTTGCGCCGGGATTGCGCGGAACCGGCCGGGGAATGCGACCGTTGACTACCTGGGTTCGGTTCGCGTGAGCGCCGCCGGCAACAGCCGGTACCCGAGTACCGTCGATCCCGAAGCCGATCCCGAAGCGAATGTCTCTCACCGAAGTCCCGGACCCCATCCCGCCGAGCGAGCTCGACTCCGCTGACGCCAAGCGTCGCCGAGCCGTCTACGGGCTCGTCGGCGGGTTCCTGGCGGTGCTGGTGCTCATCGTGGCCGTCCAGTGGGCCACCGACGGCGAGGACCGGGCCGAGGGCGAACCCCTCCCGGATCTGACGCTCACCACCCTCGACGGCGAGGCGTTCGTGCTCGCCGACCTGGTGGGCACGCCGACGGTGGTCAACTTCTTCGCGTCCTGGTGCGCGCCGTGCCTGGCGGAGATGCCCGACTTCGAGGAGGTCCACCAGGCCAGCGACGACTCGGTGCGCTTCGTCGGGGTCAACACCCGCGAGACCGACGTCGCCGCGGCCCGCCGGGTGGTCGAGACCACCGGGGTCACCTACCCCATCCTGCTGGGTGACGACGGCGGCGAGGGCTCGCTGTACCGCCACGTCACCGCCCTGGGAGTGATGCCCACCACCGCGTTCGTGGATGCCGACGGCACCGTCGTCGACGTCCACGCGGGCGTGCTCACCGCGTCCGACCTCCAGGCCCGGATCGAGGAGCTGTTCGGCTGATGCTCGACGTCGATCTGGCCTTCCCGCTGAGCGCCGGGCTGGTCGCCGCGTTCAACCCGTGCGGGTTCGCGATGCTGCCCGCCTACGTCGGCTACTTCCTGGGCCTGGAGTCCGACGAGGAGACCAACGTCTCCAGGAACGTGGTCCGCGGCCTGGTGGTCGGCCTGACGATGACCCTGGGATTCCTGTTCGTCTTCGGGGTCATCGGGGTGCTGACGAGCACGTTCGTGAGCGAGGCCGCGGTGTCCCGCCGCATCGGCTACGCCACCATGACCTTCGGGGTCCTGCTGGTCCCCCTCGGCATCGCCATGCTCCGGGGCTACGAGCCCAAGCTCCGGCTCCCCCGGATGCAGGCCGGCACCGGGAGCAACCAGCTGCCGTCGATCTTCCTGTTCGGCGTGTCGTATGCAGTGGTGTCGGTGTCGTGCACGATCGGGATCTTCCTGGCCGTGGTCGCCAGCTCGTTCACCAACGAGGGCATCGTCGACGGCACTGCGGTCTACCTGGCCTACGGCGCGGGCATGGGGCTGGTCATCATGGTCCTGACCCTCGGCGTGGCCCTGGCCCGCAACTCGGTGGCCACCAACATGCGCCGGTTCCTGCCCTACGTGAACCGGGTCTCGGGGGTCATGCTCGCGTTGGCCGGGGCCTACCTGATCGTCTACGGCTGGTGGGAGGTGCAGGTCCTGCGGGGCAACACCGACACCAACGGGCTGGTGCGGGCGGGCGAGGACCTGCAGAACCGGCTCACCCTGTGGGTCGACGACGTGGGCTCGGGACGCCTGGCCACCGCGATCACGGTGCTCATCGTGGGGATCCTCACCTGGGCCCTGAGCGCCTCGCTGGCGCGCCGCTCCGACCGCACCCTGCTCCGGGGGGCGTTCGCGGCCGTGTACCTGGTGATCGAGCTCGCCCGCTACGAGCTGGACCTGCTGGTGCTGCCCCTGCTCCGCACCGTCGCCGACGCGCCCGAGCGGCTGGGCAACTGGTTCAGCGACCCGCTCCGCTGGCCCGTGCTCTTCGAGGTCCTCGCCGCGCTGGCGCTGGCGACCATGACCTTCTTCGCCCTGCGCCGGCGCTTCGGCAGCGACGGGGACCACGAGGACGTCGACCGACGCGGCGACCCGGTGATCGTGCAGGCCTGAGCCCGCGCCGGCCGGGACCCGGCGCGACGGCGGGAGGGGAGGTACGGTCATCGGCGTGCTCGACCGACTCCTCGACCGGTCCGACGTGGCCGAAGAGCTCACCCTGCGGTCCCGGTTCGGGTTCATGGCGTACCACGGCGGCACCCTCGAGAAGACCACCGACCCCATCGCCCGGGAAGCCGCCGAGCGGGCCGACGCCTCCTACTACGGCGTCGTCCAGGGCGACGACGACCCGACCCACATCGCCTCCATCCAGGTCACCCCGGACCACTCCGACGCGCTGCGCCGGTTCCTGGATCACGTGGACGTGGTGGTCACGGTCCACGGCTACGGCCGCGAGCACCTGTTCCACTCGGTGCTGCTCGGGGGCCAGAACCGGGCCCTGGCCCACCACATCGCCGCCCACGCCCGGTTCGCGCTCCCCCGGTTCAGCTTCCGCTCCGAGCTCGGCGACATCCCCCGCGAGCTCGCCGGCCAGCACCCCCGGAACCCGGTCAACCGGCCCCGCCAGTCCGGGGTCCAGGTCGAGCTGCCCCCCACCATCCGCTGGCACTACGAGGAGTGGGGCTGGTCCGACCACGGCGACATCGGCCGGGCACCACAGGTCGACACCCTCATCGGCTGCCTCGCCGCCGCCGCCCGATCCTGGCCCATCTGAGGCACCTGAGCGGAGTGGCTAGGGTCCGGGGCATGGACTACCGGATCTTCATCGAGCCCCAGCAGGGCACCAGCTACGACGCGGTCCTGGGCCTCGCGGCCGCGGCCGAGCGGCTCGGGTACGACGGGTTCTTCACGTCGGACCACTACCTCCGCATGGGCGACACCGACGGCCTGCCCGGCCCCCTCGACGCCTGGACCACCCTGGCCGGGCTGGCCCGCGACACCGACCGGATCCGCCTGGGCACCCTGGTCTCGCCGGCGACGTTCCGCCATCCGGGCTCCTTCGCGATCCAGGTGGCCCAGGTCGACCACATGAGCGGGGGTCGGGTCGAGCTGGGTCTGGGGGCAGGGTGGTACGAGGCCGAGCATGCGGCCACCGCCATCCCCTTCCCCGGGCTCGGCGAGCGCTTCGACCGGCTGGAGGAGACGGCCGCCATCCTGACCGGGCTGTGGGCCACCCCGGTCGGCGAGCTGTTCGACCACCGCGGCAAGCATTTCGAGGTGGTGGACTCCCCGGCGCTGCCGAAGCCGGCCCAGGCACCGGGCCCGCCGATCATCATCGGTGGCGGGGGACGGACGCGGACCCCGCGCCTGGCTGCACGGGTGGGCAGCGAGTTCAACATGCCGTTCGCGGGCCCGAGCGACTGGGCCGGCGTGGTGGAGAACGTGCAGCAGGTCTGCCGGGACCACGGGCGAGACCCGGGCGAGCTGGTGTACTCGGCCGCGCAGGTGGCGTGCGTCGGCCGTGACCAGGACGAGCTGGCCCGGCGGGCCGCCAACATCGGCCGGCAACCCGACGAGCTCAGGGAGAACGGCATCGCCGGGCTCCCCGACGAGGCGGCCGCGAAGATCGCCGCCTTCGCCGACGCCGGCTGCCAGCGCCTGTACCTGCAGTGCCTCGACATCGACGACGTCGAGATGCTCGAGCTCCTGGCCGCCGACGTCCTGAGCTGAGCGATGGACCTGGCCGACCGTCGCGAGCAATACGAGACCACCGGCCTGGATCTCGCCGACCTGGCGCCGGACCCCGTCGACCAGTTCGCCGGCTGGTACCGGGCCGCCGAGGACGCCGGGCTGTGGGAGCCGAACGCGTTCGTGATCTCCGCGGTCGACGCCGAGGGCTGGGCCGCGTCGCGGTACGTCCTGCTGAAGGGGTTCGGACCCGACGGGTTCGTCTTCTACACCAACTACGGCAGCGCCAAGGCCGCGGCCCTGGAGGCCACCGGCCGGGCCTGCCTCACGTTCGGCTGGCTGTCGCTGCGGCGCCAGGTCCGGGTGCACGGGACCGTCGAGCGGACCACCCGCGAGGAGTCGGAGGCCTACTTCGCCCGGCGCCCGCGCAGCCACCAGCTCGGCGCCTGGGCGTCACCCCAGAGCGAGGTGGTGGCCGACCGGGACGAGCTGGAGCGGCGCTGGGCCGAAGCCGAGGCTCGCTTCGCCGGCGAGGCCATCCCACCGCCGCCGCACTGGGGCGGCTACCGGGTCCGCCACTCGCTGGTGGAGTTCTGGCAGGGCCGCCCGAACCGGTTCCACGACCGGCTCCGCTACCGGCGCTCGGGCGACGGCTGGATCATCGAGCGCCTGGCCCCCTGAGCGCCAGGTCAGACTTCGCGTCGGCGGTCCCGGAGGCGATCGATCTGGCGGCGGTCGCGTTTGGTCGGCCGGCCGGCGCCCCGGTCGCGCCGGGCCGCCGGTATCGCCTCCTCGGGCGCTGGTGGCGGCGGCGAGTGGTCGACGAGGCACTCGGCGGCCCGGGGCGCCCCCACCCGCTTCTCGATGGGCTCGACCACCTCGACCACCCGGAGTCGCCGACCGATGGTGGCCTCGACCCGATCGCCGGGCCCGACCCGGTGGGCCGGCTTCACCCGGGCCCCGTTGAGGCGCACGTGACCGCCGACCACCGCGGCCTTGGCGGCCGAGCGGGTCTTGTAGAGGCGCACCGCCCAGAGCCAGCTGTCGATGCGTGCGGTCACGGACCCACGATGGCACCCAGGAACGCGGCAGCCATGTCGGGGTCACCGTGGACCGCGATCGGGCCCGTCGGTTCCCGGCGGGTAAGCAGGGCGACCAGGTCGTTGGCAGTGGCGCGGAACCGGACGTCGGGCGGGCCCTGGGCCCGGGGCGGGACCAGGTGATCCCCGAGGTCCGAGGCGGAGAGCAGCCACACCCCGTCGGGTAGCTGCTCGGTGTCGAGCCGGAGGCGAGCCACCCGCTGCGGGAGCACCGCCCGTCCGAACGCAGCGGGCCACGGGCCCAGGCCGACCTGCAGGTCGTCCCCGTGGATCTGTACCTCGGTGAGCCGCAGCAGGCCGAGCTCACGCAACGTGGGGTCACCGAGGGAACGGGTCTCCTCGTGCTCGTAGGCCACGATCCCCCAGTCGCCCTCGTCGAGCCCGGCCCAGAGCCCGGCGAGCGAGAGGCACTCCTCGCGCAGCGACTCCATGACGTGCAGCGCCGACTCACCCAGCGCCGGCCGCAGCGTGTAGGGCCGCTGCAGTTCCCGGCCACCTGGGTAGAAAGCCGAGGGTCGCCCCGCGAGCGCGGCCTCGGTCATCTGCCGGCACGCCTGGGCGCCGTAGCGCAGGTGGCAGGCGATGGTGAGCCTCGACCAACCCGGCAGCGCCGTCGGCGCGTCGAGCTCGCCGAGGTCGAGGGCCTCGAGCGCGGCGCAGACCTCCTCGGAGCGCTCCGAGACCAGCTTGGTCATCTCGACCGCCGAGATGCCGCTCATGGACCCAGGGTGCCATCGCGCTAGCTTCGGCGTCCATGGATCGCCGATTCGCGGGCGCCGTCGCGGTCGGCGGCGTAACCGGTGCCGCGCTCCGCTGGGGCATCGTGGAGGCCTCGGGGGACCCGTCGCAGTGGCCCTGGGGTGTCCTGGTGGCCAACCTCGTGGGCTGCGCGGCCCTCGGGCTCGTGGTGGGCCGGCTGGCCCCCCTGGCGGGCTCGCCGGTGTTCGCGGGGCTCACCATCGGGTTCTGTGGCGCCCTGACCACGTTCGCGTCCTTCGCAGTCGACCTCGCCGTCTACCTCCGCGCCGACGAGTGGCTGCGGTTCTCGGGGTACCTGGCGGTGTCGGTCGCCGGGGGGCTGGCGGCATTCCTGGTCGCCTACCGGCTGGGGAGGGCGGGGGGGTGATCGTCGTGGCCTTCGTCGCCCTGGCCGCGGCCGGCACAATCGGACGGTGGCAGCTGCTGCGACTGAATCGGCCCGACTACCCGCTCGGGACCCTGGTGGCGAACGTGGTGGCCGCGTTCGCGCTGGGCCTGCTCCACGGCACCGATGGTGACACCAGGGTGATCGTCGGCGTCGCCCTGATCGGGTCGCTGTCGACGTTCTCCACGGTGGTCGGCGAGCTGGTCGCGGGATCCACCGGGCGGGCCGCGGCCACCTACCTGGGGGTCACCCTGGTGGCCGGGGTGGCCGCGGCCTGGCTCGGCCTCCAGCTGACCTGAGCCCGCCGGGCGGTACAGTCGACGCCGTGGGTGCGACCGTCCCCCTGACCGTGTGGTCCGACTTCCTCTGACCGTGGTGCTATGTCGGGACGGTCCGTCTCGACGACGTGCAGGCGCACTTCGGCGACCGGGTGGAGCTGACCTGGAAGAGCTTCCTGCTGCGCACCGAGCCCAAGTTCACCGACCGCGACCGGTTCGTCCGCTACACCGAGGGCTGGCGAACCATGGCCGAGATGGAGCCCCGGGCCACGTTCACGCCGTGGTCCACCGACGCCGAGCCGCCCACGTCCAGCCTGCCGGCCCAGGTGGCCCACAAGGTGGTCGAGGCCAACTGGCCGGACGCGGCCCGGCCCCTGCACCACCGCCTGCTGGAGGCCTACTTCACCGAGAACCGCACCATCTCGGACTGGTCGGTGCTCACCCAGGTGGTGGCCGAGGTCGGCGTCGACGCCGACGAGTTCGGGGCCCTGGCCGCCGAGCAGCGCGAGACCATGACCCGGCGGGTGATCGACGAGCACAACGAGGCCATCTCCCGGGGCATCACCGCAGTGCCCACGGTCGTCATCAACGAGGTGCTCCCCGTGCCCGGCGCCCAGGAGTCCGAGTCCTACATCGCCTGGATCGAGCGCCTCCTCGAGCGCGTCGAGCAGGGCGGCTGACCGTCACCCGGCCCGCTCGGCGGCGGTGGCGGGCTCGGCTCGGCGTCCCTGCCACCAGCGGTAGGCCAACCAGGCGATGACCGGCAGCCACACGAACGGCAGCAGCACCCCGGCGAGGACCACGGCCACCCCGGCCAGGGTGACCAGCACGTCCCAGCTGGCCTCCAGGCTGTCGCGGAAGCCGGGCAGGGAGTCGTCCTCGACGAAGGTGATGGTGGCCCGCTCGGGCTCGGTGAACTCCACCCCGATGCGTAGCGGCTGACCGTCGGCGTCGAGCACGTCCGCGGTGACCACGATCTTCGACCGACCCTGGCCGGGAGCCTCCCGCGAGGCGAAGGCGACCAGGGACTCCCCCGGGGCCAGCGGTCGCTCGTCGGCGCGGTCGACGAACGTGAAGTCCCGGGGCTCGAGATCGAGCCGGTTGTCCCGGATCTGGATCTGGCCCATGGGGTCGGTCCCGGTGTTGATCACCTGGACGCAGACGGTGAACGGCTCTCCCTCGTCGACCTCCAGCTCCGCTGCACCCGGGCAACCGGCGCCGTCGTCGGCCCCCTCGGTGAAGGTCACCGCGTACTCGGCGGTCGCCTCGATGGGCGGCGGCGCGGCCTCGGTGAGCGACAGGAAGATGGTGGCCAGGTCCACCTGATCCTGGATGGTCCGCAGCTGCCCGCGCAGGGTCTCCAGGTTGGTCTCGCGCTCCAGCAGCTCCCGCTCGAGCGCGGCGATGTCCTCGAGGGCGACGGCCTCGGCCAGGAACTCCCGGAGCCGGACCACGCTGGCCTCGGCCGTGGCGATGCGGCTCTGCAGGTCGACCACCCGCTCGGTGACGTCGTCCGCGGTGACCTGCTGGCTCCTCAGGGTGCCCAGCCCCTCCAGCCGCCGCAGAGCCTCCTGGAACTCACCCGGTGGCACCTTGAACTCCAGGGTGGTGGTCGTCCGCTCCCCGACGGTGGTGTTCTCCCCGAACACGAGACCCCCGAGCCCCGCCATCCGGGCCTTGGCCTGGGAGGCGGAGAAGGCCACGTCGTCCACCTCGACCGTGAGGTTGGCCACGAAGATGATGGACCGACCGAGCGAGGCCAGCTGGTCGCTCTGGTCGATGGGCTGGCGCTCCTCGCTGTCGGCGCCGGTGTCGCCGCCACCCCCGTCCTGGCTGGCCATGGCCTCGTCGCCGGTGACCTCGGCCGGTTCCGGCTCGGGCTCGGGTTCGGCCGCGACGACGGCGCTGTCGTCGGCCGAAGCATCGTCGCCGCCGTCGTCCGCAGCATCATCGGCTGCGGCATCGTCGCCGCCGTCGTCCGCAGCAACAGCGGTGTCGACGTCGTCGTCGCCGCAGGCCGCGGCGACCAGCCCCAACGACATCGCTGCCGCCAGCACCAGTGTCCAGGCGCGTCTGGTCCCCGTGGCACGGCTCATCGTTCCTCCCGAATCTCGTCCGTCCGTTCAACCTCAGACGAGCCGTCCCACCCTGCTGGTTCCCCGAACATCGTTCAGGCCCGGCCCAGCACCGCCCAGGTGCCGGTGCCGGCCCGGCTGGCCACGCCCTCCCAGGAGCCCGGCAGCGCCGCGGCCACGTCGTCGGCAGGGAGGTGGATCGGGGTGTGCTCGCCGATGGTGTTGACCCAGACCACCTTCCCGCCCGGGGCCAGGACTCGATCCACCTCGGCCGGGAACAGCAGCGCGTTCACCAGGACCACGACCGCCACCGCACCGCCGGCGACGGGCAGGCTGGCCGCGTCGGCCTGCACCCGCCAGCCGTATTCGGCGGGCGCGGCCCGCAGCATCTCGGCCGCCAGGTCGACGGCCACGATCGGTCCGCCCCGCCGCGCCCGCAGCACCCGGGTTCCCAGACCGGATCCCGAGCCCAGCTCCAGGGTCACCCCGGCGGGGAGCTGGCTGCGGGCCAGGGCGTCCTCGAGCGGGGCCAGGCGCTCGGGCGAGTCGTGATCGCGGGTCCAGTCGGCCGCCTTCGAGTCGAACAGAGCGGCCACCTTGCGGGCGCGCTCGCGATCCCAGGCCCCGTCGAAGGCCACCTGCCTGGTGACCTTGCGCATCGGATGGTCGTGGTCCGCGAAGGGCGGCGGCTCGACCGCACCCGGGGCGGGGGGCAGCTCCTCGAGGGGCACCGGCTCAGTCTGCCCGGAACCGTTCCGCCGCCAGGCCCAGGCCCAGGGCGTCGAGGAACCCGGTGGCCCGCTCGCGCGCCGGGTAGCGCGCTTCGAGGGCGTGGAAGGCCGGGCCGTGGCCGTCCTCGACGAGGTGGGTCAGCTCGTGGAGCAGCACGTAGTCGAGCACGTAGCGGGGCGCCCGGCGCAGGCGCGACGAGATCCGGATCTCACCGGTGGCGGGGGTACAGGATCCCCACCGGCGTCCCTGGTTGCCCACCCAGCGCACCCGCTCGGGCTCGGGCAGCTGGTAGCGGGTCGCGAGCCGCCGGGCCCGGGCGTCCAGGTCGGCGTCGCCCTCGGCGAGCTCGTGGGATCGCCGGAGCCGGGCCACCAGCTCGGCCACGGTCCGGGACTCCTCGTCCTCGGACAGCCAGGCCGGGATCCGCACCTCGATCACCCCGCCGACCAGCCGGGCCGAGCTGGTCTTGCGACGCCGGCTGCTGCGGATGACCTCGACCTGCATCACGCCAACGCTACCCCTCGACCAGGCGGCCACAGCAGTACCCTTCTCGCCGTGATCGACCTGCGACGACTCCGAGACGACGAGGCCTACCGCGAAGGCGCCCGCCGCAAGGGCACCGAGGGGGCCACCATCGATCGCCTGCTCGAGGCCGACGAGCGCCGCCGCAGCCTGCTCGGCGAGCTCGAGGCCCTCCAGGCGAAGGCCAACGCCGCGTCCAAGGAGATCGGCCGGGCCGACCCCGCCGAGCGCGACGCCAAGATCGCCGCCGCTGGCGCCCTCAAGTCCGAGCTCAAGCAGAAGGAAGGCGCGGTGGCCGAGGCCACCAGCGTCGTGGACGAGCTGGCCCTCACCATCCCGAACCCGGCGGCGGCCGAGAGCCCGGTGGGCGGCGAGGACGACTTCGAGGTGGTCACCACCGTCGGCGACACCACCGAGGCACCGCCGATGGACCACGCCGAGTACGGCGAGCGCATGGGCTGGGTCGAGAGCGAGCAGGCCGCCCGCAACATGGGCAGCCGCTTCGCCTACCTGATGCGCGAGGCGGTGCTGCTCGAGCTGGCGCTGCTGCAATGGGCCATGGCCAAGCTGGTCTCGAAGGGGTTCACGCCGGTGGTCCCGCCGGTGCTGGTCCGCGAGGAGCTGATGGTCGACGCCGGGTTCTTCCCCACCGACCGGAACCAGGTCTACGAGATCGAAGCGGACGGGCTGTTCCTCACCGGCACCAGCGAGGTGGCCCTGGCCGGGCTGCACCGGGGCGACCTGCTCGACCCCGACCGGCTGCCGCTGCGCTACGTGGGGTTCTCGTCGTGCTTCCGCCGCGAGGCCGGCACCTACGGCAAGGACACCCGCGGCATCTTCCGGGTCCACCAGTTCGACAAGGTGGAGATGTTCTCGTTCACCGATCCCGCGTCGTCCTGGGAGGAGCTCGAGCTGCTGCGCAGCATCGAGGAGGAGCTGATCGGCGAGCTGGGGCTTCCGTACCGGGTGATCCGGGTGGCCACCGGCGACCTGGGTGCCGCAGCGGCGATGAAGTACGACTGCGAGGTCTGGTTGCCGTCGGAGGGCACCTACCGGGAGCTCACCAGCACGTCGAACTACCTCGACTACTCGGCGCGCCGGCTCAAGACCCGGGTCCGCGGCGAGGGCGGCAACGAGCCGGTCCACACCCTCAACGGCACCGCCTGCGCGGTGGGCCGCACCCTGGTCTTCCTCATGGAGCACTGCCAACAGGCCGACGGGTCGTTCGTGGTGCCCGAGGTGCTGCGGCCGTACTGCGGCCTCGACACCATCCCGGCGCCGGCGTGAGCCCCGGGGCCGATGGCGCCCACACCCGGCTGGTCGCCTACGGGACCCTGGCGCCGGGCCGCTCCAACCATCACATCGTCTCCCACCTCGCCGGCGACTGGAGCGAGGTGCTGGTCCGGGGCCGGCTGGGCGAGTCCAGCTGGCGGGGCTACGAGGGCTACCCGGCCTTCGTCCCCGATCCGGACGGGCCCACGGTCCGGGCCTGGATGCTCGACTCGCCGGACCTGCCTGGAGCCTGGCCGATGCTCGACGAGTTCGAGGGCCCGGGCTACCGGCGGGTCGTGATCCCCGTGCGGGATCCCGCCACCGGGGATCCGCTGGGCCGGGCCCAGGTCTACGAGGCTCTGCGGATGAGCGGCTGAGCCGGGGAAGTGCGGCGGCCCTCGACGGGTTCGGGAGATGTGACCCCCCGCAAGCTCGTGGCCGTCGTGGTTCTCGCGGCACTGGTCGCTGCCGCCTGCAGCAGCGACGGGTCGAGCCCGTCTCCGGCCGGGGAGGCCGGGCCGCCAGCGCCCACCACCGCCGCCAGCCCGGACGAACCCACCGCGACTCCCGAGCCCGTCGAGCTGTTCTCGCCCACCGAGACCGACGAGCCCTACGACCTCGACGGCGGGGCCGCCAGCCCCGACGACCCCGAGGGGCTGATCGAGGCCGGGGCCGAGCTCGACGACATCGTGGCCCAGGCGACGGCGCCGTGGCCCACCGACTTCAGCCGTCGCACCGTGGGCCTCGACGAGCTGATCCTGGGCATCGGCGTGATCGACCCCCGGGATCGGATCCCGCCCATCGACACCCCCAAGTTCGAGCCGATCAGGGGGGCCACCTGGATCGGCGCCCGCGAGCCCGGGGCCCTGGTGCAGCTCGACGGTGACGTCCGCTTCTACCCGCTGTCCATCCTCACCCGCCACGAGATCGTGAACGACCGCTTCGGCGATCGCCCGGTGGCGGTCACCTTCTGCCCGCTGTGCAACAGCGCCCTGACGTTCGACCGCCGCGTCGATGGCGAGGTGCTGCGCTTCGGGGTGTCGGGCCTGCTGCGCAACAGCGACCTGGTCATGTACGACGACGCCACCACCAGCTTGTGGCAGCAGATCACCGGCGAGGCCATCGTCGGCGACTTCGCCGGCACCCGCCTGGAGCCCATCGCCACCTCGATCGTGTCCTACGCCGACGCGGTCGAGAACTTCCCCGACGCGCTCTCGCTGTCCGAGGAGACCGGTTTCGGGATCTCCTACGGCGTCAACGGCTACACCGGCTACAGCTCGAGGGAGAGCCCGGCCCTGTTCGACGGCGAGCTGGACGACCGGTTCCCGGCGCTGTCACGGGTGGTCGGGGTCAGCGCCGGCGGCACCGACAAGGCCTACCCCTTCGCGGTCATCAGCGAAGAGCTGGCGGTGAACGACGAGGTGGGCGGGGTCCCGGTCGCGGTGCTCTGGGGTGGCGACACCGCCGACGCCCTCGACGCCCTCGTCATCGCCGACGCCGCCGCAATCGGGACCGGGATCGCCTTCGACCGCAGGGTCGACGGCCGGACCCTGACCTTCACCAGCGCCGGCGACGACCTGTTCACCGACGCCGAGACCGGGAGCACCTGGACCCTCCTCGGCAAGGCCGTCGAGGGGCCGCTGAGCGGCGAGCAGCTCGACCTGGTCCAGCACCGCAACGAGTTCTGGTTCGCCTGGGCCGCGTTCTTCCCCGACGCCCCGGTCCATGGGCTCTGAGGGCGGCCACGGACGGCCGCTCCGATCGAGCTGAGCGCATCCGGCCAGGTCGCCCGTCGCGGCCTCGCCGCAGGGCGACACCCGAGTCGCCGCCATGGAAGGCGGCACCTGAGCCGTTCTAGGAATGCTCGGCGGGGGCAGGCTGGCTGCGGTCGAACTCGGCCCGGACCTGCTCGTAGGTCAGCGCGCCGTCACCCCGGGGCTCATTGGTCAGCACCAGCGGGGCGTCCTCGCCGCGCCCGTCCCGGCTGAGCTGGGCGAAGCGCACCACGATCCAGCTCCACAGGTAGATGCCGCCGACCAGCTTCATGATCAGCCCCGCAGCCTGCTGGTCGGCGGTGACCCCGATCCCCCACAGCCGCACCTGGTGGTCGTAGGCCTCGTACAGCGAGCCCCGGGCGAACGTCAGGAACCCGGCCGGCACCGTCGGCAGCACCGACATCAGGAACAGGTAGACGATGCTGCCCTGCGGGCTCAGTCGGAACTCCGGGAGGGGGCCGACGACCGGGATCCACATCCACAGCGCGGTCACGAAGACCACCAGGTGCACCAGGTAGTGGAACGGCCCGTTCTCCACCGAGAGGTTCACGACCGCGGTCAGGTGGGTGAGGGCCACCACCAGGTTGAAGACCAGCCCGGCCACCACCGGGTGGGTCATGCGTCTGGTCCAGACACCCAGCCGCCCCTCGCCGTGCATGATCAGCCGGGCCAGCCACCGGGGCGTGGCCGCCAGCAGCAGCGGGGGCACCACCAGCGAGATCAGCAGGTGCTGGAGCATGTGGGCCGAGTACAGGTACTCCTCGGAGATGTCGTGGAGGGGCCAGTCCGACGCGAACCACAGCACGGCGACGGCAGCCACGTAGGCGACTCCGTGCTTGCGGGTGACCACGGCCTCGCCGGGCGCGACCGCGTGGGGGCCCACGACCCGGACCGCGTACCACGCCAGGAACGCCGCCCCGGCCACCAGCACCCAGACCTCCGGGTGGGCCTCCCAGGCCCAGATGTCGGTGTCGGCGGCGAGGACCACGGTGATCTCGCTCCCTAGTGATCCCCGGGCGTGGGCCGGTCGCCGCCCTTCCAGGCGAACAGCAACCAGATGGAGGCGATCATGGTCGGCACCGCGACCAGCGCCACCTTGGCCACCCAGTTCCAGCCATCCAGGAACCCGAATGCATACGCCATCACCATGTACACCGGGTAGGCGATGATCAACCCCGCGGCGATCAGCTTGGTGAACATGCTGTTGTCGTACTTCAGGTGCATGAAGTAGGCCGCAACCAGGGCGAACTTGAGCACCATCAGCACGCTGAGGGTGATGACCAGCACCGCGTCGGGCGCCGAGTGCACCGACTCGAAGTAGGTGAACACCTCCACGCCCGTCAGGAACGCCAGGAGCGCGGCGACCTTGACGTAGACCAGGTCGGAGACGTGCTCGTCGTGGGTCTCGGTCGCCTGGGGCTCGGTGGTGGCGCTCATGGGCCGGTGGCTCCTATCGGGGGAAGAGGTACACGACGGTGAAGATGACGATCCACACCACGTCGACGAAGTGCCAGTACAGCCCGATGATCTCCAGCTTCTCGGCCTTCTCCTGGGTGAGGCTGCCCCGCAACGACTGGAGCCACATGGCCAGCAGCATCAAGATGCCGAGCGAGACGTGGACCCCGTGGAACCCGGTCAGGGTGAAGAACGCGGTGCCGAACAGGTTGGTGGTGTAGCCCAGGCCCTCGTTGTAGAAGACGGTGAACTCGTACACCTGGCCGCCGACGAACACCGCGCCCAGCAGCGCGGTGGTGAGCAGCCAGATCCGGGTGCGGCGATGGTCGCCCCGCTGCAACGCGCTGATGGCCAGCACCACGGTGAGCGAGCTCATCAGCAGCACGAACGAGCTGACCGACGTGAACGGGATGTCGAACACCGCATCCGGGCCGATGTCGTCCTCGGAGATCCGGCTCTGGTAGAGCAGGTAGGTGGAGATCAGCCCGCCGAACAGCAGGCAGTCCGAGCCGAGGAACACCCACATGCCGAGCTTCTCGTTGGAGAGGCCGAGCGAGGTGTGATGCTCCTGGGCGTGATCGTCCATCACGGCGACTGCGGCTTCAGACATCGGCGGTCACCTCCTCGTGCTCCTCGCGCTCCTCGGGGGCCGGCTCGAGCTCGGCAGGCTCGTCGAGCGCCTCGAGCGCGCTGTCGGGGTCGTCGTCGCCGTCGTGGTGACCGTGATCGTCGTGGCCGGCGTCGGGATCATCGGCGGGTTCGAGGACCCAGGCGAACAGCCCGCCGCCGAGCAGCAACCCACCCAGGACGCAGAGCCAGAGGTTGTAGATCAGGCCGTAGGCGATGATCGGCAGCCCGAAGGCGGCCACGATGGGCCAGTACGACGGCGAGGGCAGGTGCACGTTGGTGTTGGATCCGTCATGGGCCACCTCCTCGGCAGTGGCCCGGCGGACGATCCGGCCCTCCTCGTCGCGGCCCCACTTGCGCCACCAGAACTCGTCGAGCCGCTCGACCTCGATGATCTCGTCGAAGTTGTGCTCGGGGGTGGGCGACGCGGTCATCCACTCGAGCGAGCGGGCGTCCCAGGGGTCCGGGCCGGGCGCCGGGCTCTGGCCCCGCCGGTGACGCACTGCGCTGACGGCCACGTTGATGACGAAGACCAGCGTCGCCAGGGCGATGAGGAAGGAGCCGATCGACGACACCATGTTCCAGAGCTCGAAGCCCTGCCCCTCGGAGTAGGTCTGGATGCGCCGGCTCATCCCCTGCATGCCCAGGACGTGCTGGGGCCCGAAGGTCAGGTTGAACCCGATGATCATCACCCAGAAGTTCACCTTCCCGAGGCGCTCGTCGAGGAAGTGCCCGAACACCTTCGGCCACCAGTAGTAGAAGCCGCCGAAGAAGCCCAGGATGATGCCGCCGAAGATCACGTAGTGGAAGTGGGCCACGATGTAGTAGGTGTCGGTCTGCTGGGTGTCGGAGGGCGCCAGCGAGTGCGTGACCCCCGACAGGCCGCCGATGGTGAACATCGCCACCACCGAGGTGGCGAACAGCATTGCCGTCGTGAAGCGCAATCGTCCGCCCCACATGGTGGCCAGCCAGTTCAGGATCTTCACGCCGGTGGGGACCGCGATGAACATCGTGGACACCGAGAACGCGGCCACCGACACCGGGCCGATGCCCGAGGCGAACATGTGGTGGGCCCACACCCCCCAGCCCATGAAGCCGATGGCCGCCCCGGCGAAGATCATGAAGGGATAGCCGAAGATGGGCTTGCGGGAGAAGGTGGGGATGATCTCGGAGATCACGCCGAAGCTGGGCAGGATGAGGATGTACACCTCGGGATGGCCGAAGATCCAGAACAGGTGCTGCCACAGCAAGGGGTCGGCGCCCTCGGAGATGTCGAAGAAGTTGGCGCCGAACAGCCGGTCGAACGTCAGCAGGAACAGCGCCACCGAGATGACCGGCATGGCGAACAGCAGCAGCAGCTGGACGATGAACGCCATCCAGGTGAAGACCGGCATCTTCATGAGGGTCATGCCCGGCGCCCGCATGTTGAGGACGGTGACGATCAGGTTGATGGCGCTGACCAGCGAGGCGATCCCGGTGATCTGCAGGCCGAGGGCGAAGAAGTCCATGCCGTTGCTCGGCGAGTACAGCACCCCGGTGTTGGGCGCGTAGGCGAACCAGCCACCGTCGGGCGCGTTCTCCCACCAACCGCCCATGAACATCGACGACACCAGGAACAGCCCGCCTGCGAGGAAGACCCAGAAGCTGAAGGCGTTGAGCCGGGGGAAGGCGACGTCTCGGGCCCCGATCTGGAGGGGGATCAGGTAGTTGGAGAACGCGGCGCCGAGCGGGATGGCCGCCAGGAAGATCATCACCACGCCGTGCATGGTGAAGACCTGGTTGTACGTGTCGGCCGACAGGACGTTGCCGTCGGGTACGGCCAGCTGCAAGCGGATGAACAGGGCGTAGACGCCACCGATGACGAAGAAGACGATCCCCGCCGCGCCGTACATGATGCCGATGCGCTTGTGGTCGACGGTGAACAGCCAGCTGCGCCAGCCCTCGCTGCCCCGGGGCCGGGTGAACACGCCGAGTGGCCGCTCGACGACGGGCTCGGCCTCGCCGGCTTCGAGCTCGAGGGGCTCCTCCCGTTCGATGATGGCCATCAGTGGCTCCCGATGAGGTGACGAGTGGGCATGGTCAGTCCAGGCTCATGAGGTACTCGACGAGCAGGTCGATCTGCTCCTCGGTGAGACCCAGGTTGGGCATCCCCCGGGCCTGCTCCGGCTGGGCGTTGGGCTTCTGCGCCGGGGCGTTGCGCAGCCACGCCTCCAGCACCGACCGGAAGTACGGGCTGCCCGGCAGCTCGAGGTACGCGCCCGCCTCGGTGATCTCCTGGGCACCGGCGTACAGCTCGAAGAACGACCCCGCATAGCTGGAGCGGGTGGCGAAATGGGTGAGGTTGGGAGCGGCGCCGGCGGTGAGGTTGCCATCCTCCAGGTACATGCCCTGCGACAGGTCGGGGTAGTCGCGGTAGCTCTCGAGATCGCCGTACATCGCCAGATCGTCCATCTCGGGCACGTCGTCGTCGTCACGATCGCGAGACGTGACGCCGAAGATCGCGTGGCAGCGCGAGCACTGGGCGAGGAACAGCTGCTCGGCCTCGAAGTGCCTGTCGCCCTCCTGCAGCGGCTCCCTGGAGGTGAGCTGGTTGTCGACCCACGCCGCGAAGTCGTCCTGGGTCAGGGCCACGGCGTACATCCGCATGTAGGCATGGGACAGACCGCAGAACTCGGTGCACTGGCCGGCGAAGCGGCCGACCTCGTTGGCCTGGATGGTCCAGGGATGCACCCGCCCCGGCGCCGAGTCCCGCTTGCCGTTGAGGCGCGGGATCCAGAAGCTGTGGATGACGTCGCGCGACGTGGTGTAGATCCGGATGTCCTGGTCGACGGGTATCACCAGCTCGTTGGCGGTGACCAGGTCGGGCGGGGTGTCGGTGTCGCCGTCCAGGTGGTACTGGTACTCCCACCACCACTGCTGGCCCACGACGAGCACTTCCATCTCGGGATGGGCGGCACCGTCGGGCGCGGCGTCCACGTCGTCGAGCTGGAACAAGGTGGCGAGCGTGAACACTGCGATGACGATCATGATGATCGTCGGCACGATGGTCCAACCCACCTCGAGCTGGAAGTTGCCGTGGGTCTGTGGGGGGAACTCCTCGTCGGGATAGTCGCCGGGGAAGTGCTCGTCGTCAGGACCGGGCTTGGGGACCCGGAACTTCCAGCCGATGTAGGCCACTGCCCCGAACACCAGGACGAAGACGGCCACCGCGACCCAGAAGACCGGCACGAACAGGTCGAGCAGCAGCTGGGCCTTGTCGCCCGCGGGGTCGAGGGTGTCGAGTGGTGCATCCTCGGCGCAGCCGGTGGCGAAGACCGACAGCGCCGCGACGGTGATCAGCAGCCGTGTCCGTGCGCGAACCATCCGCGGCAAGCGTCGCCGAGCCCGGCGGTCCGGGCCAACTCCTGGAATCATGAGCCCGCCCCTGCGCCGGCGAGGGGAGCCTGGAGCAGCGCGCTGCCCTCCTCGCCCTCGCCTTCGTCGTCGTGGTGCTCCTCCTCGCCGTGGTGGATCTCGAACTCACGCTGGCCGAGCGCGGCCGAGACCACCCCACCGGCCAGCACCGCGATGGCCCCGACGACCACCACCCCGGCCACCAGGTTCCTGTTCCAGGACTCGACCAGCGAGAAGGCGATCGCGACCAGGAAGATCAGCGAGGCGATGATCACCGCCAGCCACACCGCCCACTCCTTGGAGACGGTGAGCAGGATGCGGGAGATGGCCAGGATCACGGCACCGATGCCGAGAGCACCGAGAACCGGCATCTCGATGGGCCGCATCAGCCGGTCGCGCAGCTCCTTGTTGGCGGCCGGGTCGCCGGTGGCCCGGTCGGCCCAGGCGCTCATCATCCATTCGAAGACGGTGCCGGTGAGGAGGATGAGCCCGATCACGAAGATGGCGGCGTGGGTGACCAGCCCGATGACGAGCACACCCACGCCGAAGGCGCCGACCACCGGCCAGTAGCTGGGGCTGGTCGGGCCCTGCGGTGGTGGCAGCTCGCCCCCGGCCAGCTCGGCCACCGCGTCCGGGTCGGCGTCGCGGTAGGCGACCAGCACGGTGGCGATGAAGCCGGCGGTGAGCGCGAACAGCAGCAGCAGCAGGTAGCCGACGTGGTCGCCGATGCCGCCCTTCCAGCCCAGGCTGATGGCGCCGAGCCAGGCCTCGGCGTCGACGAAGCCCAGGTAGTCGACGCCGCCGCCGTCGCCGCTGGCCACGCCGTAGACGAACATGCCCACCAGCCCGGCGAGCATGTAGCCGAAGAAGAGTCGGGAGCCGGGGGTCAGCATCGGCGGGTGGGTCGTTCGGGTCGGAGGAGGGTCATGGGTGTGGCACCGTCACTTGGCGATCACTTGGCGATGAACACGCCGATCCAGAGGATGAAGTACACGAAGGTCATGGCGTACCACCAGATCGACGCGGCCACGATGCCGTCGGTCTGGCGGCTGCTGTACTGCCCGGCCAGCGCCCGGAACCCCATGAGGGCCACGAAGATCATGGCGACGATCACCATGACCAGGTGGGAGGCGCTGAGGGTGTAGATCAGGGTGGCTGCGGGGGTGGGTCCCTCGTCGGCGACCAGCCCCATCTGGGTGTACTGCCAGGCGGTCTGGACCAGCACCATGGCGCCCATCGCCAGCGTGGTACCGATGGCCAGCAGGGCATGGGTGCGGTCGTCCCGGGCGATCGAGTACACGGCCCACTGCATGACCGCCACCGAGATGATCAGCGTCCACATGATCATGCCCGGCGGGGTCAGCTCGATGCGGGCGCTGGCGGGAATCCACGTCTGGTCGGCCTTGATCGCGGCGGAGCGCTCGGCGAGGTAGACGGCGTACAGGCCCGCGAAGTACATGACGCTGCCAGCCACCGCGAAGCCCGTGCCCACCAGCAGGTTGCGGGCCCGGACCCGGGGCGGCGCGGGCAGCCCGGCGGTCCTGGTGACCCGGGTGGTGGCGGCCATCAGCGCTCCTCCTCGCCATCGTCGCCGTCGTCGTCGCCGCCGTCGGTATCGAGCAGCGGCCGCTCGGATCGCACCACCGGGGCCTCGGCGAAGTTGCCTGGCGGGGGCGGCGAGGTGGTGGCCCACTCGAGGGTGTGGCCCTCCCAGGGATCGTCGACGCCGTCCTCGGGACCCCGGGCGATGGCCTGGGCCACGTCGAGCAGCACCAGGCCCAGACCGGCCACCAGCAGGACCGAGCCGATGGTGGCGATCACGTTGAACGTCTCGACCGCGGTCTCGTCCCACACCCCCAGGTAGGCGTCGGCGAGCCCGACGGTGCGGAAGACCTGGTCGCCCTCGTCGAGGAAGCCGTTGATGACGCCGCTGAGCGCCACCAGCACGGTGCCGCCGACCAGGGTCAGCCCGGCGAGGAGGCCGAGGGGTGCGAGCATGCGGCGCCCGAAGATCTTCGGCGCCCAGTAGTACAGCCCGGCGACGGCCCCGATGAGCGCGGCCAGCAACACGTACTGCATGACCGAGGTGGCGATCACGGTGCCCCGCAGATCCTCGAGGGGCTCGATGACCTCGCCGAGCCAGTCCTCGTCGAGCTCGCGGACGACCCCGATGGCGGCCCCGGACACGTGCAGCGCCGCGGCAGCCGCGCCGGCCAGCAGCATGCCGATGGCCAGCAGGCCGAGCACCAACTGGGCCGACAGCGACGGCGAGCCCTTGGCCAGGGTGTCGGCCAGCCCGCCCGCGAAGGCCAGGATCGGGAGGGCGACGATCAGGCCCAGCACCACGAACAGCAGCTGCTGGGAGACCTCGGGGTTGAACGCCGGCTGGGCCCAGGCCCCGAAGGAGACGGCTCCGAACACCGCGATCACGGTCTGCTGCAGCCCGTACCGGCGCTGCCGCTGCCGGGCGGCCACGGGCACGATGTCGCCGACGATCCCCAGCAGCGGGATGGCGAAGGCGAACACCATCGGTTGGGACCACAGCCAGCCGAGCTGGTCCCACATGGCCTCGACGTCGCCGTAGCGCACCGCGTCCTCGCCCCGGAAGTCGACCCAGATGATGGCCAGGTTGGCCAGCCACACCGGGAGGCTCAGCAGCCAGATGCCGCCGGCGACGAGCATCGACCACGCGAACAGCGGGACCTCGTAGAGGGTCATTCCCTCGGGCCGCTGGACGATCACGGTGGTCATCACGCAGACCGTGGCCACCAGGATCGCGACGGTGGTGACGCCGATCGACAGCAGCGAGAGCTCGATGGCCTCGGGTTCCCGGCCCTGCACCGCCTCGACCGGGTTCTCGGGCACGCCCAGGCCGCCGTCGACGAAGACGGTGGCGATGTGGATGCCCATGCCGACCAGCCAGGTCCAGAACGCCGCGGCGCACGCCCGGGGGAAGGCGATGGCCGGCGCGCCCACCTGGAGCGGGATCACGTAGGTGGCCAGACCCAACAGCAGCGGGATCACGCAGAAGAACAGCAGCGAGGTGCGGCTCAGGCTCCAGGCCTGGAAGAAGGTCTGGGAGCCGGACCCGCCCCAGTCGAGCACCGAGATCGAGTTGATGCCGGTGCGCTCGATGGACACCAGCACGTTCAGGACCAGGGCCAGGAGCCCGCCGGCCAGCCCGAACAGCACGTACATGCGGCCGATGGCCTTGTGGTCGCCGGTGGCCAGCGCCGCCGCGAACCCGGCCGTCTGGTCGGGCTCGGCCGCCGAGTGCTCGTGGCCCTCGTGTCCCTCGTGTGCCTCGTCCTCGGCCTCGGCCGCCGGGCGTGATTCTGTGACCGTCATGCGCTGTGGACCATGCTGGCGTCGGTGGGGTGCTGGCAGGGCCAGACTGTACACAGCGGGCGCGCCCAGGGCCGAACTATGCGGGTCACGCGCCGGTACGCACGAGCTGGTCGACGGCCATGGCCCCGAACAGCAGCGTGATGTAGGTGATCGAGTAGCCGAAGAGCCGCATCGCCGACCGGGTGTCGCGGTCTCGCAGCACCCGGTACGACAGCACCAGGAAGATCACCCCGAGCACCACCGCGCTGGCCAGGTAGATGGGGCCCATCCCGGCGACCGGTGAGAACGCCACGCTGAGGCCGATGAGAACCACGGTGTAGTAGATGATCCGCACGGCGGTCTCCCGGGTGCTCGCCACCGAGGGAAGCATCGGTACGTCGGCTGCGGCGTAGTCGTCGCGGTACTTGATGGCCAGGGCCCAGAAGTGCGGCGGGGTCCAGTAGAAGATGACGCCGAACAGCACCAGCGGGGCCCAGTCGAGGGAGTTGGTGACCGACGTCCAGCCGATCAGCACCGGCACCGCCCCGGCAGCGCCACCGATGACGATGTTGCGGGACGAGGTGCGCTTGAGCCACAGGCTGTACACGAACACGTAGAAGAGGCAGGCGGAGACGGCCAGCACCGCGCTGAGCAGGTTGACGGTGGCCCACAGGAAGAAGAACGCGCCCACCTCGATGGCGACCGCGAAGACCAGGGCCTCGGTGGCCCCGACCTCGCCGGTGACCAGCGGCCGACCCCGGGTCCGCTCCATCAGCCGGTCGATGTCTCGGTCGATGTACATGTTGATGGCGTTGGCCCCGCCGGCCGCCAGGGAGCCGCCGACCACGGTCGCGGTCACCAACCAGAGCGACGGCAGCCCCTGCTCGGCCACGATCATCGTGGGGACGGTGGTGACCAGCAGCAGCTCGATGATGCGGGGCTTGGTGAGGGCGATGAACGCCCGCGCCCGGCGGGTGCGTGTCCGGACGGGCGAGACGGCGACCTCCACGCCATGCAGGCTAGGGGCCCCGCCCGAGCTGCACCAAGCACTCCGGCCCCCGACGTCCTACGGTGGGGACGTGGCCCGCGACGACGAGGTCGAGATCGCCTGCACCCTCCCCGTCGACGGGGCTCGGGCCCAGCTCGGCGAATGGGAGGCGTTGGTGGCCGACGCCCGGCAGGTGGAGCGCACTCCGTCGACGCTGCGCATCACGCTGGCGAAGGCCGACGCCGCTCGGGCCCGCGACCTCGCCGCCCGCGAGGCCTCGTGCTGCGCGTTCCTGGACATCAGCGTCGAGGAGTCCGTCGACACCGTGGTGGTGACGATCACCTCGCCCCGCCCCGAAGCCGACGCGGTGGTGCAGCTCATGGGGCGCCCCGGGGGCTGAGCCGGGTGGCAACCCCCTGCCGAGGGGATGGTGGACCGCCGGCCGCAGTGGCAGAGTCGACCGCGACATCGGGGAGGGCTTCGACATGACAGAGCACGACCGGGGACAGGTGGACACATCGGGGGCGGAGGTCTACGACGCCCTCTTCGTGCCGGCGTTGTTCGGGAGGTTCGCCGAAGCGGTGGCCGACTCGGCCCGCCTCGGCAGCGACGACGACGTCGTCGACGTCGCTTGCGGGACCGGTGCCCTGACCCGATGCCTGCGGGACCGGACCGCGGGCCGGGTCGTCGGGGTGGACGTCAACCCGGCCATGGTCGCGGTCGCCCGGCGCCACGGTGGTGAGATCGACTACCAGGTCGACGATGCCACGTCACTGGGCTTCGGGGACGACCACTTCGACGTCGCCACCTGCCAGTTCGGGGTGATGTTCTATCCCGAGCCCGGGCGGGGGATCGCCGAGATGGCCCGAGTGGCCCGGCGGGGCGTGGTGGCGGTCTGGGACTCGATCAACCAGTCTCCGGGGTACCTCGCCATGCAAGCGCTCTTCCGGGACGAGCTCGGCGACGACGCCGCTGCCTCGCTCGACGCGCCG
>JBFKRY010000002.1:0-55861 GCA_041636995.1 Acidimicrobiales bacterium | reverse complement strand
GGCGTCCCCGCCGGCATCCTGTTCATGACCGACGGCGAGGCCAACCGCCCCTCGGGCAGCCCCTGCACCCACGCCAAGACCCAGGCGGCCAACCTCGAGGCCCTCGACATCACCATCATCACCGTGGCCTACCGCCTCGAAGGGGTCACCTGCGGCGGTGAGCTCGCCACCGACGTCCTGGCCCAGATGGCCTCGGATCCGGTGTCGGGGCCGCTGACCCTCGACGACGGCGGCGACGGCCCTGGCGGCCTGCCCGGTGGTTGCGTGAACGCCCCGGAGATCGCCAGCGAGAACGCCGACGGCGACCACTTCCTGTGCGCGCCGGACGGCCCCGAGCTGGTGGCGGTCTTCGTGGCCGCGGTCGAGGCCCTCACCAGCGACTTCGGCAACAAGGTCCGCCTGGTCCGAGTGCCCAGCTGATTCCCGGCGGAGCCGGGCCGATGCGCCGTGTCGGCTACCGCTGGCCATGCCGCAACCAGGCCTTCTCCAGTTGGATGTAGCTAACGTCCGGGAGATGGGCCTCCTCCGCGCGTTCCGGGACCGGTGGTCGCGGCGGCGCTCCGTGCGGGGCGATGCGGACGGTCGAGCGCCGGCGCCGGACCGGTTCGTGCGCCAGGAGGGCTTCGAGGTCTCGGCCGAGGTCGCGACCGCGAACCGGCTCTGCGGGCAGTGGGTGGATTCGATCGACCCGGCGCGGTCGACGGTGCTGTCGGGGGTGGGCGCCCAGCTCGCGCTCACCACGCTGCTCGCGGGCGCTGCCGGTCCGGCGCGGGCCGAGCTCGAGGCCGCCACCGGCGTCGACCACGCTCGGGCGCACGACGTGACCCGGCAGCTGCTGGAGCTCGCGGCTGCCGATCCCGGGGCGTCCGCCGGGGTCGGGCTGTGGGTCCAGCAGGGGACACCGCTGGTGGCCGCCTACGCCGAGGCCACCCCCGCCACGGTCGCCGAGCTCCTCGGTCAGCCGCAGCTGGACGACTGGGCCCAGCAGGCCACCGGCGGGCTGATCGCCGCCTTCCCGGTCGCGGTCTACCCCGACACGCCCCTGCTCGTGGCGTCGGCGGTGGCGGCGCGCCTGCGCTGGGAGGAGCGGTTCAGCGAGGTCGCAGGGCGCTGGATGGGCGGCGATCCCCGGCCCGGCTTCCTGGCACGCACCACCCGGTCCCTCTCGACGGTCTCGCTGGTGCGTGATCGCCAGCAGGTGGTCAGCCGGGTGATCGTCCGCGGTGACGGCGACCTCGACGTTCACCTGGTCGCGGGCGGCCAGGGCGATGGGCCCGACTCGGTGATCCGGGCCGGGCTCGCTGCCATCGGAGGCGAGGCGGCCGTCCTCCCCGGCAGCGAGCTGCGAGCCGGCGACCGGGCGGGTGCGCTCGGCGTCGAGGTGGAGCGGGCCACCGACACCCGGCCCCGGCTGGACGTGACCTCGCCCGCGTTCGCGGTCGAGGCCGACCACGACCTGCTCGCCGAGCCCGGGCGCTTCGGCCTGGAGTCGGCGCGCGACACCGCGTCGGGGCACTTCCCCGATCTGAGCCCCACGCCGCTGGCGGTGGGCCAGGCGCGGCAGGCCGCCTACGCGGCATTCGCGGCGGAGGGCTTCGAGGCCGCGGCGATCACGGCCATGGAGATGGTGGCGGCCTCGTCCCGAGTCCGCAGGCGGCCGCCGGTCGGCGACCGGCTGGTGGTCTCGGTGGAGCACGATCGGCCATTCGGGTTCGTCGTGGTGGACCGGGAGTCGCGCCTGGCGCTCTTCGCTGGCTGGATCGCCGAGCCGCCCGCCGGATGAACCGCCGGGTGTCAGGTTCGTGCCTGGGACCCGTACCCCTCGACAGCCGATCCTCGCGTGCGTAGGGTCTGATTGCTGGGCGGTGGGGGGCAACTGCAGATGGGCCACTCCCACGCGCGGGCGCAACTCGCCGCCCCCCGCCGTCGTGGACGGCGAGAGGGAGGTGCACGCATGCGATCCAGGATTCTGCTGGTCGTGCTCGCTCTGCTGGCAATGGTGGCGGCCCTGGTTGCCGCACCCGGCGCCGGAGCGCAAGGAAGCGACAGCGACAGCAACCGCGTCCAGCCGCCGGGTCAGGAGGTCGTGGAGAGCACGACCGGCAGCTACATCGTGGTGATGGCGGCCGATCCGCTGGTGGTCACCGAGGGCCGGGACAACCTCGACACCCGCCGGGCCGAGAACCGGGGCCGGGCGCTGAAGCGAGGCCACGACCGGGCTCTCGAGACGAGCGGGGTCGGCGCTGATGCCAAGGTGCAGAGCTTCACCGTGGCGCTGAACGGCTTCTCCGCGATCATGTCCCACGACGAGGCGCAACAGGTCGCCGGGGCCGACGGGGTCGCCTACGTCCTCCCCGACGAGATGCGCTTCCTGACCACCGACTCCAGCCCCACGTTCCTGGGCCTCGACGGGCCTGCCGGCCCCTGGGCCACCGGCGTGGACGGTGAGGGCGTGGTCGTGGGGGTCATCGACTCGGGCATCTGGCCCGAGCATCCGTCCTTCGCCGACGACGGCAGCTACCCGGACCTGGGGCTGACGCTCGAGGACACGCCGGCGAACCCGTCGTGCGAGTTCGGGAACACCGGCCACAACGCGAACGACGCGCCGTTCACGTGCAACGACAAGCTGCTCGGCGCCCGCCAGATGCTGGCCACCTACCGGCTCGTGTTCGGTGCCGCCCCCGACGAGTTCGACTCCGCCCGCGACGACCACGGCCACGGGACCCACACCGCGTCCACCGCAGCGGGCAACGCCGACGTCGAGGCCGAGATCTTCGGCCAACCGCTCGGAACCATCAGTGGCATCGCCCCCCGGGCCCACGTGATCGCCTACAAGGGAGTCGGCAACCGGGGCGGGTTCACGTCCGATCTCGCGGCGGCCATCGACCAAGCCGTCGCCGACGGCGTCGACGTCATCAACTACTCGATCGGTGGCCCTGCGAGCCTCATCGGCGGCGACGAGATCGCCTTCCTCTTCGCGGCCGACGCCGGGGTGTTCGTGGCCGCATCCGCAGGCAACTCGGGCCCCGATCCCGGCACCATCCTCGGGCCCGCGACCACCCCCTGGCTGACGACGGTCGGCGCCAGCACCCAGCCCCGCTTCTTCGGGGGCGCGGCAGTCCTGGGCACTGCAGCCGAGCACGTCGGCGCCTCGGTCACCCCACCGGTGGGGCCGAGTGGCCTGGTCGACGCGGCCAACGCCGGTGGCGACCTCTGCGTGCCGGGCACCCTGAACCCGGCCATGGTGACGGGCAACATCGTGCTGTGTCGGCGCGGAGCCATCGCCCGGGCGGCCAAGAGCCTCGCCGTCTTCCAGGCCGGCGGCGCCGGGATGATCCTCTACAACAACAGTGACGATGACAACCTGTTCACCGACACCCACTGGGTGCCGTCGGTCCACGTCGACAACACCCCCGGCCTGGCCGTAAAGGCCTACATCGCGTCGGCCGGTGCCGGTGCCACCGCCGAGCTCACGACGGGCGAGCTCTCCGAATTGGACTCGGCCCCGTCGATGACGATCTTCTCGTCCCGGGGCCCCGACCCGGTCGCCCGGGACATCATCAAGCCCGATGTCACCGCGCCGGGCCTCCAGATCCTGGCGGGCCACTCGCCGTTCCCCGACCCGGGCTCGGTTCCGGGTGAGCTGTTCCAGGCCATCGCCGGGACGTCGATGTCGAGCCCGCACGTGGCCGGCTTGTTCGCGCTGCTCAAGCAGGCGCATCGCGACTGGACCCCGGCCATGGCGAAGTCGGCGCTGATGACCACGGCCTACCAGGACGTGGTCGACAACGACCGGGTGAGCGCGGCCGATCCGTTCGACATGGGGGCCGGCCACGTGAATCCGGGCAACGCAGTGCACAAGGGCTCGTCGTTCCAGCCCGGCCTGGTCTACGACGCCGGGTTCAACGAGTACCTGGGCTTCCTGTGTGACGCTGCGCCCCAGGTGTTCGTCGATCCGGTGGCGACGTGCGCGTTGCTGGACTCGCTCGGCATCCCCACCGACGCCAGCGACCTGAACCTGCCCTCCATCGGCATCGCCGAGCTGGCGGGCAGCCAGACCGTGGTGCGTACCGTGACCAGCGTGGCCCGGGAGAACGGTTGGCGGACCTACGACGTGTCCGTCGACGCGCCCGAGGGCTACGACGTGGTCGTCACCCCGTCACGGATCAGGCTCCGGCGGGGCCAGACCGCGACCTATGAGGTCACCATCACCAACAACGGCGGCGGTCCTGTTGGCGTGTGGCGCCACGGGTCGCTGGAGTGGAACGACACCACCGGGAGCTACCGGGTGTACAGCCCGATCTCGGTGCGAGGCGCCTGAGCGGCGGGTCGCTCACTCGTCTGGCGGGTCGAGGTACTCGGTGGGTCCGTCGCCCCCGCTCTCGGGTTCGGGGGCGGGGGTGACGGTGACGATCTCGCCGTCGTCGCCGAGGTCGAAGATGGCATCCTCGCCCTCGGCTTCGCCGGTGGCGTCACCGGCGCCGGCGGGCTCGCAGCGCACCGGGTCGGCGAAGCCGCCGCTGCGGTAGTCGTGGAAGGTGCCGTCGGCCTCCAGCAGGATTCGCAGCCCGTCGGTCACCACCTGGGCGTAGGCCCGGCCGGGCTGGGGGCAACCCAGGCTGGCGTCGGACCAGGTGACCTCGTCCACCTGCACCACCGAGATCGCGCCGGGGTCGATGCCGAGGTGCTCGGCCAGTTCCGTGATTGCCAGCTCCACGATCGACGTCAGCTCGGGGGGGTAGTCGTCGCCGGGGTGGGACCGGCCCACGGACCCGCCCTCGACGGGGGGCAGCGACGGCTCCGGGGTGGGCTGGTCGGTCATGTCCGTGCCTCCGTCATCGTCGGCCGTGGGCTCGGGCTCGGGGGTCCCGGTCGGGCCGGGCTCGATCGTGGCGGTCGGCTCGGCCCCCGAGCTCGTCCCGCTGTCGTCGTCGGAGCCGCACCCGGCCACGAGGAGGCCGAGGGCGACCACCGTCGCGAGTTGCCGTCTGCGCAGTGGTCCTGGCATCACCTTTCTCACGACCGTCTCACCACCCGCTCCGACGAAGGGCGGGAGCCCCGAGGTTCCCGTCGCCACGGTACCGGCCACGATGTCGGGGCCGGGATCGGGCCCTGCTGCAGTGGCGTGCTCGCGCAACCCGCTCGCGGGGGCTGACTCAGCGGCCGGCGCGGGCCGACACCTCGCGGCAGGCGTCGGTGACGATCCGCCCGAAGCCGGGCTCCAGGCAGGCCATGTGGCCGCCCGCGAGCCGCATCAGCCGTGACTCGGGGATGGCCTCGGCCAAACGGAGCTGGGCCGCCGGCGACACGGTGTTGTCGCGCTCGGTGACCACCACGGTGGTGGGGACGTCCACCTTCCCGATCCAGCGCTTGGCGCTGTAGTTGGCGCAGGCGTGGGCCGCCTCCAGCATGACCCGCCCGCTGTGTCTGGCCACCTCGTGGCCGCCCCAGTCCTCGGCGGCCCCACCCGCCTGCCATTCCCGGGGCGTGGGTGCCGCGACCGAGCGGGCCAACCGCAGCGGCGCCGCGGCCACGGCACCGACCCTGGTGCCGGCCGCGGCCACCAACAGGGTGGACGCCGCGTACCGGTGGCGGTTGCCGGCCACGAACTCGCTGCCGGTGGCGATGAGCACCATCCCGCTCACCAGGTGGCGGTGCCGGCGCCACAGCAGCTGGGCCACCGGGCCGCCCATCGAGTAGCCCACCGGTATCACCCGGTCGCTCCCGTACTGCTCTGCCACCGCGGCGGCGTCGTCGGCGCAGTCCGACAGCCGGAACCGCCGGCCCGAGCGGATGCCTCGGCCGTGGCCCCGGTGGTCGATGGCCAGCACGTTGAAGTGCTCTCGCAGGGGTTCGAAGCAGCGGTACCAGTTGAGCGCCCCGGTGGCCAGATAGCCGTGCAGCAGGACCACCGTGGGGGCACCCTGGGGACCCTCGGTGTGGCGGACGAAGGTGGTGCCCCGCCCGGGCAGGGTCACCGGGGCCCCGGGTGGCACGTACACCGTGCCCGCGGGGTCCACACTGCGGCCGGCAGCATCGTCCCTCACCCCCACGAGCGTAGGCGGTGGGGCCGCGCGGCAGGGAAACCGGGAGGCCTGGCCGGCACCATGAGCGCCGTTCCCGAGCACCGGCGGCAGTCGGGAACACCGGAGCTCGGTCGCTCTGGCTCGGCACTCCCGAGCCGTGTCACCGAGCGCCTGCGGGGGACTCTGCCCACTTCGGGGGAACCGCCTCAGCGCACCGGCTCGGGCTCGGATTCGAATAGGTGCGCGTTGTGGAGGAACCCGTGGACGCTGAAGGGCCGGACGGCTTCGTCGTGGTGTGGCGGGAACACGAGGTACGCGGCCACGGCACCGATCAGACACATCGCTCCAGCGATGAAGAACGCGATCGGGAAGTTTCCGGCGTCGCCCAGTGACCCGCCGAGGATCGGGAAGATGATCCCACCGGCACCGTAGGAGAGGAACACCCACGGGTAGTTGCTGGCGACCGAGCCATTTCCGAACTCGTCGGCGGTGAGCGCAGGGAACAGTGCGAAGTTCCCCCCGAAGTTGAACCCGGTCAGGGTCGCCGCCAGGTAGAGCGACCACTCGTTCTGGGCCAAGGCGGTGAACAGCAGCAGGAAGAGCCCCTGGCTGGCGGTCATCAGCACCACCGAGCGTTTCCGACCCAACTTGTCGCTGAGTGTTCCCCAGGCAAGCCTCCCCACACCGTTGGCGACCGAGAAGAACACGGCCATGGCCGTGCCCGCGATGGCATCTGCACGGTCCTCGGACAGGCCTCCATCGGTCAGCGCCTCCACGCCGTAGAGCTTCATCACGCCGATGGCCATGAGCCCAGCGCCGGCGCTCACCATGAACGTGAGCGAGATGAGGTGGAACTGGGGGGTCCGGAGCATCTCTCGTGGCGTGAAGTCCTCTCTACCCTTGCCAGCCTGTGCCGACGGCACGAACCCTCGCGGACGCCACCCGGTCGGTGGCATCTTCATGGTGAGGCTGCCGAGCACGACGGCCGAAGCGAACACGATGCCATAGGTCAAGAACGTGCCATCGAGCCCGATCCTGTCGATCAGGTCGCCCCAGGCACCGGCCACCTTGATCCAGCCCATGGCCCCGAAACCGAACCCGGCCACCGCGACGCCCGAGATCATTCCCTTGTGATCGGGGAACCACCGCATCCCGACGGCAATCGGGACGACGTAGGCCAGGCCGATCCCGGTGCCGCCGAGAATGCCGACGCCGACCAGGACGGCCAGGAAGTCGGCACCGCCACCAATCGCCGCGGTGGCGTAGCCAGCACCGAGGGTGAGGCCGCCGCTGATGGCCAGCCGCTGAGGGCCCCAGGTCTCGAGCTTCCTCCCTGCGAACACCATGACGATGGCGAAGCTCGCGAGGCCGGTCGAGAAGACGATCTGTGTCTCGACCTTCGACCAACCCTCGTCCTGGAGTGGTGTGGTGAAGACCGACCACCCATAGATGGCACCGAGGCACATCTGGATGACGATCGCGCCTACCGCCACCGTCCATCGACGGGTGGCATCCACCATGGTCCTCCCGAGCGCAAAGCTGTCGCCGCTCACAGTATGGGTGGCTGGCTGAGGCTCACTAGGGACGAAGGACCCGCACGCAGGCGCGAAACCCCGACCGTCTCCGGAGCCGAGTACGTTCGACGCCACGGTCGCGCCGTGATCTGCGGACGCGGCACACCCGGCGCCGAGGTTGTCATGCAGGTCGGAATCCAGCTCCCCGAGATCGAGCGGGCCGTGGCCTGGCCCGAGTACTGCGCCATGGCCCGGCTCGCAGAGGAGGTGGGGTTCGCCTCGATCTGGGTGGGGGACCACCTCCTCTACGACAAGCCCGATGGCCCCAAGGGACCCTGGGAGTGCTGGACGATGCTCGCGGCCCTCGCCGCGGTCACGGATCGGGTCCTCCTCGGTCCCCTGGTCACCCCGATCGGGTTCCGCAGCCCGGCCCTGCTGGCCAAGATGGCCGGCACCGTCGACGAGATCGCCCGGGGGCGCCTCATCCTCGGTCTCGGTGCCGGTTGGAACGAGCGAGAGTTCCGCGCCTTCGACTTCGCCTTCGAGCAGCGGGTCGGCCGGTTCGAGGAGGCCTTCACGATCATCAGCGAGCTCGTTCGGCGGGGATCGGTCGACTTCTCCGGACAGTACTACCGGGCCCCCGACACGCACCTGGTGCCCCCGCCGCGAACCGATCTCCCGCTCATGATCGGGTCGAGCGGCGAGCGCATGCTGGGGATCGCCGCCCCCGAGATGGACTGGTGGAACGAGTGGTGGAGCCGCTTCGGCAACTCCCCGGCGGGTCTCGAGCCCCTCCTCGCCAGGCTCGACGCCGCCCTGGTCGCTGCCGGACGGGACCCGGCAGAGGTGACTCGAAGCGTGGCGTTGCTCGTCCAGCTGCCTGGGGGGTCGGGGCGCCAGATGGGTGCGGCCACCGACACCCCACCCATCGCCGGGTCGCCCACCGAGATCTGCGATCGCATCCTGCAGTTCGCCGACCACGTGGACCACGTCCAGCTCGTCGTCGATCCGATCACGATGGAGTCCATCGAGGCCCTGGCGCCCGTGGTCGCGGGGGTGAACGGCGAGCGGTGAGGCCCGGCCCCGGAGACCGTCACCGGTCCCGGGTACGTTTGACGCCATGGTCGCGGCCGTGATCTTCGACGCAGACGACACCCTCTGGGCCACCGAGCCGCTGTACGACGCCGCGCTGGATCTGGCCCAGGCCGAGGTCGAACGAGCCGGCGTCGACGGTGCCGAGTGGCGGCGGCGGCAGCGCCAGATCGACATCGAGTCGGCCAGGTCCGTGGGCTTCGCGGTCACCCGGTTCCCGGCGTCGTCGGTGCGGGCCTACGAGGAGCTGGCCGCATCGGTCGATCCCGAGGTCGGCGAACGGGTCCGGGCCGCGTCGGCCACGGTGTTCGAGGCCAAGGCCGACCTGGTGCCCGATGCGGTGGCGGTGCTGGCCGCGCTGCAGGCCACTCGACGCCTGGCGCTCGTCACCAAGGGCGACCGGGCCATCCAACACAAGCGGGTGTCGGACTCCGGGCTCGTCGACTACTTCGACCTGGTGGCCATCGTCGCCCGCAAGCACGCCTCCACCTACCGGGCGGCGTGCGAGCTGCTCGAGGTCGCCCCCCACGAGGCGGTCTCGGTGGGGAACAGCCTCCGCTCCGACGTGCTCCCGGCGCTCGCGGCCGGACTGCGCGGCATCTGGGTCGAGGCCTACGTGTGGGAGCACGAGCGCCACGAGCGCGGCCACGTGCCCGAGGGGGTCGTCGAGCTGACATCGCTGGCCGAGGTCCCGGCGGCCATCGAACGCATGGCCTGAGGTCGCCGGCCGAGGGGGGAGGTTTCCGATGATCCAGCGCATCAGGACCGGGCTGGGACGGGCGTTCAACGTGGTGCCCCAGCGGGCGGTGGAGCAGACCGGGGTCACCATCGTGGGCATCCTCTTCGGTCTGGTCATCGGCCGCCTCGCTCAGGACGGGGCGGCGCAGATCGTGGCCATCTGGCGCGGGGTTCCCTTCGTCGAGACCGCGCCCGGCGCGCCGGCTCCCGCGCCGATCTCCAAGGGCGCGGCCTTCGCCCAGCGCGACGTGGCTCTGCTCCACGTGCTGGTCGGCCTCACCCTCACCGTCACCAGCGCCATCGGCTACTACACCAGCCGGAACCTGCCGCGGCTGCGGATCCGCTTCTTCAACAAGGCGTTCTTCCAGTTCGTGCTCGACGTCTCGATGGTCTTCACGTACTTCCTGGTCCTCGAGTTCGTGGAGGCCACGAAGACGGACCAGTCGGCTCGCCCTGAGGCGGTCCTGGTCTTCGTCTCGTTCGTGCTGTACGTGGGCTGGGACCGGATCAGCCTGTGGACCCGCCGGAACGCCCTGGACAGCCTGGCGTTGGGGCGCCGACCGGACACCGAGGCTGCATTCGGCCGGCGGCGCGAAGTCACGGTCTGGTGCACCCTGATCGCCCTGGCGCTGATGCTGGCGGCCCTGACCGGCGTCGGTGACCGCTCCGACACCTCGGTCGCAGTCTTCGACTGGCTGCTGATCGCGCTGCTGGTCCTCTACCGGATCGCGAAATCGATGGTCGACGACAAGATCGAGGTGAGGGGTGCCGCACGCCGGGCCTCGGACCCGATCGAGGAGTACGCGGGCCGCATCCACCGCACCGACCTGCAGCAGGTGCTCCCTGCCGCAGTGGAGGCCAACCTGGGGCTGATCGACGAGATCGCCGACGCCGGGCGTCCGGGCTGGGTGGTGCCCGCCGGCGACCCAGCCACGCTCGCAGTCGTGCAGCGTCTCATCGCCGAAGGTGCATTGGTACCACAGCTCGTCGGAACCGGGGAGACGAGGACGCTGCGGGTGTCCCTGGCCGGCGCCGGGCGGGCCGCGGCCAAGCTCACGAACGTGACGTGACGTCGCTGGGCCGCTCGGCCCAGATCCTTTGACGGTCCCGCGGGCAGCCTCGTACCGTCGACCATCACCGGGTGGAGGAGACGCAGATGAGACCACGGGTTCGAGCGGTTGCGGCGGCGCTGGTGGCGGTGGCCACCCTCGGGGTGGGGCCCTCGGCCGCGGCCGCGCCCCCGGACGCCGTCGACCTGGCCGCCGACTGCAACGCCGACGGAAGGCTCGACATCGACGGCACCGCCCGCTACGTCGGCGGCGTCGGGGTGCTCACCACCGACTGCGTGGTCACCATGACCGCCGGCAGCCGGCTGATCCTGCGTGGGATCGATCTCAGCAGCGCTGCCGAGTTCTTCGTGATCGGCAACGCCGCCAACGACACCACCGTGAGGGTGGTGGGGTCCACCATCGACCTGGGCGGCTTCCTGCAGCTCGCGCCGGGCTGCTGCTCCGGCGACCCGGCCTTCCCCGAACAGGACGCCACCATCGTCGTGCGGGACAGCTTCCTGCGGGGCACGTCGGTGGAGGTGTCGGCGTCCACCGCCAGCACCGGGGGGCGGGTGCGGGTCCGGCGCTCGACGCTGGACGCCACCGCCACCAGCACCGTGGTCCGGGCGTCGGAGAGCTCCGACGTGGTGGTGACCGACAGCAACCTGGCGGCGACCACGGACCTGGTGATCGAGTCCACCATCGGCGGCCGCACCCGGGTCGCCCGATCCAGCCTGGCCGGCGCCAGCATCACCATCTCGGCCGGCCCGGGAGGCACCTGCACCTCCACCGGGAACACCCCACCGGTCCCCTGCACCTGAGCCCCGGTGGGGTGACCTTCGCCCCTGCCGGTGACGGCTCCACCGTGGTTCGATCGCGTCGTTCGCCAGTCGGGCGTCGAGGAGGAACATGGCGGAGCCCAGGACGACGACCGGCGCCTCCGTCGCCACCGGGACACGCCCCGAACCGGCCTGGGCTGCCCGAGCCGTCGGGCTGACCAAGGTCTACGGCGAGGGCAACACCCGGGTGGTGGCCCTCGACCGGGTCGATGTCGGCTTCGAGACCTCCCGGCTGACCGCGATCATGGGTCCGTCCGGCTCGGGGAAGTCGACTCTGCTGCACTGCATGGCCGGCCTGGACCAGCCCACCGAGGGTCAGGTGTGGATCGGCGACACCCTGATCTCCGAGCTCAACGACCGCAAGCTCACCCTGCTGCGGCGCCAGCGGCTCGGGTTCGTGTTCCAGGCCTTCAACCTGGTGCCCACGCTCACCGCCGCGGAGAACATCGACCTCCCGCTCCTGCTCGCCGGGCAGGAGCCCGACGCCGAGTGGCGGGCCCAGGTGGTGGAGAGCCTCCGCCTCGGCGACCGCCTCCACCACCAGCCCGACGAGCTGTCCGGCGGCCAGCAGCAGCGGGTGGCGGTGGCCCGGGCCCTGAGCAACCGGCCCGACATCGTCTTCGCCGACGAGCCCACCGGGAACCTCGACACCACCAGCGGCCAGGAGGTGCTCGCCTGCCTCCGGTCCGCGGTCGACGACTGGCACCAGACCGTGGCCATGGTCACCCACGACCCCGGCGCCGCGGCCCACGCCGACCTGGTCCTGTTCCTGCGTGACGGGCGGCTGGTCGATCGGCTCGAGCAGCCGACCTCGGCGCTGGTGCTCGATCGGCTGAAGGACCTCGAGGGGGACTGAGCCCGATGGGGATCGTCCTCCGACTCAGCCTCCGCAACCTGGCGGCCAGCCGGCTCCGGGTCGTCCTCACCACCTTCGCGGTGCTGCTCGGCGTCAGCTTCGTGGTGGCGTCCTTCGTGCTCACCGACGGCCTCCTGGACACCTTCGACACCATCATCGAGGAGGCCAACGCCGAGATCGACGCCGAGGTCCGGGCCCGCAGCGACTTCGACGAGGTGCAGTTCACCGCCCGACCCATCGACGAGGCCCTGGTGGACGTGGTGCGCGCCGTCGAGGGCGTGGCCGCCGCCGAGGCCGGCACCCAGAGCTCCAAGATCGTGCCGGTCAGCGCGGACGGCCAGCCCATCCGGACCACCGGCGCGCCCATCCTGTCGTTCAACTGGTCCGACTCGCCGCTGGACCCGCTCACCCTGGTCGAGGGCCAGGCTCCCGCCGGTCCGGGGGAGTTCGTGATCGACGAGGGGACGGCGGACCGCGAGGACCTCGTCGTCGGCGAGACCTACGACGTGATCGGCGCCGAAGGCCGGGAGCCCTTCCGGCTGGTGGGCCTGAGCCGCTTCGGGGACGCGAACTCGCTGGGCGGCGCCATCTTGGTCTCCTACACCCTCGACGAGCTCCAGCGACTCGACGGGAGCGAGGGCCTCATCCAGTGGATCGCAGTGGGTGCCGAGGCCGGCGTCGATCCCGGCGTCCTGGTCGAGCGCCTCCAGGCCGCCCTCCCCGACGACGTCGAGGCCGTGACCGGTGAGGTGGTGGTGCAGGAGGGCCAGGACGCCTTCAGCGGCTTCATCCGGATCTTCGGCAACATCCTGCTGGGCTTCGCGCTGGTGGCGGTGTTCGTGAGCACCTTCATCATCGCCAACACGTTCAACATCCTGCTGAGCCAGCGGGTGCGCCAGCTGGCCCTGCTGCGGGCCCTCGGGGCCAGCAGCCGCCAGATCCGGGCCAGCGCCCTGCTCGAGGCCCTGATCGTCGGGCTGGTGGCGTCGGTCCTGGGCCTGGGATGCGGGGTGCTGCTGGCCCTCGGGCTGCGGGCCATCATGGACGCCCTCGGCTTCGGCCTGCCGGCCATCGACGTGGTGATGTCGGCTCGGACCGTGGTCGCTGCCGTCGTCGTCGGGGTCGGGGTCACCTTGGCGGCGTCGCTGAACCCGGCCCGGCGGGCCGCGGCTGTCCCCCCGGTCGCGGCGCTGCGCAGCGGGTACCGCTTCGGCGCCGGCGAGGGCGCCCGCCGCACCGCCATCGGCATCGGGCTCGGGGCACTGGGTGCGGCCGGCATGGGGGTCGGGCTCTTCGGCGGCATCGGCCAGACCGTCCTGCTCCTGGTGTCCCTCGGCGGCGGCGCGGTGCTGGTCTTCATCGCCCTGTCGATGCTGGCGCCGCTGTTCTCCAGCCCCTCGGCGTCGGCGCTCGGCGCCCCCCTCGAACGCGTCCCCGGTCGCCGGATCACCGGCCACATGGCCCGCAAGAACGCCGCCCGCAACAACATCCGAACCGCCTCGACCGCGGCCGGGCTGATGATCGGTCTGGCCCTCATCGCCATGGCCAGCGTCGTCGCCGACTCGCTGAAGGCGTCGTTCCGGGCCGAGCTGGGCTCGACCGTCACCGCCGACCTGGTGGTGACCCAGTCGTTCGGGGGCAACTTCTCCCGGGAGCTGGCGGAACAGCTCGAGACCGTCCCGGAGCTGGCAGAGGTGGCGCCGCTGCGCTTCGCGACCGTCCGCATCGATGGTGCCGAGACCGGGCTCACCGCCACTGACCTCACCGAGCTGACGGAGGTCTTCGACATCGGCGTCCGGGACGGTGACCCGGCGGCGGTGGCCGACCCCGACCACGTGATCGTGACCCAGGACACGGCCGATGACCGCGGCCTCCGCGTCGGCGACCCCCTCACCGTCGAGTTCGCGGCCACCGGCTCCCGGATCCTGACCGTGGGCGCCATCTACACCAACGACTTCATCCTCGGCGACTACGTGGTCGACCTGTCCGCCTGGGACGCCAACGTCGACGCTCGCGACGACAGCATGATCTTCGCCACGCTGGCACCGGGCGCAGAGCTGGACGCGGCGAACCAGGCCGTGGCCGCGTTCGCGGACACGTTCCCCAACCTCGAGTTCGAGACGAGCGACGAGTTCAGGGAGCGCCTCGAGGGTGACCTCGACTCGCTGCTGGTGATCATCAACGTCTTCCTGGGGCTGGCGATCGTGATCGCCCTGCTCGGGATCACCAACACCATGGCGCTGTCGGTGCTGGAGCGCACCCAGGAGATCGGCCTCATGCGGGCCGTGGGGATGACCCGGCGCCAGACCCGCAGCCTCATCCGGCTCGAGGCCGGGGTGGTGTCGCTGTTCGGCGCCCTGCTGGGGGTGGTGGTCGGGCTGGTGTTCGGCTGGCTGGCCGTCATCGCCATCCCGGAGTCGGCGATCGATCGGCTGTCGCTGCCCGTCGGCGCGCTGATCTGGTACGTGGTGGCTGCCACCGTGGCCGGCCTGATCGCGGCGTCGCTCCCGGCCCGCCGGGCGGCCCGGCTCGACGTGCTCGACGCCATCGCGCACGCCTGACCCGACCGGGCCCGGCGCCCGGACGGTCAGAGGTTCGGGAGCAGCTCGTCGAAGAGGCCGCAGAACCGCTCCGCGGCCTCCGCTGCGGTCTCCAGCACCTCTTCCGACGACAGCGGGGTCGCCGAGATGCCGGCCGCCAGGTTGGTGACCAGGGAGATGCCCAGCACGTCGGCCCCCATGTGCCGGGCCGCGGTGGCCTCGGGCACCGTCGACATCCCCACCAGCGACGCCCCCAGGGCCTTGGCCATCCGCACCTCGGCCGGGGTCTCGAACATCGGGCCCCGGAACCAGAAGTAGACGCCCTCGCCCAGCTCCTGGCCCAGCCGCTCCGCGGCGGCGTGGGCCTCGGCTCGCAGCGCCGGGGTGTAGACGTCGGTCATGTCCGGGAACCGGGGCCCCAGGCGATCGTCGTTCTCGCCGGCCAGGGGGCTCAGCCCGGCCACGTTCACGTGGTCGGTGATGACCACCAGGTCGCCGGGCGCCAGCCCGTCGCCGCAGCCGCCCGCGGCGTTGGTCAGCAGGACGGTGCTGCAGCCGGCGAGGATGGCGGCCCGCACCGCGAAGGTGACGTCCTCCATGGGATGACCCTCGTAGGCGTGGACCCGCCCCGCCAGGAGCAGCACCGCGTTGTCGCCCATCTGCACCGAGTACGCGACCCCTGCGTGGCCGACAGCGGCCGGGATCGGGAACCCCGGCAGGTCGGCGTAGGGGATGGCCACCGCCCCGTCCACGGTGTCGGGGTAGCGCCCGAGCCCCGAGCCCAGCACCGCGACCACCTGGTGGCGGTCCCGACCGCTGCGCTCGGCGATGGTGGTCGCGGCCCGGGCCAGCCGCTCGTACAGGTCGGTCATCACCACGTCACACCGTTCTCTCGTTGCCACCGTCGATCGGCACCTGGGCGCCGGTGGTGGCGGCGAAGGCGTCGCTGCACAGCGCGGCCACCGCGGCGGCCACCGTCGCCGACGTGACCTCGACGCCCAGCAGGTTCCGGGTCCGGTACTCCTCGACCGACAGGCCTGCGTTGGCGGCGCGCTCGGTGAGCAGCTCGTCGGTCCACAGGCCGGTGTCGAACACCCCGTCCGGATGCACCACGTTGACCCTGATCCCGTCGCTGGCCCACTCGAGCGCCGCGACCCGGCCCAGCTGGGTGAGCGCCGCCTTCGACGCCGAGTACCCCGCCGCGCCCCTGCCGGGCGCGGCCACGTTCTTGGATCCGATCAGCACCACCCGCCCGCCCACCGGCGAGCGCGCCAAGAGCGGGTGCACCGCGGCGAGCAGCAGCGCGACGGCATCGACGTTGACGGCCTGGACCGCCCGCCAGGCCTCCGCGGTGAGCGCCGCGATCGGAGCGCTGCCGCCGAAGATCCCGGCCGCGGCCACCACGATGTCGACGCCGCCGTAACGCTCCACGATGCCGGCCACCGCGGCGGCCTGGGCGTCGGCGTCGGTCAGGTCGACGGTGATGCCGTGCCAGGCCTCGCCCCCGAAGGCGTCGCCGACATCGGGGTCGAGGTCCAGGCCGGCGACCGCCGCCCCCCGGGCCAGCAGGGCCGCGGCGCAGGCCCGCCCGATGCCGGATGCCGCGCCGGTCACGATCGCCACCGAGCCCGCCAGCTCCGGCGCCGGTCCGGCCCGCCGCAGCTTGGCCTGCTCCAGCTCCCAGTACTCCACGTCGAAGAGGTCCGCCGGATCGAGGGCCACGTAGCCCCCCAGGTGGTCCTCGGCCCGCTCGATCACCGGCATGGTGTGCTCGTAGATGTCGGCCGCGATCCGGGCTGCGCCCGCGGTGGGCCCGACCGCCAGCATCCCGAGCGAGCGGTCCAGCACCACCCGCGGCGCGGGGTCCAGCATGCGGAGGTCGCCCCGGCCGCGATGGCGGTGGGCCTCGAACTCGGACCGGTAGGCCTCGGCGTAGGCGTCGACGTCGGTCCCCACCATCGGCAGTCGCTTGGTGCGGATGACGTGGTCGGGCGTGAGCGGCCCCCGGCAGGCGACGTCGGCCAGGTCGGGCCGGCCGACGAAGCGGGCGACTGCGGGGCCGGCGTGGCGCGACACGATCATCGGCCTGCCCGCGACCTCGCTGATCCGCTGGCGCAGCCCGGCCAGCCCCACGGGGTCCACTGACGGGAGGCGCTCGTCCGACGGGGCTGCCGGCGGCGCATGCTCGTCGAGCCAACGCTCGGCCAGGTCGATGAGGTCGGCGTGGCGCTGGTAGGCCTCCCGGGTGGTGTCGGCGAAGGTGAACAGCCCGTGGTCGAGCAACACCATCCCGGTCGTCCCACCGTGAGCCTGCTCGGACCACAGCTGCGCCGCGGCCCGGGCCAGGTCGAAGCCGGGCATCACGTAGGGGACCACCACCACCCGGTCCCCGTAGAGGTCGCGCACCAGCTGCCCGCCGCCGGGGGTGTTCGTCAGGGTGACGATCACGTCGGCGTGGCTGTGCAGCACCGCGCGGTGGGGCAACAGCGCGTGCAGGAGCGCCTCCACCGACGGCTGGGGAGCGGCCGGGTCGAGGCGGGCCGCGGACAGCTCGCGCACCATGTCCTCGTCGGACAGCTCATCGAGGGCCACGAGCTCCCGCAGCCGGTCGAGCGGGAGCGCAGCGAAGCCCTCGATCTCGATGGTGGCCAGGTCCCAGCCCGATCCCTTCACGTAGAGGGCATCGATCACCCGGCCGGTGATGTCGGTGAACCCGTGCTTCACCGACGTGTTGCCGCCGCCGTGCAGGACCAGCGCCGGGTCCGAGCCGATCAGGCGCGAGCCGTGCACGCACTCGGCGAGGGGGCCCTCGCTGGGGGCTCGGCGGTCGTCCCAGGCCTTCATCCGGCCAGCCTCCGGGCCCGGGCGGTCATCTCCGCGCTGGCGGCGGGGAGGTCGAGCGTGGTGGGCAGCCCGTCCTCGACCACCCGGCGCCCTCCCACCCACACCCCGGTGATCGCGGCCGGCGACCCGGACCACACCACCCGTGACACCGCGTCGTCCTCGTCGGGCAAGACCGGCTGCAGCGCGGGGGTGGCCGGCGAGAGCGCCACCATGTCGGCGCAGGCTCCGGGGGTGAGCCGGCCCAGGTCGGGGCGGCCGATGGCGTCGGCGGCCCCCGCGGTGACCATGCGCAGGGCTTCGGCGGGCGTGAATCGCTCGGCGTCACGGTGCCGCACCCTCGCCAGGCGGATGGCGGTGCGCATCTCCTCGAACAGGTCCAGGCGATGGTGCGACGCCGGGCCGTCGGTGGCGATGCCCACCCGGATCCCCGCCGCGACCATGTCGCCGACGGGGGCGATGCCGGACGCGTGCTTGGCATTGGAGCAGGGGCAGTGGGCGACGGCCACGTCGTGGCGGGCCAGGGTCTCGATGTCGGCCTCGTCGACCCACACCGCGTGCGCGGCCAGCACCGCGGCGTCGAGCAACCCGATCGACTCGAGGTACGCGGGCGCCGACGAGCCCGAGCGCTCCCGGATGGTGGCGTCCTCCCACTCCTGTTCGGCCAGGTGGATGTGGACGAGCATGCCGGTCTCGGTGGCCACCGCCGCGATCCGGCGGAGGCACTCGTCGGACAGCGAGTAGGCGGCGTGAGGTCCGAGGCCGACGTCGATGTGGTCGCTGCCGGCCCAGCGCTCCCGGGTGGCGACCATGTCGTCGAGCTGGGCCTCCCATGATCCGAACCGGGTGAGGGCGGCGTCCTCGATCACGGGCGCGGTCACCAGGCAGCGGAGGCCGATCGATTCCGCGCCCTCGGCCACCGCCTGGCCGTGGAAGTACATCTCCACCGAGGTGGTGATGCCGTTGGCCAACAGCTCGGCCCCTCCGACCTGCATGCCCACCCGGACGTCGTCGGGCGTCAGCCGGGCCTCGCGGGGCCACATGACCTGCTGCAGCCACCGGTCCACCGGCAGACCCTCGCCCGCGCCCCGCAGCAGGACCATGGGGGTGTGGCAGTGGATGTCGACCATCCCCGGGACGACGATGCCCTCGAGCCGGTGGACCGCGGCGCCGTCGGCCGGGGGAGCATCGGCCGCGGGTCCCGACCACGCAACCCGGCCCGCCTCCACGTCCAGGGCCGCGCTCGCGATGGGTCGGGCCCCGTCGCTGTCCCCCATGGTGATCAGCAGGTCGCAGAGGTACCGATCCACGCGCCAGCGCTCCCCTCGTTGCGGCAACGGTAGCGTTGCCCGCGATGGCAGACCTCGGCGTGCGCACCCTGGACTGGGACGACGGCGCGGTGGTCCTCGTCGACCAGACCCGGCTGCCACACGAGCACGTGACCCTGCGGATCGAGCAGGTGGCCCACCTGGTCGACGCCATCCGGCGCCTGGCCGTCCGCGGGGCTCCCGCCATCGGGGTGGCAGGCGCGTTCGGGGTGGCGCTGGCGGTCCAGCAGCACGGCAGCCACGGGCCCGGGTTGCGCGACGCCATCGCCGCGCTTCGCTCGGCCCGCCCCACCGCCGCCAACCTGGCCCGCATGGTGGATCGCGCGGCCGCCGTCGCCGGGGAGGGACTGGATCGGGTCCTGCAGGAGGCGCAGGCGATCCGCGACGAGGAGCTGGCGGCCTCGCTGGCCATGGGCGAGCGCGGGGCGGACCTCGTTCTCGAGCTCACCGGCCGCAGCTCGGTCCGGGCGATGACGATCTGCAACACCGGGGGCCTCGCCACCGTCGAGCGGGGCACCGCGCTCGCAGTCATCCAGACGCTCCACGAGCGCGGCGGTCTGGTCGAGGCCCTGGCTCTCGAGACCAGGCCGCTGCTCCAGGGGGCCCGGCTGACCACCTGGGAGCTGGCCCGGATGGGCGCCCGGCACCGGCTGGTGGTCGACAGCGCCGGACCGTTCCTGCTGGCCCGGGGGGAAGCCGACGTGGTGATCACCGGCGCCGACCGCATCGCCGCCAACGGCGACACCGCCAACAAGATCGGGACCTTCTCGCTCGCCCTCGGGGCTCGCCACGCCGGCGTCCCGTTCCTGGTGGTCGCGCCGGAGTCGACGGTCGATCCCGCAACCGCCTGCGGCGACGACATCGAGATCGAGCAGCGCGATCCCGCCGAGGTGGTCAGCCTGGGCGGGGTGGCCACCGCGCCCCCGTCCACCCCCGCGTGCAACCCCGCGTTCGACGTGACCCCCGCCGAGCTGATCACCGCCATCGTCACCGACCGCCGCACCGTCCGCCTCGACCTGGCCGAGACCCTGGATCCGGACCCGCCCGACCCCGGCCGGTAGCATCGGGGGTCGGACGACTGCGGAGGGGTTCGTGCCCACGATCATCGACGACCTGTTGACACAGGCGCGCCACTGGCTGGTGGGCCACCGCGAGCCCGACCTGCCGTCGGTCCGCCTCGGCCCCACCATCGCCGCCAAGTGGCTCGTCGACGAGGCCTCCTTGCAGGCCGAGCTGGCCTACAACCGGCTCCGTTGGCCGTCCACGGACTTCCGCCGCCGGGTCCGCACCGAGCTCGAGGACGCCCTGCAGCTCTACGAGGAGCGGGGCTGGATCGACGACCCCCGGAGCTACCACCTGGATCCGCCTCCGCTGACGTCGGTGCAGTCGCGCCAGCGGACCCTCCGGGGCACCCGCTTCGAGCATCTGCGCTTCGAGAGCCGCTACGAGCCCCATCCCGGCGAGCCGGGAGGTGAGCGCTGGCTGGGCTACGAGCGCAACGGCACGGCCCACGCCTGGGTGCTCCGCCACGAGGGCCCGCCGAGGCCCTGGCTCATCTGCATCAACGGCTACCGCACCGGCTTCCCGGGGGCCGACCTGACCGCCTTCGACGCCCGCCGGCTCCACGGCCGGCACGGCCTGAACCTGGCGTTCCCGGTGCAGCCGCTGCACGGTCCCCGGGCCTCCTCCCGGCTGTCGGGCGACGGGGTGATCTTCTCGGGGGCGATGAACACGGTCCACACCGCGGCCCAGGCCATCTGGGACATCCGCCGCCTGAAGAGCTGGATCACCGACGTCGAGGAGGCGCCGGCGGTCGGGGTGACCGGGCTGTCGCTGGGGGGCTACCTGACTGCGCTCCTCGCCTGCTTCGAGGCCGACCTCGCCGCGGTCATCGCCGGCATCCCGGAGCCAGATCTGGTCCGGGGGGTGCGCCGGAACGTCGAGCCGCTGCTGCCGCCGTTCTACGAGCAGTGGGGACTGAGCTGGCGCTCGCTCGAGCGGGTCCACCGGGTGGTCTCACCGCTGGCGATGGACCCGGTGGTCCCGACCGAGCGGCTCTTCATCTACGGGGGGCTGGTCGACCGCTGGGTCCGCCCCGGCAACGTCAAGGCCTTGTGGGAGCACTGGGACCGCCCCGAGATCTGCTGGTACCGCGGTGGTCACCTGTCGTTCCCGTTCGAGCGGGACGTGCGCCGCTTCGTCGACGACGCGCTGCGCAGTGCCGGCCTCAGCGCGAACGAGCTGGTGGCCTGATCACGGGAGGATCTGCTCGAGCCAGGCCAGCAGGTCCGCGTGGACCCCGTCGCGGTTGACCTCGTTGAGCATCTCGTGGCGCCCGCCCTCGTACAAGCGGAGGGTCACCGGCACCCCCGGCGGCCTCGTAGCGGGCGGACAGGTCCCGCACCGACGCCGAGTCCGGTCCACCGACCGGATCCCGGGCGCCGGAGAAGATGAGCACCGGAACGCCGGTGGGGATGCCGGCCTCGGCCTCGGGCTGCCACATCACGGCGGTGGCCTCGAGCATGTCGGCGACGAAGCCGTTGGACAGGGGCTCGCCGCACCACGGGTCGTCGACGTAGGCCTGGACCTCGGCCTCGTCGCGCGACAGCCACTCGAAGCCGGTGGCGCCGGGCCCGTCGAAGGGCTCGTTGAAGGCGGCGAACATGGCCGCGAAGGCCTCGGACGGCTCGTCCGCGGCGTCGCTCGCGCCGAGCTCGACGATCGCGGCCAGGGTGTCGGGGTCGACCAGCGCGCCACCCGCGGTCCCCGACAGGACCAGCCCCGCGAGCTCCTCGCCCCAGGAGGCGAAGTAGTTCTGGGCGATCATCGATCCCATGCTGTGGCCGAACAGCACCAGCGGGGCGCCCGGGTGCTCCTGGCGGGCCAGCTCGCTCAGGTCGCGGGTGTCGCGGACGATGGCCGCCCAGCCGCCGGGACGGGCCACCCCGAAGCGCCCGTGCTCCGCAGCGGTGCGACCGTGGCCCCGGTGGTCGTTGGCCACGATCGCGTACCCGGCCGCGGCGAGCACCTCGGCCACCCGCCCGTACCGGCCCGCGTGCTCGGACGCGCCGTGGGCGATCTGGATCACGGCTCGGGGCGAGGCCGGCCGGCCCCAGCGGTGGCCGGCCAGCTCCTGGCCGTCGTGGGAGCGGAACGTGAAGGACTCGTACATGGTGCCCGCCGTGGTGTCGGGAGGGTGCTGCCAGCTGGGCGCCGGCCTGGTCGCGCCGGCGCCCCTACAGTAGGTGCCATGTTGGATCTCGGCGTCGATCTCGACGCCTGGCCCTGGGTGTGGCTGCTGGTCTCCGTCGTCTTCACGCTCGTGGAGGTCACCGTGCTCGGAGGATCGTTCATCCTCCTGCCGTTCGCGGTGTCGGCCTTCCTCGCCGCGATCCTCGGGTTCTACGACGTGCCCATCGAGGGCCAGTGGGCCATGTTCGTGGTGGGCGGCGCGGCGATGTGGGTGGGCTTCTACCGGTGGGCCAAGACCTTCATGCGCAGCGACCTGCCGCCGGGCGTGGGTGCCGACCGCCTGGTGGGAATGACCGGGATCGTCACCGTCGACATCGACCCCGACGACGTCGACCGCCGGGGGCGGGTGTCGGTCGATGGTGACGTCTGGGGCGCCCTCGTGGAGCACCACGTGATCCTCGCGGTCGGCACCCGGGTGCGCATCACCTCGCAGAAGGGCACCAGACTGGTCGTGGAGCCGATCGGGCCCACCGACGACGGGACTGGAGGTCTCATCCCATGACAGCCGCCATCTTCATCGCCGCGGTCGCCGTGGTCGTCATCGTCGTCCTGGTGCGGGCGGTGAAGATCGTCCGCCCGTTCCAGCAGGGGCTGGTCGAGCGGCTCGGTCGCTACAAGACCACGAAGCAGCCCGGGTTCAACCTCATCCTGCCCTTCATCGAGACCATCCAGCTGATCGACATGCGAGAGCAGGTGGTGGACGTCCCGCCCCAGGAGGTCATCACCAAGGACAACGTGGTGGTGTCGGTCGACGCGGTCGTGTACTACGAGGCCACCGATCCCCAGCGGCTGGTCTACAACGTGGCCGACTTCTTCACCGCCATCACCAAGCTCGCCCAGACCAACCTGCGAAACCTCATCGGCGACCTGGAGCTCGACCGGGCCCTGACCTCCAGGGACACCATCAACATGCAGCTGCGGGAGGTGCTCGACGACGCCACCGACAAGTGGGGGGTCCGGGTGGTCCGGGTCGAGATCCAGCGCATCGACCCGCCGCCCGACATCGTGTCGGCCATGCACGCCCAGATGCGGGCCGAGCGCGACCGGCGGGCCACGGTGACCGAGGCCAACGGCTACCAGGAGGCCGCGATCGCCCGGGCCGACGGCGAGAAGCAGGCCGCGATCCTGGCCGCGGAGGGGCGCAAGCGGGCCGCGGTGCTCGACGCCGAGGGCGACGCCCGCGCCATCGAGCTGCGGGCCGAGGCCGAGCGGCTCCGCCTCGAGAAGGTGGGCATCGGCGAGGGAGCCGCAGCCAAGGCCCGGCTCATCGGCATCAAGGAGGCCGAGGCCGACGACCACGTGCTCACCGTGGAGTACCTGCAGGCCCTCGAGGCCATCGGCGACGGCCGGGCCACCAAGCTGGTCATCCCCGCCGAGTTCTCGGGGCTGCTCGGCACGGTGGCGGCGCTCACCGAGACCGCCAGGGCCGACGACGACGTGGACGAGGTCAGGCCCCGGCGCGGCCTGCCCATCCCTGATCCCGCCGAGCGGGTCGATCTACCGCCGCCGGCCGCCGACCAGTGAGGCTGGCCGACGCCCCGCCCCCGGGCTGGTACCCCGATCCCGAGGGGAGTGGGCGGCTGCGGTGGTGGGAGGGGACCGACTGGACCGAGGCTCGCCGCCCCCCGCCGGTGGGAGGCGAGGCCGACACCCGCAGCTGGCCTCCGGCCCCGCCGCCCTTTCCAACGGCAGCCGACGCCGCCGAGGCCGCCGCCCGCCGGGGGCGGGAGGCCGACGCCGAGGACCTGGTGTTCCAGGTCCGCCGGGCGGCCCGGGAGGAGATGGATCGGGCCGCCGACCTGTTCTCCCGCCGGGCCCGCGACGTGCTGGGGCGGGGCCACTCGCTGGCCCGCGAGTATCTCGATCGGGTGCTGCGCGCCATCAGGTTCGTGGTCGTGGCCGCGGCGGTGGTGGTGATCGTCTGGTTCGTGCTCCAGTTCGTGGCCCAGGCCACCTTCTTCGAGTGGATCGGCGACCGGATCGACAGCCTCTTCGAGTGACACCGTTCGTGACACAGGGGTCTGACCCCGGTGTTCACCGAGTTGTATGCAACTTGTCTACCCGGGATCAGCTGGCGTCCTGGCGCATGGCGATCACGGTGAAGTAGGCCCCGGAGGGGTCGGCGAGCACCGCCATCCGGCCAGGCGGGATGTCGAAGGGCTCCACCTCCACCGTCCCGCCGAGCTCCTTGGCCAGCGACGCGGTCGCGTCGGGGTCCTCCACCGCGAAGTAGGTCATCCAGTGCGACGGCATCTCGGCCGGCCAGGTCTCGTCGATCACTATCATCCCTCCGATGGGCCCCCCGTCCGAGTCGGGGTGCCATTCGGTGTAGGTCCGCTCGCCGTCGGGGGTGTCGAAGGTGCTCGTGTGCGCCTGCCAGCCGAAGACCGCGTCGTAGAACGCCGCCGCAGCCACCGGATCCCGGGTGGCGAGCTCGTTCCAGCACAGGCTCCCCGGCTCGTTGACCAGCTCGGCGCCGATGTGCTCCTTGGGCTGCCAGATCGAGATCACTGCGCCAGCGGTGTCCATCAGCGTCGCCATCCGCCCTGCGTCCATCACGTCCATGGGTTCGAGCAGTATCTGGGCCCCGGCCTCGCGTGCCGCGGCGATGGTGGTGTCGGCGTCGACCACGGTGACGTAGGTTCCCCACGCCGGTGGCTGCCCTTCCTGCATGAGCGGGCCCATGCCGGCCACGGTGAGCCCGTCCTTGGTGAACATGACGTACCCACCGGCCTCGGGCTCGGGCGCCTTGTGCGCCTCCCAGCCGAACAGGCTGGAGTAGAACGCCGCCGAGCCATCGATGTCGGGGGTTCCGAGGTCCACCCAGGACGGGGTGCCCGGTGCGAATTGGCTTACTTGCGGCATCGATCGCCTCCATTCGTGTGGTCGCTTCCGACCGTAGCTGCCGGCGGTGGGGACGAATAGGGGCCTCCGACCCTCACCCCTCACCCCCGTGTCCTCGGTCCTCGAGAGCACCCTCCGGGAGATGGAGGACGTCGGTCGCCGGGGGCCGCCGCTGCACGAACCGGGCCCCGCCGCCGTCGTACCGACCGGCTCCGAGATCGTTCCTCCTCGACCGGACCGACGCTACTCGCCGGTGCGCGCTCGGCGCCCGCTTGACACCCGGGCGCCCCGGGTCTAACCCAAGGCGATGACCCACGGAGGCAGGCTCGTCGCCCGCACCCTCCGCGACGCGGGGGTGGACACCATCTTCACGCTGTCGGGGGGCCACGTCATGGGCATCTACGACGGCTGCCTCGACGAGGGCATCGCGGTCGTCGACGTCCGCCACGAGCAAGCTGCGGTCCACGCTGCCGACGCCTGGGCCCGGTTGCATCCGGGCAGGGTGGGCGTGGCCGTGCTCACCGCGGGTCCCGGCGTGACCGACGGGGTCACCGGCATCGCCAACGCCTGGCGGGCCAACTCTCCGGTGCTGGTGCTCGGCGGCCAGGGGCCCTTCGCCAACCTGCGCCGGGGCTCGCTCCAGGAGATGGACCACGTGGCCGTGGTGCGCCCGATCTCGAAATGGGCCGATGCCTGCTACCAGACCGACCGGATCGCGGAGTACCTCGAGGTGGCCATCCGCACCGCGCTGTCGGGGGTACCCGGCCCCGCCTTCCTCGAGCTGCCGATGGACGTGCTGCACGCCCCGGTGGACCTCGATGCCGTGGCCCGGCCGGTCTTGCGGGACTACCGGGTGACCGCGGTGGCGCCGGCCGGGCAGGTCGCTCGGGCGGCCCACCTGCTGGGGCAGGCCAAGACGCCCATGGTCATGGCCGGGACCTCGCTGAAATGGTCCGAGGGCGGTGCCGCGCTGGAGCGGTTCGCCACCACGCTGGCCATCCCGTGCTTCACCAACGGCATGGCCCGGGGCCTGCTCCCCATGGACCACCCGCAGTTCTTCAACCGGTCGCGCCGGGAGGCGCTGAGCCGAGCCGACCTGGTGGTGCTGGCCGGCACCCCGCTGGACTTCCGGATGCGGTTCGGGCGTTCGATCCCGCCCGACGCCGCGATCGTGCAGCTCGACCTCGACGAGACCCTGGTCGGCCAGAACCGCGCCGCCGAGGTGGGGCTCGTGGGCGACCTGGCGGCGAACCTCGACGCCCTCACCGACGCCGCGGGCGGTACCGCCGACTTCTCCGCGCACAGCGCCGACCTCCGCGCCATCGAGGACGAGGCCGCCTCGGCGCTGCGCGGCCAGCTCGACAGCGACGAGGTCCCCATCGACCCCCTCCGGCTGTGCCGCGAGATCGCCGACGCCCTCACCAGCGACACCATCGTCATCGGCGACGGGGGCGACATCGTGGCCCAGGCCGCGAAGGTCATCGCCGTGCCCCCCGACGGGGCCTGGATGGACCCGGGCCCGCTCGGGACCCTGGGTGTGGGCATGCCGTTCGCGATCGCGGCCAAGCTCGCCCATCCCGACAAGCCGGTGCTGATCGTGTACGGCGACGGCTCGTTCGGCCTCAACGGCTTCGAATACGACACCGCGGTCCGGTTCGGGCTCCCCATCGTGGGGGTGCTCGGCAACGACGCCGCCTGGGGTCAGATGATGCGCCCCCAGGCGTCCATCTACGGGTCCGATCGGCTGGTGGCCACGGAGCTGGCCCCCACCCGCTACGACCTGGTCGTGGAGGCCCTCGGCGGCCACGGCGAGCACGTCACCGAGCCCGGCCAGATCGGACCCGCCATCGCCCGGGCCTTCGAGTCCGGCAAGCCGGCGCTGGTCAACGTCGAGATCCGCAAGGACGTCGAGGGCGTCAAGGGCTCGACCTACGTCTGAAGGTCGGTCGCTCCGCCTCCCGCCCGGGCGGTCGGTAGGTTGGCGAGATGCATCCCACCCGCCCCGAAACCGAGGCGTTCGGCAAGTACCTGGCCGAGGTCGGTGAGGCGCTCGATCGGTTCGTCGAGTTCGAGCATCCCGACCCCGGCAGGTCGGCGCCCAGCTGGGAAGCGCAGCTCGTCGGGCCGGTCCCCCGGACCGGTGTCGGCGCCGCGCAGACCGCCCACGAGCTGCGTGAGCTGTTGATCCCGAACGGGAGTCGTATCTCCGATCCGCGGTTCTGGGGGTTCGTCACGACGGGGCCGACCACCATGCCCGTCGTCGCCCAGACTGCGGCTGCGATCGCCGGTCCCCAGCGCTACACGATCAACGCCTTCAACCTCGTCGAGGAGCTGACCCTCGACTGGCTGGCCGAGATGTTCGAGCTGCCCGCGGCGATGAAAGGGGTCTACGTCAGCGGTGGTTCGGTGGCAAACCTGGTGGCCCTGGGGGCAGCCCGCCAGGTCGCGTTCGAAGCGGCCGGCCTCGATCCCGCAGCCTCGGGTCTCGATGGCCGACCGGCGGCCGTCTACACCTCCACCGAGGCCCACCACACGATCCAGCGGGCGGCAGGCGTGCTCGGCCTGGGCCGGTCACGGGTGCGCCTGATCGCCGTCGACGACCATCAGCGGATGGTCCCCGGCGAGCTCGCCCGCACGCTCGCCGAGGACAAGCAGCGGGGAGTGCTGCCCGTAGCGGTGGTCGCCGCGGCGGGGACGACCAACACCGGCGCCATCGACCCCCTGCGAGCCGTCGGTGAGATCGCGCGTTCTCATGGCGCCTGGTTCCACATCGACGGGGCCTACGGCCTTCCCGGCATCCTCGACGACCGGATCCGGGACCGCTACGACGGGCTGGAGCTGGCCGACTCGGTCATCGTGGACCCGCACAAGTGGCTGTGCGCGCCGGTCGGCGTCGCCGCGGCGTTCGTCCGTGACCGCTCGATCCTCCATCGGGCCTTCACCCAGGAGCCCGCCGACTACCTGGAGGGCTCGTTCGCGAAGGACGAGGGGATCGTCAGCTCCATCGACTCGATGGGAATCCCCTACGGTGATCTGGCGGTGGAGCTCTCGGCCCCAGCCAGGGGGGTACAGGTGTGGTCGATCATCCGCGAGCTCGGCGTCGACGGCATCGCCGGCCGGGTGGCGGCGGACAACGACCTGGCGGCGCGGGTGGCGAGCGCAGCCGCCGAGCACGCTCGCCTGGAGTCGCTGACCGAGCCCCAGCTCTCGGTGGCCTGCATCCGCTACGTCGCGGCGACCGGTGACCTGGACGAGCTGAACGAGGTGCTGCTCCGCCGACTCGTGCGCGAGACCAGCTTCGCCCCGAGCGCCACCATGGTCGACGGTCGATTCGCCATCCGCCCCTGCTTCATCAACGCCCGCACGACCACCGAGCAGGTCGACGCGTTCGTCGCTGCCCTCGTGGCCCTGGGTGACGACGAGACCGGCCTGACGGCGTCCGCTGTCGGAGGATCCGATCCATGAGCGCCGAGGCCTCGGGCGTGGAGCCCCTGTGGACACCCTCGGACGAGCGGGTCGCCGCCACCCGGCTGGCGGCGTTCATGGCCGACCTCGGGGTGCCCGACTATCCGGCTTTGCACCGGCTGAGCGTCGAGGATCCCGCGACGTTCTGGCGCCACGGCTGGGACTTCTGCGGGGTGGTCGGAGACCCGGGCGATGTCGTGGTCGAGCCCGGCGACCGGCTCCGCACCACCAGGTTCTTCCCCGAGGCTCGCCTCAACGCGGCCGAGACCCTCCTGGCCCGCGGTGACGACGCTCCGGCGATGCTGTTCGAGGGCGAGGCCGGCGATGAACGCCAGCTGAGCTGGGCCGAGCTGCGCCGGCTGGTGGCCAGCTACCAGCAGCTGCTGCTCGACGCCGGGGTGACCACCGGCGATCGAGTCGCGGCGATGATGGCGAACACCCCCGACATCTACGCGGTCATGCTGGCCGCCACCGGGCTCGGCGCGGTGTTCTCGTCGGTGTCGCCCGACTTCGGCGTCGACGGGGTCGTCGATCGCTTCGGGCAGATCGAACCGGTGGTGCTGGTGGCCTCCGACGGCTACTGGTACGGCGGCCGCTGGTTCGCCTGCGGCGAGAAGCTCGAACAGATCGCCGGCCGGATCCCGTCGCTGCGGTCGGTGGTGGTCGTGCCCTACGGCGACGAGCTGCGGGGCCCGCTGGACTCGGAGCTGGTGATCGGGCCCGAGGCCCTGGCTGGCGTCGACCCGGGCCCGGTCCGCTACGAGCGGCTGCCGTTCGACCACCCCTGGTACGTCCTCTACTCGTCGGGCACCACCGGCAAGCCCAAGTGCATCGTCCACCGGGCCGGGGGCGTGCTCCTCAAGCACCTGGTGGAGCAGCAGCTGCACTGCGACGTCCGGCGGGGCGACCGGGTCTTCTACTTCACCACCGCCGGCTGGATGATGTGGAACTGGCTGGCGTCGGCCCTCGGGTCAGGGGCCACGCTGGTGCTCTACGACGGGTCGCCGTTCCACCCCGGGCCGGCTCGGCTGTTCGACCTGGTGGCCCGGACCCGGGCCACGCTGATGGGCATCTCGGCCAAGTTCATCGACGCTTGTGCCAAGGAGGGACTACGCCCCGCCGGGACCCACGACCTGGGGTCTTTGCGCACGATGTGCTCCACCGGTTCACCGCTGGTGCCCGAGGGCTTCGAGTACGTGTACCGCCACGTCGATCCCGACCTGCACCTGGCGTCGATCTCGGGGGGAACCGACCTGTGCGGCTGCCTGGTCGCCGGCGACCCCACGTCACCGGTCCGGGCCGGCGAGATCCAGCGGCCGGGGTTGGGCCTGGACATCCAGGTGCTCGACGACGCCGGGACCCCGCTGGGGCCGGGCCAGCAGGGTGAGCTGGTGTGCGCCAACCCGTTCCCGTCGATCCCGCTGCGCTTCTGGGACGACCCCGGCGACGAGCGCTTCGACGCCGCCTACTTCGAGCGCTTCCCGGGCCGCTGGCACCAGGGCGACTTCGCCGAATGGACCGGCGCCGGCGGGATGATCATCCACGGCCGCTCCGACGCCACCCTCAACCCTGGCGGCGTCCGCATCGGGACCGCCGAGATCTACCGGCAGGTGGACGCGATCCCCCAGGTGCTGGAGAGCCTGGTGATCGGCCAGCAGTGGGATGGCGACACCCGGGTGGTGCTCTTCGTCCGGCTGGCGCCGGGCGCGATCCTCGACGACGAACTACGCGACACCATCCGCGCCCGCATCCGCACCGGGGCCACGCCCCGCCACGTGCCTGCGGTCATCGTGACCGTCGACGACCTGCCGCGCACCCGCAGCGGCAAGCTGACCGAGCTCGCGGTGCGCGACGTGGTCCACGGCCGGCCGGTGAAGAACGCCGAGGCCCTCGCCAACCCCGAGGCCCTCGAGTTGTTCCGCGACCTCCCCGAGCTGCGCCCGTAGCCAGCGGTGCCAGGGCACGAGCCCGACACCACGGCCGGGCGTCAGGGCACCTCGGCAGGCACGTCGCTGCGGCCCCGCACCACCAGGGCCACCACCACCAGGACGATGCCGACCAGCTCGGCAGCGGTGGGCACCTGGGACAGGGCGGCGAGCCCGATCAGGGTGGCGGACGCCGGGAGCATCGCCTGCAGCAGCGCGAAGCGGTACTGGTCGATCCGCTGCAGCACCAGCTGGTCGATGGCGTACGGGATGGCGTTCGAGAGCAGCCCGGTGGCCAGCGCCAGGAGCAGCAGGTCGGGGGCGTCGAGGGCGGGTCCCAGCGCGGGCACGCCCACCACCGCGATGGCGGCCATGCCGAAGAGCATGCCCACGCCCAGCCCGTCGACGGCGGCGCCGGCGCGGGCGACCCGGTGGCCGAGCAGGATGTAGCCCGCCCAGGCGGTGCCCGCCAACAGCGCGAATGCCACCCCGGCGGCGCTGCCCTCGGGCTGGACCTCGGCCAGTAGGGCCACCCCGGCGACGGCCATCACCAGCGCGGTGATCGCCCGGCGCGACCGCGACCCGACCGCGGCCACCGCGATCGGCCCCAGGAACTCGAACGCCACCGCGTTGCCGAGCGGGAGCTCGTCGATCGCCAGGTAGAAGAACAGGTTCATCAGCGCCAGGGTTACCCCGAAGGCGGCGCTCCACCCCAGCTCGGCTCGGGTCCAGCGCCGGCGCCACGGACGCCGGAACGCCACCACGATGAGCCCGGCGCCCAGGACCCGCAGCCAGGCCACCCCGGCCACGTCGATGTGGTCGAACAGGCCGACAGCGATCGCAGCCCCCAGGTACTGCGACACCGCGCCCACCGCGAACATCGCCTCGGGTGGCGCGCTGGCGGCGACAGCGCGTCCGGCGAGCACGTGGGGACTGTATCGCCGGGCCGGCGACGGCGAATCGCGAGGCGAGCTCAGCCGGCGACGGTGAACGAGACGGCGTGGTGGCCGGTGGCGCCGTCGGGCGCTGGCGGGGCGATCGCGTCGGTCTGGACATCACCCTCGCCGTCGGTGGCCCGGACCTCGAGGCGGTGCTTGCCGGGCGCCGCGTCCCACTCGACGAGCCACTGGCGCCACGAGCTCTCGGACAGCTCCTCGCTCAGCGCGGCCTCGATCCACTCGCCGCCGTCGACGCGGACCTCCACCCGGTCGACCGAGCGGAGGCCGGCCCAGGCCACCCCGGCGATGGCCACCGGTCCCGCATCGACGGTCTGGCCGTCGCGGGGGACGTCGATGCGGGACTGGGTCTTGATCGGGCCCTCCTTGCCCCAGCCCCGCGGGATCCAGTAGCCGTCGAAGTCCTCCCAGGTTGTCAGCTCGATCTCCGAGAGCCACTTGGTGGCCGACACGTACCCGTACAGGCCGGGCACCACCAGCCGGGCCGGGAAGCCGTGCTCGATGGGGAGTGGCTCGCCGTTCATCGTGAGGGCGACCATGGCGGGGCGCCCATCCATGGCGATCTCGGTGGGGAAGCCGCCGGTCCAGCCGTCGACCGAGCGGCCCACGACCTGGGTGGCGCCCGGTTGCACCCCGGCCATGTCCAGCAGGGTCCGCAGCGGCACCCCGGTCCACACCGCGTTGCCGACCAGATTGCCGCCCACCTGGTTGGACACACACGACAGGGTGATCGACTCCTCGATCTGCTCCATGGCGAGCAGGTCGTCGAAGGTCAGCTCGATCTCGTCGTCGACCATGCCGGTGATCCGCATCGACCAGCTGGCCGGGTCGACCTGGGGCTTCCGGATGGCGGTGTCGATCAGGTAGAAGTCGTCGTTGGGGGTGACGAGCGGGCTGAGCCCCTCGACGGCCTCGAAGCCGGCCCGGCCGACGTCGGCGGGTTGGGTGAGGGTCGGGGCGCCGGACTCGGCGAGGGTGGCCGCCAGCTGCTGTCGGGCCCCTTCGACGCTCTGGTTGCGGCGCAGGGAGCGGCCCAGCCCGGCGCCGAACACGGCGAAGAACGCGGCGGCGCCGGCATAGCCCAGGAAGCTGCGCCGGTCCGGGGTGCTGGTGAGCCCGGCCGGTCCCGCGGCGGTGGCGGGGGAGAAGGGCAGCCAGCGGAGCAGCGCGATGAGGACGGTGATCCCGACCAGGGCGGCGAGGATGGCCGAGAACCACGACCAGCCGTCAGCAGACAGCGCGGCCCGGGCCGCCGCCCAGCCGCCGAGGACGCCGAAGGCCGCGAACCCGGCCACGCCGATGCGACGATCGCGGCGGGAGGCGACGCCCAGGGCGGCGCCCACGAGGAGGGCGACGGTGGTGATGCCCCACACCAGCAGCGTCTTCTGGCTGGCGCCGAAGGTGTCGATGCTCCAGCGGACGATCCCGCCAGGCGTCTCGTCGGTGAAGACCTCGGCGATGCCGATCACCAGCGAGGGGACCGACTGGGAGAACCCCGACAGCAGCTCGCCGGTGGCGAGCGCCGCGCCGGCGGCCAGGAGCCCGCTCAGCGCGGCCCAGGCCGCGCCCGTGGCCCCGGGCGCGGCGACGGTCTCGTCGTCGTCGGTCTCGTCGTCGGCGGTCTCGGGGCGAGCGGTCTCGGTCATACCGTCTCTCATTGTCGCAGCACGGGTGGCGGAAGAGGGGACGACGAGGGAACGCTCCCCCGGCGCCAGCAGTTCCCGACGAGCCCGGCGGGGACGGCTCGCCAGGATGTCGTCGGTCGCACCCTCGCCGGGAAACGCCTTCTCGCCGGCGGGCCGGACCGGCAAAGATGGGGCCGTGCAGCGCCCCCGGCGGACGACCCCAGCTTGAGCTCGGCAGCGTCACCGACCCTGGAGGCGCTCGGCTGGGGGACCTACGTCCTCGGCCTCGAGACCCCGCCGGCGCCCGATGCCGTCGTGGGCCGGGTCCGGCGGGTCGACCGGGGCGAGACCGACGTGCTCACCGGCGACGGTGAGGTTCGCGTCGCCTCGGACAGCGTCCGGGCCCAATCCGAGCTGGCCCCGGTGACCGGCGACTGGGTGGAGGTGGTCGAGGACACCGAGATCGGGCCCCGGTTGGAGCGGATCCTGCCCCGGCAGGGCACCATCGTGCGCCGGGATCCGGCCGAGGAGGTCCTGGACCAGGTGCTGGCGGCCAACGTCGACCTGGTGGGGGTGACCGCCGGGGTGGACCGGCCCCTCAACCTGGCGCGTATCGAGCGGTTCCTGGTGCTGGCCGCCGACGGCGGCGCCCGGCCGCTGGTGGTGCTGACCAAGGCAGACCTCGGTCTCGACCCCGAGTGGGAGTCCTTGGCGAGCGAGCTCGTCGACGTCGGCGTCCTGGTCACCAGCGCGCGGGACGGTCGGGGGCTGGACGAGCTGCATGCGCTGATCGCCAACGGCCTCAGCCTGGTGCTGCTCGGCGAGTCCGGGTCGGGCAAGTCGTCGCTCGTGAATGCCCTCGTGGGCGAGGAGCTGCTCGAGACCAGCGAGGTCCGGGCCCGGGACGCCAAGGGCCGGCACACCACCACGGCCCGGGAGCTGGTACCGGTTCCTGGCGGCGGAGTGCTCATCGACACCCCGGGCATACGCGGCGTGGGCCTGTGGGATGCGGGCCCGGCGGTGGAGCGGGTGTTCGCCGACATCGGCGAGCTGGCCCACGGCTGCCGCTTCCGTGACTGCCGCCACCAGGTGGAGCCCGGTTGCGCGGTGCGTGCTGCAGTGGCGTCCGGCGATCTCGACGGGCAGCGCTTGGATCGGTACCTGCGCCTGTGGGACGAGGTCGAGGAGCAGGCCCAGCTCGTGGAGGAACGCCGGCGCAGGCAGCGAGGCCACCCACGCCGGCGGGGCTGATTCCCTGCGGCCGGACCGGCGGCCACGGAGGGCCGCTCCCAGCGTCGCGTCAGGTCTCACGCACGTCGCCCGTCGCGGCCTCCACGCCGGTCGACAGATGAGGCGACGCCACGGACGGCGGAGCCGAGTCAATGAGTACCGATCACGGCTCCCAGGTGTCGAACACGATGGCGATCACCGCACCGGAGTCGTCGAGGAAGACGTCGACGGTGAACCACTCGATGCAGCTGGTGACCTCGGTGGGCTGGATGCTGAGCTGGCGAGCATCGCCCAGCTCGGACAGGATCGGCATCGGCGGCGAGGCGCAGTGGTCGTGGGGTCCCGCCGACCACGTCACGTCACCGGCCTCGGTGAGCGCAGCCAGCGCCGAGAACGGGCCGGTGCGGGCCCGGAAGTCCTCCACGTCGAGGATCCACTGCGCCGGGTCGGCCAGCTCCGCGGGTGACCGGGTGACCGTGTGCTGGTCGCCCAGGCCCAGGACGACCCCGGCCTCCGAGAGCCGCAGCGCCGCCACGTCGACGGTGCCCTGCGAGGCGTCGAGCGCCGTGAAGAGGTCGAGCAGCTCGCTCTCGTCGCTGCTCAGCTCGGCGTCGGTGGGCCAGGCAGGGAGGGCCACTCGGCTGGCGTCGACGAGCACGACCAGCTCGGTGACCGGCTCGGTGGTCCACACCACCCCGTCGGCGTGCACCAGGGCGTCGTCGTCGGACGCCTCGGCAGCCGCGACAGCGGCTTCGTCCCTCGGGGTCGGCGGCTCGGTGTGGGGATCGAGCTGGCGGTCGTAGTTGGTGATGACCGCCCAACGTCCGCCGCAGCCCCGCGGGGGGTCGTCCTCGAGCAGGGCGTCGCAGATGATCCAGCCCCCGCCGCGCTGGAGCAGGTACCCGGACACCGCGACGGTCCCCGACGGCTGCTGGTCGAGCAGCTCCCCGACCGTCAGCGCGGGCTGCTCGGGGTCGGGCGTGGGGGTGGGGCCCGGCTCCTCGTCGATGGCGACGTAGCCCAGACCCTCGCCCCCGCTGGATTGCAGGATCAGCCGGTCGCCCTCGATCTGGGCGGTGAACCCCCCCTCGAGGACGCCGATCACGAAGCTGTCCTGATCGGTGAGCCGGCTGGGGCACTCGCCGGTGGCGGAGAAGCTCGTCAACTGCACCGAGGCGACGGAGAGCACGTAGTCGCCGGCCAGCCGGCGGCAGCCGGTGCCGGCGTCGAAGGTGCCGTCGCTGCGCAGGAGCAGCGTCGCCGGCTCGCCCACGGCCGTGGTCGCGGTCTCGCCGTCGTCGAGGGTGTCGAGCAGCCAGAGCTGGCCGACCAGCTCCGCGGCGGAGATCGGCTGGGATGCCGTGAACACCAGCTCCGACTGCGGGCCCCGCAGGACCAGCTGGTCGTCGACGACGACGGCCTCGTCGACCTCTCGCAGCGCATCGAGGAAGGCGGTCTCCGACACCATGACCTCGGGCTGACAGCCCATCTCGGTGTGGGCCAGCTCCTCGATCGACAGCGCCGACCCCTCGACGGTGTAGCGACCCCCGTAGCCGTTGCAGGCTGCAGTGCCGCCGAAGACATCGCCGTCGAAGGTCAAGGTGATGGGCCAGTCGTCGAGGATCGGCACCGTGGCGCCGACCCCGGTGCCGCTCACCAGGAACCATGCGGTCCCGTCGAGGGTGGCCGCGGGGACTCCCGCGTCCGGCGTCGTGTCGACGGTGGCGTCGGGCTCGCCGGCGTCGTCGCCGGCGGCCACCTGGTCGGGTCCGTCGCCGTCGTCGGCGGCCCAGAGGACCAGCCCGACGACGAGCACGACGGCGGCAGCCGCCACCCCCAGCACGCCCGGCCGGATCCAGCCCCGGCCCCGGCTGGCGGTGACGGCGCGCAGCGGTCCGGTGGTCTCGAGGCCGCTGGCGTCGGTTTGCAGCCGCTCGAATGCGGCCCTGATGTCCGCCTCGTCGCGATGCTCGTTCACCTGGACTCCTCCTCTGCGATCGACGCCAGCCGTTCCCGGAGGGCCTGCCGGGCCCGGTGCAGGTGTACCCGGGCCGTGGACGGCGAGATGTCGAGGATCTCTGCGATCTCGTCGTGGCCCCGGTCCTCGAGGAAGTGGAGGGCCACGGCCGCTCGCTGGTTGCGCGGCAGCGACGCCACCGCGTCCCAGATGGCCTCGTCGGCCGGTGGGCTGGGCGGCAGCTCTGGCTCGCTGCTGCGGAGCCGCAGGATCGCCTTGGCCTCCGACAGGTGCCGGCGCCGCTGCGACACCGCCAGGTTGATCGTGACCCGTCGCAACCAGCTGCCGGGCTTGTCGTAGCGCCCGACCGTGGCCCACTTGTGGTGCAGGCGGGTCATCGCCTCCTGGGCGATGTCCTCGGCGTGGGCCCGGCTCCCGGACACGGCCGCCGCGAGCGCCACCATGCGGGGGTACTCGCGCACGAAGAGCGCATCGAACGAGGGGCTGGGCCCGACGACCGATCCGTCACTCTCGTCGGCGAGGGCCACCGCGACCTCCATCGGCTGTCCGATCGTCGTCCTCACACCACAGCACACGCACGACGGTGCTGCGGTGTTTACGTCGGTTCGCGCCGAGCGGTCCTCACGGATCCGTCGGCGCAGCCGGCTCCCGCTCGATGCGGTCGACCAGGCCCCAGGCCAGCGCCTGCTGCGCGTCGATGGTGACGCCGGTGACGGCGAGGTAGGCGGCCCGGTGGGGCCCGATCCGGCGGGGGATGCTGACGGTGCCGCCGGCGCCGGGTACCAGGCCCATGCCCACCTCTGGCAGGCGGACGGTGGTGTCCGGCGCGGCCAGCACCGTCCCTGCGAAGGCCGGGAGCTCGATGCCGGCACCCACGCAGGCCCCGTGCAGGTGGACCCGCACGTCCCGGGCCAGCTCGTGGAGCCACCAGGCCGGGCTGCGGGCCAGGCGGACGGCGTGGCCGGTGGCCGGGTCGGGAGCAGAGCCGAACTCCGCCAGATCGCCGCCGGAGCAGAACGATCGACCAGCCCCCCGGATGATCACCCCCTCGATCGTAGGGTCGGCTGCGGCCGTCCGCAGGGCCTCGACGAGCAGGTCTCGCATGGCTGCGGTGAAGGCGTTGGCCCGCTGCGGCCGATCGAGGGTGAGGGCGAGCGTCGTGCCCTCGAAGGTCACCGCCACCGGCGGGGTCCGGTCCGTCGGCACCTCCATCGGCCCCCGCTCCCGCAGCCAGCGGGCGAACTCCGGGCCCGACTGCAGCATCGAGTAGGTGAGCGACTCGAGCACCAGGCCCAGGGGCACCTGCTCGTAGGCGCGGAACCGGAGCAGCTGGGCCGCGGCGACCGAGGCCTGCGGGTGGGCGGCCACGGCCCCGGCCACGAGCTCGACCGCGCCCTCCGGATCGGAGGTCTCGACGAGGCTGCTCCCGGGTCCGGCCCGGCCCACCACGATGTCGTGGGCATCGGCAAGTTCGGCCAGGGCCGGGGCCACCGGCCCCGCCAGTACCCCCACGGTCACCGCTCGGACCGATCGGAGGCGGGACCCGAGCACCTCCCGGTGATCGAGGGCGAGGTCGGCAGCGCTGGTCAGGTCGGTGGCCAGCACCGGCACCTCCGAGAGCGCGATGTCCTCCAGCGCGTGCGGTCGGTGCAGGACCTCGCCGGTCTCGGCCAGCGATCGGATCGGAGGCCCGCCCCCGGTCACATCAGTCCGAGGCGGGCAGCGGCTTGCTCTCCTTGAGCACCAGGGCGGTGCCGTCGGCCGCCAGGGAGCCGGCACCGGGCTTGGTGCAGAGCAGCTCCAGGGTCTCGTCGTCGTTCACGTACCGCTTGCCCATCTGGGTCCCGTCCGCGGCGTCGGCGGCCGGCTCACCCCGGGGCCCGTCGGGCGGCGCGGTGGCGTCCACCATCGGCGTGCCGCCGCAGGTCACGTCGTGCTCGCCCTCTGCCTTCACGGCGATGACCTCGGTCTCGCACACCGTGCTTCGCAGCCGGCTCCCGGGTCGAAGTTGCATCCCTGACCTCCTCGGTGGGCTGGTCCGATTGTCCCCGATCGGCTCCCGCGGCGCCAAGGAGCGGTCGAGCGGCTGGCTACGCTCGACCAACGTGACCGTCACCCACCGACGTGGGCGCCTCGACGCCGGGCCGGAGGCCACCTGGCCGATCCCTGCCCTCGACCGGCTGGTGGGCCCTCCCGGCGTCACCCTGGGCCGGTTCGACCTGGGCTGGCTGCGCCGGCTGGAGGCGCTGCGGGTGGAGGTCGACCGCGGCACCGTGGCGGTCGGCGGCCCCGACCAGGGCCCGAGCGCGCTCGAGCTGCTGGTGGAGCGGGCCCGGCTGCTCGATCGCCACGGTTGGGGGCCATGGTCGGCCGGCACCTCGTGCCGGATGGTCCGGGCTCTCGACGGCTGGCTGGCCGTCAACCTGCCCCGCGAGGACGATCTGGACGCGGTCCCCGCGCTGCTCGACTGCTCGCCCGGCGCCGATCCCTGGTCCGCGGTCGTCCACCACGTCCGAGACCGGCGCCGCTCCCAGCTGGTGGCGAGAGCGGAGCTGCTGGGGCTGGCGGTGGCCGAGGTCCCCGACTCCCGGCAGCGGGGGCGGCAGCGACCGCCGGCGCAGGTCCGGCCCGCGGGTCCCGGCCGGTTCCGGGCCCGGCCCCTGGTCGCCGACCTCACCTCGCTCTGGGCCGGCCCCCTGGCCGGTTGGTACCTGGCCCGGGCCGGGGCCCGGGTGGTCAAGGTCGAGAGCACCCGCCGGCCCGACGGAGCCCGCCGGGGGAGCCCGGCGTTCTACCGGCGGCTGAATGCCGGCAAGGAGCTGCTGGACCTCGACCTGGGCGACCGGGCTGGGGTCGAGGCCCTGCGAGACCTGGTGGCCGGTGCCGACATCGTGCTCGAGGCGTCGCGCCCGCGAGCCCTGCGGGCGTTCGGCCTCGAACCGAGCGGAGTCGTCGACCGGGGCGGCATCTGGTGCAGCATCACCGGCTACGGCCGCGACGGCCCCGAGGCGAACCGGGTCGCCTTCGGCGACGATGCGGCCGCCGCAGGCGGCCTGGTCACCTTCGTGGGCGCCGAGCCGTGGTTCATCGGCGATGCCGCCGCCGATCCCATCGCCGGGCTCGCCGCCGCGGCCGCCGTGCTCGGGCTCTGGGCCGACGGATCGGGTGGCCTGGTGGACGTCGCCATGCGCGACGCGGTGGCCCACCTGACCGGTGGCGTCCCGGTGGCCGGCGCGCGCTGACGAGGTGCGACCCTTCGGGGTGGTGATCACCATGCCCCAGTCGAGATGTCAAGCATGCCTCGCCTGGGACGGCTGGTGTGCTGAATACGCTGGTCAGCGACCATTTTCGAGATTCCAGCTACACTGCGCCCCGACCCGATGACACGACACGACCACCACAGCGAGCACCATCACCGCAACATCCAGGGCGGGGCCGCCCGCGCCGCGGTCTTCGGCGTGAGCGACGGGTTGGTGTCGAACGTGTCGCTCATCCTGGGCATCGCCGGCGCCGACTCGTCACAGGGCCTGGTACGGGTGGCCGGGCTGGCCGGCCTGGTCGCCGGGGCGATCTCCATGGCCGCGGGTGAGTACGTGTCGATGCAGGCCCAGCGGGAGCTGCTGGAGCACGAGCTCGAGCTCGAACGCCGGGAGCTGCACCGCAACCCGCAGAAGGAGACCGCCGAGCTGGCGCAGATCTACCGCTCCCGGGGGATCAGCGATCACCTGGCCATGGAGATGGCCGAGGAGCTCATGAGCGACCCCGAGCACGCGCTCGAGGTCCACGCCCGTGAGGAGCTCGGCATCGACCCCGGGGAGCTGGGCAACCCGGTGCACGCGGCCGGGAGCTCGTTCGTGGCGTTCGCAGTGGGAGCGGCGTTGCCGCTCCTGCCCTGGTTCTTCGGTGGCGGGACCGCGGCCGTGCTCGCCTCGGTCATGCTCGGCCTGGTGGGCGCGCTGGCAGTCGGGATCGCCATCGGTGTCGCCGCGCGCACCTCGATCTGGCGCTCGGGGCTGCGCCAGGTGGCGATCGCCGGCGGCGCCGCTGCGCTCACCTACGCCATCGGGGACGCCGTCGGCGCCGAGATCGGCTGACGCTCGCGTCGCTCAGCCGTCGCCGACCGCTTGGGCGTCGCCGACCGCTTGGGCGGCGGGCACGGGCTTCACCCTCGGTCCGATCTGACCGAGCGCCACGTACGGATCGCTCTCGCCGAGCTGGAGCGTCCACCCGGTGGCGGCGTCGACGGTCTCGGGATCGTAGGCGGCGTCGGGGAGCGCCAGGGCCACGATGTAGGACCGGGCCCGGCCGGTCACGTCGGCGAGGTAGAACAGCGAGTGGTTGTAGGCGAGCACGCTGCTGCGGACCGCGGCGTCGCTGCCCAGGCTGCTCACTGCGCAGAGGTAGCCGGCGGCGCTGAGCCCGGCGTCGTAGAGGTTGTGCGGATCGGCGAAGCCGTCGCCGGTGGCGTCGAGACCGTGGAGCCGCCAGGTTCCGGGCAGGAACTGGAACGGCCCGACGGCGGCGTCGAAGGAGGCGTTGCCGTCGAGCGCCCCGCCCTCGGTGTCGGTGATGATTGCGGTGTCGGGCAGCGTGCCGTCGAGCAGCGGCCCGAGGATCTGGCGGTCGACCTGACCGTCGGGGCGCACCGAGGCGCCGCCGAAGGTGGCGTGACCGGACTCCACCTGGGCGATCCCGGCCAGCAGCTCCCAGCGCAGGGCACAGCCCGGGTAGTGGCGTTGGACGCCCTCGGCGGCGCGCACGTACGCGTCGAGCGTCACCAGCGTGAAGTCCACCGACGGGGCTCGCGCCAGCAGCCTGGCCTGGTGGAGCTCGTCCATGGTGGTGGGCAGCTCCACCTCGATCTCGACCCGCCGCCGGGTGAGCGCCCCGATCTCGGCGGTGAGGGCGTCGATGGTCTCGCCCAGGGCCACAACCTGCCCGACCAGCTGGGCTCGCTCCTCGCGCTTGGCGTCGATGCTGTCCCGGAGGGCTCGGGCTCGGTCCTGCTGCTCCGCGATGTCGGCTTCGAGGGCCGCCTGCTGGCCGAGGAGCTCCTCGACGGTGACGTCGACCTGCACCGCCAGCTCCTGGTGGTCGTTGTAGCCGGCCACGTCGTCGATCCCGCCGATGCCGGAGGTGGTGTCGGACACGTAGAGGCCCACCGCGGCATCCCGCAGGGCCGCGACCACCTCCGCGAGGTCGTCGCGCAGCTGGGCGATCCGGTCCTCGGTCCGGCCGAGCTCCCCCTCCAGGGTGCGGATGCGTCCGTCGACGATCTCGACATCGCGCTCGAGGGCCCGGCGCTGGGCCACCGCCTGGTGGGTGACGTTCAAGAGGGTGGTGGTGGTCTCCCGTACCCCGATCAGCTCGTCGATCCGGCCGAGCAGCGCGCTGCGGGCCGCATCGGCCGCCGGCCCCTGCACCGCGACCAACGACAGCCGGGGGTGGGTGGGAGTGCCGGCGTACCAGGTCTCGAGGAAGCCGATGCTGTCGAGGGCGGCCTGCAGGTCGAGGTCGACCGCGGCGGCCGGTGGTGACGCCACGCCGGTCAGCGACACCTGCGGCGGTGCCGGGACGCACGGTTCGGGCTCGGGCTCGCGCTGGCGGGCCCTGCGGCGCCGCCTGCGGCGCTCACCGTCGCCGTCCTCGCCGTCGTCGCCGCCCTCGTCCGCCTGCGCTCGCTCCTGGTCCCGGTCGGCATCCCGCTCGGCCTCCCGCTCGGAGCAGTCCCCGACGGGCTGGGCCGCTGCGGGGGGCGCGTCGATGGCGAGCAGGGCGAGGCACAGCGCGATCACGAGCGTCCGGCGGGCCACCGGCGGCATCATCGTCACCTGAGCCTCATCGGCATCACCGCGGGGTCCTTGACCGGGGCGACGATCACGGCCGCCCCGGCATGGGCCGTTCGGCCGGGGAGTGCGGAGTTGGGTGGTCGGTGCGGGTTCATTCGATTACAAACGCGTTACATCGTGACGCAAACGTCAAGAATCTACACCGCCGGGTCCGACGCCGCGCCCACCCGTGGTCTATCACGTGGCTCAGTTCAACGAGGGATCGATCGGGTAGTTCGCCAGCCAGGCCATGGGGCCCCTCTGGCGGCCCAGGACGAAGGACCACAGCTCGTGGGGATCGGACATGAACGGGTCGTGCGGATCGGCATCGACCACGAACCAGGCGTCGACGGCGAGCTCGGCCTCCAGCTGTTGGGGGCCCCAGCCGCTGTAGCCGGCGAAGACCCTGATCTCGCCCAGCTCGACGGGGAAGTCGTCGGGCTGGCGGTTGAGGTCGACGGTGCCGACGTTGCCGACGATCCGGTGGAACGTGTCGTCGTGGCCCGACAGCGCGGTGCCCAGGCAGATCACCGACTGCGGCGAGACGGGCCCGCCGAAGAAGAACAGCTCGGGCCGGGCCGCCAGCGGGGCCCACGCGGGCAGCATGTCGGCAACCGCGGTGTCGCTGGGGTTGGACAGCACCAGGCCCAGCGCCGACTCCTCGGTGTGCTCGATCATCAAGATGACCGAGCGCTCGAAGTTGGGATCGCCGATGAGCGGGCTGGCCACCAGCAGTCGGCCCGCCGTGGACTCCGGGGTGTCCGTCACACGTGACCCCGGCACCGACGCCACCGATGGCGGAGGCGAATCATGAGGAGAGCGCGGCCACGACGTGGTCGAGGCAGGCGGTGAGGGCCACGATGTCGTCGGGGTCGACGCCCGGGAACATCGACACCCGGAGCTGGTTGCGGCCGAGCTTGCGGTAGCCGCCGATGTCGCGGATGCCGTTGGCGGCGCAGGCGGCCATCACGTCGTCGGCCGGGTAGCGGTCGTCGAGATCGATGGTGGCCACGACCGAGCTGCGCAGCGCCGGATCGGTCACGAACGGGGTGGCGTACTCGCTGGCCTCGGTCCAGCCGTAGATGGCGCTCGCCGACCGGTCGGACCGCCCCGCCGACCATTCGATGCCGCCGTTGGCGTTGAACCAGTCGATCTGGTGCACCGCCAGGAAGATCGTGGCCAACGCCGGGGTGTTGTAGGTCTGGTTCCTGCGGCTGTTCTCGAGGGCGATGCCGAGGTCGATGCTGGCGGGACGCCATCGATCCGACGCGGCCCGGCGCTCGATCCGCTCGATGGCGGCGGGCGAGCAGGCGGCGATCCACAGGCCGCCGTCGGACCCGAAGCACTTCTGGGGGGCGAAGTAGTAGCAGTCCACCTCGGCCGGCTCCCACCGCAGGCCCCCTGCGGCCGAGGTGGCGTCGACCGCGACGAGGCCCTCCTCGGCCGATACCCCGTCGGGTCGGCGCAGCTCGGTGGCCACCCCGGTCGAGGTCTCGTTGTGGGTGAGGGCGTAGACGTCGACGTCGGAGGGTTTCGGCGACGGGGCGCTGCCGGGCTCGGCCTCGATGACCTCGACGCCGGCGAGGTGCGGGGCGGCCGCGGCGGCCTTGGCGAACTTGGCGGAGAACTCGCCGAAGCTCAGGTGCTGGCTGCGCTCGTCGATCAGGCCGAAGGTGGCCGCGTCCCAGAACACCGTGGTGCCGCCGTTGCCGAGCACGATCTCCCAGCCGTCGGGCAGGGAGAACAGGTCGATGAGTCCATGGCGCAGGCGGCCCACCATGTCCCGCACCCCTGCCTGGCGATGGCTGGTGCCCATATAGGTGCGGGCCACGGCGGCCAGGGCGTCGACGGCCTCCTGACGGACGACCGAGGGGCCGACACCGAAGCGTCCGTCCGATGGCAGGAGCTCGGCGGGGATGCGGATGTCCGCAGGAGAGACCATGGGCCAGAACCGTACCCGTCCCGCCGGCCCGGCTGCGTGCCGTACCGCGGACCCGAAACCGGGCGGTGGAAGCGGCCCGATGTGCCAGCATCATGGGCGGTGTCGCCCGCACCGGCGGAGCGGCCGGACCGTCCGTCGTCGTGGAGGCAAGCGCCGTGTCCAATGAAGCTCGCGTGTCAAGCCGGGTCGGCGCCATCGCCCCGTCGGCGACCCTCGCGGTCACCAATCGGGCCAAGGCGCTGCGGGCCGCCGGGGAGCCGGTCATCGGCTTCGGGGCCGGCGAGCCCGACTTCCCCACCCCGGCCCACATCGTCGAGGCCGCCATCGAGGCCTGCTCTGACCCGGTCAACCACCGGTACACGCCGGCCGGGGGGCTGCCGGAGCTGCGCGAAGCGGTGGCCCTCAAGACCAAGCGCGACTCCGGCTACGAGATCGCCGCCGAGCAGGTGGTGATCACCAACGGCGGCAAGCACGCCATCTTCAACACCTTCCAGGTGCTGCTCGACGCCGGCGACGAGGTCCTGCTGCCGGCGCCGTACTGGACCACCTATCCCGAGCCCATCGGCCTGGCCGGGGCCACCACCACCGTCCTGCCCACCGACGAGGCCACGGGCTTCCGGGTGACCCTCGACCAGCTCGATGCGGCCCGGACCGCGCGCACCAAGGCGCTGGTGTTCGTCTCGCCGTCCAACCCGACGGGCGCGGTGTATCCCCGCGACGAGATCGAGGCCATCGGCCGCTGGGCCGCCGACAACGGCGTCTGGGTGATCACCGACGAGATCTACGAGCACCTGGTGTACGGCGACGCCGAGCACCACTCGATGCCCACCCTGGTGCCCGAGCTCGCCGAGCGGTGCGTGGTCGTCAACGGCGTGGCCAAGACCTATGCCATGACGGGCTGGCGGGTGGGCTGGCTGGCCGCCCCGCTCGATGTCGCCAGGGCCGCGGCCACGCTCCAGAGCCACCAGACCTCCAACGTCGCCAACGTGAGTCAGCGGGCGGCGCTCGCCGCGGTGGCCGGACCCCTCGACACGGTCGCGGAGATGCGCCAGGCGTTCGACCGTCGCCGGCGCCTCGTCCACGGTCGGCTGAACGAGATTCCCGGCGTCACGTGCCCGGAGCCGGAGGGCGCGTTCTACGTGTTCCCGAGCTTCCGGGAGCTGCTCGGGACCACCATCGCCGGGCGCACGCCCACCACGACCCTGGATCTCGCCGACCTCCTGCTCGAGGAGGCCAAGGTCGCCATCGTGCCCGGCGAGGCGTTCGGAGCGCCGGGCTATGCCAGATTGTCGTTCGCGCTCGGCGACGACGACCTGGCCGAGGGGGTCGGCCGGATCGCCGACCTGCTCGGTGGGTCGTGAGCACCGTCCTCCCGTACGGCAGCTGGCCCTCGCCCATCACCGCGGAGAGCCTGGTCCGGGGCGTCGTGGGCATCACCGAGCTGGTCGCCGACGGCGGCGACCTCTGGTGGTCCGAGTCCCGCCCCGACGAGGGCGGCCGGGTGGCGATCATGCACGGGCACGACGGGGAGATCCGCGAGGTCACCGCACCGGCGATGAACGTCCGCACCCGGGTGCACGAGTACGGGGGCGGCGCCTGGTGGGTCGACGGCGGCGACCTCTACTACGTCGAGCTCGAGGATCAGCGCCTGCGCCGGCTCACCCCGGGCGGGGAGCCGACGTTCCTCACCGCGCCGCCGCCGGTGGCGGGCGGCTGGCGCTACGCCGACGGCCGGGTCACCCCCGACGGTCGCTGGTTCGCCTGCGTCCGTGAGGTCCACCACGACGTGCCCGGTGGCGCCCATCTCGAGCCCGACAACCAGATCGTGCTCGTGGCCACCGACGGCTCCCAGGAGGTGCGCGAGCTGGTCGTCGGGGCCGACTTCTACGCCTCGCCGCGGCCGTCTCCCGACGGGACCCTGCTGGCGTGGGTGCAGTGGTTCCATCCCAACATGCCCTGGGACGGCACCGAGCTGTGGGTGGGCGAGCTCGAGGCGGGCACCGTGGTCCGGGCCCGGCAGGTCGCCGGGGGTCCCGACGAGGCGGTGTCGCAACCCGAGTGGTCCCCGTCGAGCGAGCTGTACTTCCTCAGCGACCGCTCCGGGCGGTCGAACCTGTACCGGGTCACGGCCACCGGCCCCGAGGTGGAGGTCGGCGGCGACTTCGACATCGCCGGGCCCATGTGGGTGCTGGGCCAGTCGCGCTACGCCATCGACGCCGACGGCTCGATCGTGGCCGCGATGAGCCGCCCCCGCGGCGACATGCTCCTCCTCGACGGTCGCGAGCGGGTGGAGAGCGGCTGGTCCTCGATCCAGGGGGTCCGCGCCATCCCCGGTGGCGTGGCCTTCATCGGAGCCACCCATCGCCAGCAGCCTGCCGTGGTCGTCCAGCGCGACGGACCCCAGTACGCGAGCGCGCCCGCGGACCACGGCATCGCCGACGGCTTCCTGCCCGAACCCGAGCCCATCACCTTCCCCACCAGCGGCGGCGCCGAGGCCCACGCCCTGTACTACCCGCCCGCACACCCGGAGGTGACCGGCCCCGACGACGAGCGCCCGCCGCTCCTGGTGCTCGCCCACGGGGGCCCGACGTCGGCAGCCCGGCGGGAGCTCCAGCTCGGGCTGCGGTACTGGACCAGCCGGGGCTGGGCCGTGGTCGACGTCGACTACCGGGGCAGCACCGGCTACGGCCGCGACTACGTCCGGGCCCTCGACGGCGAATGGGGCGTGCTCGACGTCGACGACTGTGTGGCCGCGGCCACCTACCTGGTCGAGCGAGGCGACGTGGACGGTGACCGGCTGGCCGTCCGCGGCGGGAGCGCCGGGGGGTTCACGGTGCTGGCCGCGCTCGCGTTCCACGACGTGTTCGCCGCCGGTGCCAGCCGCTACGGCATCGGCGACCTCGAGGCCCTGGCGCGCGACACCCACAAGTTCGAGTCCCGCTACCTCGACCGCCTCGTCGGCCCATACCCGGAGGCCCGCGACCGCTACGTCGCCCGGTCGCCGGTGCACCACGCGAACCAGCTGCGGGCGCCGATGATCGTCCTGCAGGGCGCCGACGACGAGGTGGTGCCGCCCAACCAGGCCGAGATGCTGGTCGACGCCCTGGCGGCGCGCGGAATCCGCCACGCCTACCTGCTCTTCGAGGGGGAGGGCCACGGGTTCCGGGCCGGCCCGAACATCGTGCGGGCCCTCGAGGCGGAGTACTCGTTCTTCGCCCAGATCTTCGGCTTCGCGCCCGCCGACGACATCGTCCCGGTCCCGATCGAGGGCGGCTGACGACCCTCGGGGGATTGTGGAGGCCGCATCTCCACAAACCCTCCAGCTGGTCTCCAAGACCCCGGGGCCGGGAATTCGTACGTTCCTCCCATGGAACGGCGAGACCTCAGCGGCGAGCTGCGAGCAGCTCTGCCCGACGCACCCGATCGCCCGCTGCGCCTCCTGGGCGTGTGGGCCCATCCCGACGACGAGGCCTACCTGAGCGCTGGCCTGATGGGCCGGGTCACCGACGCCGGTGGTGAGGTCACCCTCCTCACCGCCACCCTCGGCGAGCTCGGGTTCCCCGACAGCGACCGCCGCGAGGCGGCCGAGCGGTCCGCCCAGCGAGAGGCGGAGCTGCGGGCGGCGATGCGGCTCGTCGGCGTCGAGGACGTGCGCTTCATGCGCTGGCCCGACGGCGGCGTCGACACCATCCCCGAGCGCCTGGCCACCCGCCGGATCGCCTCGGTGATCTGCGAGGTCGAGCCCGACGTCATCGTCACCTTCGGCCCCGATGGGGTCACCGGGCACCCCGACCACGTGGCCGTGTCCCGGGCGACCACCGCGGCGTGGAAGGCCACCGGCATGGGCCGGCTGCTGTACGCGGCCAGCACCGTCGAGTGGCTGGACGAGTTCCGGACCCTCCACGAGGAGCTCGGCGTGTGGATGACGGCCGAGCCCCCGGGCACGCCGGTGTCGGACCTGGTCGTGGATCTGGAGCTCGACGACGCCGAGCTGGACCGCAAGCGAGCGGTGCTTTCGGCCCACGCCAGCCAGACGAACGGGATCGCGGCGGCGATGGGTGAGGCCACCTACCGGCGCTGGATCGCTCCCGAGTCGTTCCGGGCCCCCACCGCCGCCGACCTGGCTGCGGTCCCGGCGTCGGCTCGGGCCGAGGACGAGTACCTGTGGTCGGCCGCCTGGGTGGAGCTGACCCGCGACGCGGCCCTGGCTGCCTGAGGAGGACCATCGATGTTCGACCGCACCGCTGCCCTGCGCGGCGGCGCCCGCCCTGGCTACCACCACGACGTGATCGTGGTCGGGGCCCGGGTGGGCGGCGCCGCCACCGCGCTGCAGCTGGCCCGCCGGGGCCTCGACGTGCTGCTCGTCGACCGGGCGGCCCGGGGCGCGGACACCAACAGCACCCACGCCCTGCTCGGCCCCGGGGTCGAGCTGCTGGGTCGCTGGGGGCTGCTCGACGCCGTCGTGGCCACCGGCACCCCTGCGATCGAGGAGACGACCTTCACCTACGACGGCGAGCCCCTGACCTTCGACCTGCGTGACCGGCCCCTGTACGCGCCGAGGCGCTCGGTGCTGGACCCGCTGCTCGCCGACGCCGCGCTCCTGGCCGGTGCCCGGGTCCGCTTCCAGACCCCGGTCCGGGGGCTGCACCGCGGCCCCGACGGCGCCGTCGACGGCGTGGTGCTGCAGACCCGGGCCGGGACCGAGACCGTGCGGGCTCCGCTCGTGGTCGGTGCCGACGGTGTCCGGTCGTTCGTGGCCCGGCAGGTGGAGGCCGAGGTGACCCACCGGGGTGCCCACGCGAGCGCGTCGGTCATGGCGTACTACCGGGGCCTCGGCGAGATGCAGCAGTACCACTGGTACCACGGCCGCCACGGCGCCGCCGGGTCGATCCCCACCAACGACGGGCTGAGCATGGTTTTCGCGGCGGTCTCCGCCGCCCGCTTCCGCAGCGAGATCCGGGCCGACGTGGGCGCGGGGTTCGACGCCGTCCTGGAGGAGGTGGCGCCCGATCTGGCGGCGCGGGCGCGCCGGGCCGAGCGGGCCAGCCGCTGGCGGTCCTGGCCCGGGGAGCGCTCGTTCGTCCGGCGGGCCGCCGGTCCCGGCTGGGTCCTGGTCGGCGACGCCGGCGCCTACATCGACCCGATGACGGCCCACGGCATGTCCGCGGCCCTGCGCGACGCCCAGTGGTGCGCCGACGCCGCGGTCGACGCGCTCGGCCGGCCGGACGCCGCGGCGGACGCCTGGGTCGCCTACGAGGCCAGCCGGGATGCCATCGCGGTGCCGATGGTCGACGCCATCGACGAGGTGGTGGCCTTCCGCCACCCCCTCGACCGGGTCCAGCGGGCCCACATCGCGCTGTCGAAGCTGGTGAGCGCCGAGGGCCGGGAGCTGGCCGGATCCGGCGCCGAGGTGGCCGGCATCGCCGCCGCTTGACGGCTCAGCGTCCCAGGATCAGCACCTCGCTGCCGATCGGGACGAACCCGCACGCGAGGAACGCGCGCACCGAGGCCGCGTTGCCCGGGGAGACCTGCGCGAACACCAGCTCCTCCGGCGCCAGGTTGGCGAGCGCGCTCAGCACCAGCCCGCGCCCCCGACCATCGCCGCCGCGGACCACCTCGACCGACAGCTCGGTCCGGCCGACCAGGCCCCGGCCGATGCACACCACGCCCCGCTCGTCGCCGTAGACCTGCACGTTGCGCCGGTGGTGACGGGCCCGCAGCACCCGGGGATGGTCGTGGTAGGCGTCGGTGACCGGCAACGGATCACCGGTCGGCGGGCCGGCCCGGCGGACCATCACCGCGTCCAGCGATCCGATCGTGGTCGCGTGCCGGGCGAGGCCGACCAGGACCCTCGGGTCGGTGGCGCCGCCGTAGCCGTCGACGCCGGCGAGCACATCGCCCGCATCCGGCAGGCTGGTCAGCACCAGCGAGTGCCCCGTGAACTCCACCACCGCCTCGGTCCCGGCGTCGTCGGGAGGGAGCACCTCGACCGCGCCGTCCACCGGCGGGAAGCGACCCTCGGCCGCGGCCCGCAGCACCTGCGCGAGCCGGTGCGGCGACTCGGACGGAACGGTCATGACCCGAGGTTAGGCACCCGGCGCCGGGTTCCAGCGGTGTCAGCGGCCGCCGAGGGCTGCGGCTGCCGCTCGACCCGACTCGAAGGCGCCCTCCACCTTGGGGCCGCCGAAGGCGTCGCCGGCGAAGGCGATCGGGGCGCCGTCCACCACGTCGGTCAGCACCCGCTCCTCCAGGGGCTCGTGGGGCCCCGCGTAGCGCCAGCGCTTGAGCTGGGCCTCGACGACCCGGGCGTCGCCGAGCCAGGGCTGCGCCAGCGCCACCAGCTCGGCCAGGACCTCGGCCTCGTCGTCGTCGTAGCGGCGGCGGCTGTAGCCGTGGTTGGCGTGGAACGTGATGGCCTCGGCGGGCGACACCCCCTTCGACCGGTTGTCGCCGATGAAGGTGAACGGCTCGGTCTCGTCCTGCTGCACGCCGCCGGGCTCGGGCACCGAGCCCGGTCGGTCGAGGGTCACCAGCAGCGCCAGCGTGGAGAAGTACCGGACGGCCTCGAGCCGCTCGGCGACCGGACCGCCGAGCTCGGTCGAACCCGCAGCGAGCAGGGCCAGGGTCTGGGGGACCGGCGGGGTGGCGATCACCGACCGGGCCCGCCAGCGCTCGTTCCCGCCCTGCGCGATCCACCAGCCGTGGTCGGCGCGCAGGGCCGACAGCTGGACCGAGGTCTGCACCTCGATGCCCGACGCCAACCACTTGGCGAAGCCGTTCATCCCGGCGCTGCCGGCGTAGCGGGGGTGACCGTCGGGCGCGTCGCCGAAGCCGCGGCACCACTCGTGGACCGCGCCGTCACCCAGGGCTCGCTCGACCAACTCGGCGAAGGGGTCGCCTCGCGCGGTGAAGAACTGGGCACCGTGGTCGAGGCGGGCGTCGCCGATCCGCCTGGTGGCCAGGCGGCCCCCGACCGACCGGCCCTTGTCGAGGACGGTCACGTCCCGGCCGGCGTCGAGCAGCGCCCGGGCGGCGACCAGCCCGGCCACGCCCGCACCGATCACCAGGACGTCGGTGTCGGTCACGATCGATGCCGGGTGGTCATGGCTGCTCCGCCGGGAACCGTACCCGCCTTCTTCTGGTGGACGTAGTCACTAGATTGTGTCGATGAGTCGGATCCTGGTGACCGAGTCCATCGCCGAGAGCGGCCTCGAGCGGCTGCGGGCCGCAGGCCACGAGATCGACGTGCAGCTGGGCCTCTCGCCCGCGGAGCTGCTCGAGGCGGTTCGGGGCGCGCACGGGCTCATCGTCCGGTCCGCCACCACGGTGTCGGCCGACGTGATCGCAGCCGGGGTGGGGCTGGTGGTGATCGGCCGGGCCGGGATCGGCCTCGACAACGTCGACGTCGACGCAGCCTCCCGTCACGGGGTCCTGGTCGTCAACGCGCCCCAGTCGAACACGGTCTCCGCGGCCGAGCACACCATCGCGCTGCTGCTGGCCCAGGCCCGCAACATCCCCCAGGCCCATGCGGCGCTGCAGTCGGGGCGTTGGGAGCGGTCGCGCTGGACCGGGGTGGAGCTGGCCGACAAGACGCTCGGCATCATCGGGCTCGGGCGCATCGGCAAGCTGGTGGCCCAGCGGGCCCACGCCCTCGGCATGCACCTGATCGGCTACGACCCCTTCGTCTCGCCCGACCGGGCCCGGCGGGTGGCGGTGGAGATGGTGGAGCTCGACGAGCTGGTGGCCGAGGCCGACTTCGTCACCGTCCACGTGGCCAAGACCCCCGACACCGTCGGCCTGATCGACGCCGATCTGCTCGCCAAGGCCAAGCCGTCGCTGCGCCTGGTCAACGTGGCCCGGGGCGGGATCGTCGACGAGATCGCGCTGGCCGACGCCATCCGCGAGGGGCGGATCGCCGGCGCCGCGCTCGACGTGTTCGCCGAGGAGCCCTGCACCAGCTCGCCCCTGTTCGACCTGCCCCAGGTGGTCGTCACCCCCCACCTGGGGGCCAGCACCCGCGAGGCCCAGGACAAGGCCGGCCAGACCATCGCCGACCAGGTGGCGTTGGCGCTCAGCGGCGAGTTCGTCCCCTTCGCGGTGAATGTGGCCGCATCGGAGGCCACCGAGACGGTGCGTCCCTTCATCCCCCTGGCCGAGCAGCTGGGCGCTCTCTTCGCGGGGTTGTGCCCCGAGCTGCCCGCCCAGATCGACATCGAGTTCGCCGGGGAGATCGGGGGCTACGACAACAAGATCACCGAGCTGTCCGTCGTGAAGGGGCTGCTCAAGGCCATCAGCGACTCGCCGGTCACCTACGTCAACGCCCTCGACATCGCCAAGGACCGGGGCATCAAGGTGCGCTCCATCACCACCACGACCACCACCGACTACGTGAACGTCATCACCATCCGCGGCGGCGACCACGCCATCGCCGGCACCCTGGAGGGACTGAAGGTCGAGCCCCGCATCGTGATGGTGGACGACAACCACGTCGACCTGCCGCCCACCGACCACATGCTGGTGGTCCACAACGACGACCGGCCCGGTGTCATCGGCCGGGTGGGCACCATCCTCGGTGAGGCCGACATCAACATCGACGACATGAACGTCGGCCGGGGCGCCTACGAGATGGGCGCCCTCATGGTCATCAGCACCAGTGTCCCGGTGCCCCCGGAGGTCATGGAACGGCTGCGGGCCGCCGACGGTGTGGAGGACGTGTACGCCATCGACCTCACCCGGTTCGCCGAGGAGAGCTGAGGGCGCCGGTCCTCGGCGTCACCGCGGGTCGGGCATCCCGGCAGGGGCTCAGAAACCCATGAGGGCGCCCAGGACATGGGCGTGGTCGTCGGTCCAGAGCGATCCGCCGACCGGGGCGGGTGACCAGCCGGCGTCGGGGGTGTACGCAGCCAGCGCCGCCGGGTCCGGAGCCAGGGCCATCCAGATGGCGCTGGCGGCGCCGTCGGCGCGGGCCTCGGGGTCGGGCACGTAGGTCTGCACCCTCACCTCCACACCCAGCTCGTTCGCGATCGTGCCCACCACGGGCCGGAGATCGAAGAACCGGTTGCTCACGTGCATCATCAGCACCCCGCCGTCCTCGACGTGGTCGAGGTAGCTCCCCACCGCCTCGACGGTCATCAGGTGGACCGGGATCGCGTCGCTGCTGAAGGCGTCGACGAGCAGGACGTCGTAGCGGCGCTGGTCGGCTTCGAGGGCCAGGCGGCCGTCACCCACGACGATCTCCACCTCGGCGGCGGTGTCTCGCAGGTAGGTGAACAGCTCCGGGTCCGAGGCGATCTCCACCACCGTGGGATCGATCTCGTAGAAGGTGACCCGGTCGCCGGCCCGGCCGTGCGCGGCGATCTCGCCGGCGCCCAGACCCACCACCCCGATCTCCGCCCCGGGGGCCAGGTCCGCGAACGTGGTGCCCAGCGGGCCGGACCGGTGGTAGTAGCTCGCCGGGGTCCGGCTGGGCCCGTCCGCCCCGAACTCCTGGCGGCCGTGCACGGTCGTCCCCATGGTCAGCTCGTGGAACCCGTTGCCGTCCTCGCGCACCGCGTACACGCCGAAGAACGATCGGTCCCGGTGCAGCGCGGTGCCCGCGCCCACGAGCGTGGCGAGCACCACCGTGGCCCCGACCAGAGCCGCGTACGAGCGGGGTGCGGGCAGCCAGCGGAGACCCACGAGCCCGGCCGCCGCCACCAGCAGGGCGGCCGAGGTCAGTCGGCCGTCACTCAGCATGACCAGGGCCAGCAGGGCCGCCAGGGTCGCGGCGGACGCGCCGACCCGGGCCCGGCCTCGGCGGGCCTCGGCGGGAACCGTCACCAGCAGCGCCAGGCCCACCACGATCGGGTACTCGAGCACCCGGTCGAACGCCAGTGGCGCCAGCAGGGCGATGAAGGCGCCGCCGACCACCCCGCCCACCGATATCCAGGCGTAGAACTCCGTGAGCCGATCGGCCGGCGGTCGATCGTGCGAGAGTCGCAGGTGCGCGAGCAGCGCCGCCGCCAGGAACCACCCGAGGTGCACGAGGAGCAGCTGGCCGATGCCGCCGAGGCGGCCCACGAATGTCATCGCCAGCGGGATCACGCCCAGGCGGACCAGCCGGTTGGTGGGTCCCAGGAGCCGGTCGGCGCGGGCTCCGAACGCGACGATGAAGGTGAGCAGGTACAGGACCAGCGGGATGATCCACAGCAGCGGGAACGAGGCCACGTCGGCGGTCAGGTGGCGGGTCACCGACAGCATCAGCGCCGACGGCACCATGGCCCAGAACACCCAGCGGGCCCGCCGGCCGACAGCCACGGGGGGCGAGAGCGTCGCCGACCGCCCGAGGGCCCGGCCCGGCCGCCGGCGCACGCTGAGGGCGCAGCCCGCGGAAACCACCACGAACGCGCCGTAGCCGACGGCCCACCACCTGGCCTGGTCCGCCAGGCTGAGGTGGGGCTCCACCAGGAACGGGTAGGCGACCAGCGCTGCCAGGCTACCGACGTTGCCGGCCGCGTAGAGGAAGTACGGGTCGGCCGCGCTGGGGTGGTCGGTGAGCGAGAACCAGCGCTGCAGGGTCGGGCTCGACGTGGACAGCGCGAAGAACGGCAGCCCCACCATCACCGCGAGGACGGCCAGGGTGGCCAGCACCGGGTCGCGGTCGACCAGGCTCCATCCGTCGGGGACCGCGACCGGCAGGATCAGCAGCGGCAGCGCCAGCAGCGACACCTGCACCACCGCGTGGGTGCCGGCACCGAGCCGGCGGGTGCTGTGGTGGGCGAAGAGGTAGCCGGCGAGCAGCACCGCCTGGAAGAACACCATGGCCGTGTTCCACAGGTTCGGGGTACCGCCGGCCAGGGGGAGCAGCTGGCGGCCGATCAGCGGCTGGACGAAGAACAGCAGGCTCGATCCGAGCAGGCTGGCCCCGGTGAACAGGGCCACCAGGGCCCGATCCCGGGTCGCCCGACCCACCGCCACCGTGGGCGCGATGACGGGATCGGCGATGTCGGTCGCGGCCACCGGTATCCATCGGCGGGGCCCGGGGCCCGTTGAGCGGGCGGTCTCGGGTCAGGTCTTGGACGCTCGGTAGCCGTCGGCCTCGGCCGACGCGGTGTCGGGATAGCAGCGGTCGGCGTTGGTGCGCTCGTAGGCCGCGCCGTCGGGGACGTGGTAGATCCCGCTCCGCAGCTTGACCTTGACCGGGTGCGACAGCGGGCAGCTGCCGTCGGGCTCCGGATCGACCCAGGCCCCCTCGGGCGCGGGCGCCGCGGAGCCGTCGCTGGGCTCGTCGATGACCTGGCTCCCGAGCGCAGTGGCGTCAGTGGACGCGGCTGCCGGCGCGGTGCCAGGCCCGTCCAGGGGCGGCCACCGGGCCTGGCCCGGGCCCTCGGCGTCTTCGGGCTCGCCGGCGCGCTGGCGGAACCAGCCGGCCACGATGGCGCCGATCCCGACGACCACCGCGGCCTTCGCCAGGCGACGGAGGACGGTTCTCATGGCGCCCCACTGTAGGAGACTGGCGACCGCGGCGGGCCATCCGTGCGCCCGGGGACCGGCCGGTCAGCCCCGCCCGGGCATGGCCCAGTTCTCGGTGCCCGCCATCTCCCGCGGCTGTCGCACGTCGCGCATCCAGGCCACGGCCTCGGCCACCCGCCGGCCGTCGCCCATGCCCATCAGCTCCTCGATGGCGTCGCTGAAGGCGCCGGCGACGAGGTCGTGGAACGCCCCGATCGCGGGGGTGCGCAGCCCGTCGGGGCGCTGGGCCAGTGCGGCGTCGAACGATGCCCGGGTCCGGGGGAGCCCCTCGGGGTGGTCGTCGAGCGCAGCTGCGACGAACGCTTCCATCTCGGCGGTCTCGGCGACCAGGTCGTGGATCTCGTTGTCGGCCCGATGGGCGCAGACGTCGAGAACCATCTGGATCTGCTCGAGGGTGACCGCGGTGGTCTCGTCCGCCACCTGGGGAATGACCACGTCGACGAGGTCCCGGCGGCACTGCTGGAGGAGCTGGGCGGTGCTCG
>JBFKRY010000001.1:0-67923 GCA_041636995.1 Acidimicrobiales bacterium | reverse complement strand
GTCTCGATGGCCTGGCGGCGGATGGCGTTGGTACGGCCGGGATCGTCGGTGATGAGCTGGGTCATGTCGACCACGAGATCGGCGGACACGATGGTGGTGCCGTCGATCTCCATGGTGCCGTTCACTCCCGGTGTGCGGCCGACGACGGTCTTGGCGCCGATCGACGCCAGCTCCTCGTTGATCCGGAACCCGGCGAAGGTGGCGCCGCAGACCTCGGTGAGGCAGGCCGGGTCGAAGGTGCCGATGGACGTGTCGACGGCCCACACCCCGTCCAGGTCTGCGGCCGCGTCCTCGTTCCCCGTCGCGCCCTCGGCACCGGTGGGCTCGGTGGGCTCGGCACCGGTCGGCTCGGTTGGCTCGGCCTCGGCCGGCTCGGCGGGCTCGGCGGGCTCGGTGGCCTCCGTGGGCGCTGCCGGCAGGGTCCCGGACTCGCCCGCGGCCTCCTCGAGGGCCTCGGTCCGGGCTCGCTCGGCCTCCTCGGTGTCGACGCTGGCTGCCGGGTCGTCGCGGAACACGAACCAGTAGGTGAGGAAGGCCAGCACGCCGAGCACCGTGACCACCACACCGGCGCCGATCCAGCGCTTCCGCCGCCTCGAACCCGCTCGATGGTCGGCCATGTCGGGCGTGTCGGAGCGGGGGGTCTGCAGGTCGGTCACGGGGTGCCTCTGGACAGGGGGGCCGGGGGAACGATTCTCCCATCTCTACGACGCGGCGCGCCGGGGCGGTTCGCGCTCGGCAGCCGCCGACCTCAGGCGTCGAGCAGGACCCGGGCGACCAGATCCATGCCGAAGGCGGTGAGGATGGCGAGATACAGGAGGCCGGTGGCGGCCATCAGGGCGGCGTACTGGCGTTCGCGCAGCGCCGCGATGGTGACCCCGACCAGGGCGATGGTGGCGACCACGCACGCCACCCAGAACCATCCGAGCAGGCCGTTGTAGCCGTCGTCGATGCTGCCGTTCAGCACCGACACCATCCCGGTGGGCCACAGCAGCACCACCAGCTCGGGCAGCCAGAGGATGCCGGTCCAGCGGATCAGCTCGTGGATGGGGTCCCGCGACAGGCCGGGCTGCACCAGGTACCAGTGGCCGAGCAGCATGGCGTCGGTCACTGCGCCGAGGAACAGGGCGCCGACCAGCACCCGGGCGATCGACAGGAGCGCCGGATCCCCGGCGTCGAGCGCGCCGGCCAGCAGGCCGACGGTCCCGACGGCCGGAGCCACCAGGTCCAGCGCCGGCGGGAATTCGGCCACCGTGGGGTCGAAGCGGGGCTCGGCCCGGTCGATGCCGGTCATCGCGGCCACCCGGGCCGTCCGGCGCTCGACCAGCGCCCGCTGGCCGGCCACGCCGGCCCGGCGGCGGCGCCACGACACCGCCATCGCCACGCCTGCGGCGGCGACCAGCCCGGCGGTCGCCAGCTCCCGGACCCAGACGGTGTCGAACCGCAGACCGAGGACCAGCGACAGCAGCCCGATGCCGATGAACGACAGGCGCAGCGTCCAGCCGTAGCCGATGCCGACGATGCGGCGTCGCCCGGTGACCCACAGGAAGAAGAGCCCGCCCACCGCCCACTGCAGGAGCACGGTGGCGGCGTCGACCTCGATCATCGGGCGGCGTGGGAGCGCTCAGCCGTGGACCGCGAGGCGATGGTCGACCTGGTTCAGGGGGTCGGGTCCGTCGGCGGCCGCGACCACGATGTCCTCCAGCCGGGCACCCCAGCGGCCCGGCACGTAGATGCCGGGCTCGATGCTGAACGCGTTGCCCTCCTGCAGCGGCTCCTCGTTCCCCTCCACGATGTAGGGGTCCTCGTGGGCCTCGACGCCGATGCCGTGGCCGGTGCGGTGGACGAAGTACGCGCCGTACCCCGCCTCGGCGATCATGGCCCGACCGACCCGGTCGATCTGCTGGGGGATGGCGCCCGCTCCGGCCGCGGCCACCTGGGCCGCCTGGGCTCCGAGCAGGACCTCGTAGAGCTCACCGAACTCGGGGTCGGGGGCGCCGGTCCACACGCAGCGGGTCACGTCGGAGCAGTAGCCCACGCCGTCGTCGCCGATCCAGGTGCCACCGAAGTCGCAGAGCACGACCTCCCCCTCGCGGATGGCCCGCGACCCGGCGTGGTGGTGGGGGCTCGCGGCGTTCTCGCCGGCAGCCACGATGGCGAAGTTCACCCGATCGTGACCCTCGGCGAGGATCTGGCGGCCCAGCTCGGCCGACACCTCGGCCTCGGTGTGGCCCACCAGGGCGATCTCGCCCGCCTGGAGCCTGGCGGCGATGCGGTCGACGGCGTGGGCGGCGGTACGGAGGCGCTCGATCTCGTCGGCGGACTTCACCGCCCGGATGGGGGACGTGATCTCGCTGGCCCGCCGCAGGGCGAGCCCGGGCAGCGCGGCCTGCAGGTCGATGGTGAACCGCGACCAGGTCTGGTCGCCGATGGCGGCTCGCCGCGCTCCGCCGAGCAGACCGGCGACGATGGCGATGGGGTCCTCGGTCTCGCCCCACGGTCGCAGCGAGAACACGTCGGGGCGCTCGACCACCCGGGGCGCCTCCAGGGCCGGGACGATCAGGGTGGCCTCGGCGTCGGCGGGCAGCACCAGCATGGTGAGCCGCTCGAGAGGCATGGCCTCGTACCCGGTGAAGTAGGGCAGGTCGGCCCCGACCGACAGCAGCAGCGCGTCCAGCCCCTGCTCGGCGAGGGCGGCTCGCGCCCGGTTGATCCGCTCGGCGAACATGGCTCAAGGCTATGCCGTGCTCGAGGCGGTGCCGTGCTCGGCTGGGCCCGGTCGCCTGCCGTGGCACGATGGCGGGGTGAGCCAGCTCGACGCCACTACCTGCCGGACGCTGGCGGCCACCGTGCCCGATGCCCGGCTGGCCACCCTGCGCCCCGACGGTCGCATCGACCTGGTGCCGATCGTGTTCGCGTTTGCCGACGACCGCCTGGTGTTCGCCGTGGATCACAAGCCCAAGACCACGCACCGACTGCAGCGACTGGTCAACATCGCGGCCAACCCCGAGGTGACCGTGCTCTTCGACCGCTATCACGACGACTGGACCCGGCTCTGGTGGGTGCGCATGCGTGGGCTCGCGAGCGAGCTGGGCGAGGGCGAACCCGCCGAACGGGCCATCGACGCCCTGGCCGCCCGGCACCCCCAGTACGCCGAGCGCCCACCGGCCGGCCCCGTGGTGGCGGTGGCGCCGATCGAGTGGAAGGGCTGGGCCGCGGCCGAGCTCACCGGGGCCTGACCTGGCCCGCTGGTCACCGCGACGCGGCTGCGGCCTGTCTGGCGTGGTAGCTGCTCCGGGTGAGCGGGCCGGCCTCCACGTGGGCGATGCCCATGGCCTCGCCGATCTCGGCCAGCCGACGGAGCTCCTCGGGCCGCCACCACCGGGCGATCGGCAGGTGGTTGGTGGTCGGGCGCAGGTACTGGCCGATGGTGACGATGTCGACCCCGACGGCGCGCAGGTCGTGGAGGGTGGCGACCACCTCGTCGTGGGTCTCGCCCATGCCGACGATGATCGAGGACTTGGTGACCAGCCCGGCGGCGCCGGCGCGAGCGAGCACCGCGAGGCTGCGGGCGTAGCCGGCCGAGGGCCGCACCGCCCGCTGCAGCCGGGGCACGGTCTCGATGTTGTGGTCGAGCACGTCGGGCCGGGCGTCGAACACAACCTCCAGGGCCTCGGGGTCGCCCTTCATGTCGGAGACGAGCACCTCGACCCTGGTGCCGGGGTTGCGGGCCCGCACCGCCTCGATGGTGGCGGCCACCGCGCTCGCCCCTCCGTCGGCCAGGTCGTCGCGGGCCACCATGGTGATCACGGCGTACTCGAGGCCCATGCGGGCGACGGCTTCGGCGACCCGGGCGGGCTCGTCCCGATCGGGAGGGTCGGGCTTGCGGGTGTCGACGAGGCAGAAGCCGCACTTCCGGGTGCAGCGCTCACCCAGGATCATGAAGGTGGCGGTCCCGTCGTTCCAGCACTCGAAGATGTTCGGGCAGCCGGCTTCCTGGCAGACCGTGACCAGCTCGAGGTCGCGCACGACCCGCTCGAGGCGGCGGTACCCGGGCCCCATGTCGGCCTTGACCCGCATCCACTCCGGCTTGCGCTCGGTGATGGGCATGCCCTGGTGGACCCCGGCCTCGGCGAGCCGGCCCCGCAGACGCACTGGCACCAGTTCGTCGCTGGCCGGGGGCCGTGGCTGGGCGTCGCCCACCCGCGGAACCGCCCCCGGGCCCTGGCCCCGGCTGAAGGCGCTCAGGTCGCCAGGCCCGATTCGCCACGCCACGTCGGCGCGATCCGAGCCGGCGCTCCCCCACCGGCCGATGGCCAGGTCCGCGACCGCCTCGGTCACGTCGCGCATGGACGCGTCGATGCCTTCGAACCGCAGCGACGTGACCGCCTTGTCGGCGATGCCGCAGGGCACGATGGCCTCGAAGTAGGCCATGTCGGGATCGACGTTGAGCGCGAAGCCGTGCATCGACCGGCCCCGGCTGAGGCGCACCCCGATGGCGGCGATCTTGCGGGGCTCGGGGCCGTCGGGCTCGACCCAGACGCCCGGGTAGTCGTCGAGTCGCCCGCACCCGCCGAGGCCGAGCTCGCGGAGGGCGTCGACGAGCAGCTGCTCGACCGAGCGGACATAGCGGGCGGTGTCGGCCATGCCGCCGCCTCGCTTGCCCGGCAGGGTGAGGATCGGGTAGCCGACGAGCTGGCCCGGCCCGTGGTAGGTGACGTCGCCGCCGCGGTCGGCCTCCACCACCTCGGCGCCGATCCGGTCGGGGTCGGCCAGGATGTGCCGCCGGTCGCCGCGGGCCCCCAGAGTGAACACGTGGGGATGCTCCACCAGCAGCAGGTGGTCGTCGGTGCTGCCGGCGAACAGGGCGTGCTGGACCGCCAGGACGTCGCGGTAGCGGGCCCGCCCGAGCCAGCGGACGTGGAGGGGGCGGGGACCACCTCCCGGCGCGGCCGCATCGCCTCCCGGCGCGGCGTCGGGCGCCGGGCGGGCGGGCGCCGACCGGGTGCTCACCCGATCTCGGTCTCCCAGTCGCGGGTCTCGATGATGGTGCGGAGATGGTCGAGGAACGCCGCCACGTAGGCGCCGTCGAAGGCCCGGTGGTCCCACGCCAGGGCCAGCACCCCCACCGAGTGGATGGCGATTGCCTCGTTGCCGGCGTCGTCGGTGACCACGACCGGCTTCCGGCGGATCCCGTCGGTCGACAGGATGGCGACCTGGGGCTGGTTGATGATCGGGAACTGCATCATCGTCCCGTACTGGCCGGGATTGGTGATGGTGAACGTGCCCCCGGTGATCTCGTCCGCCGACAGCTTCTTCGACCGGGCCCGCGTGGCCAGGTCGACGATCTCGCGGCTCAGCTGGCGCATCCGCTTCCCCTCGGCGGACTTCACCACCGGGGCCAGGAGGCCCTGGAAGTCCAGGTCGACGGCGATGGCCAGGTTGACCGACTGGTGGACCACCAGCTCGTCGTCGCCGACGCTGGCATTGACGTGCGGGTACTCGCGGATGGCGTCGACCAGGGCCCGGGCGATGAACGGCAGATAGGTCAGGCTGAAGCCCTCGTCGTTCTTCCACTCGGCTCGGTGGCGGCGCCGGACCTGCTCGACCCGCTCGAAGTCCACCTCGACCGCGGTGAGCACGTGCGGCGAGACCTTCTTGGACATGACCATGTGCTCACCGGTGCGGCGCCGGATGTTGTTCATGGGCACCGTGGTCGCGTCCCCGGCCGCTGCCGGAGCGGGCTGTGCTGCCGGGGCGGGAGCGGGCTGTGCCGCCGGTGCCGGAGCGGGCTGGGCTGCCGGGGCCAGCTCGGCCCGGGTTCGGGGCGCTGCGGTCAGGCCCTGGGCCGCAATGGCCTGCTCGACGTCGGACCGGGTGATGCGGCCACCCACGCCGGTGCCCTCGATGGAGTGCGGGTCGACCCCCGACTGGCTGATCAGGCGGCGAACCACCGGCGAGAGCGGGAGCTCGCTGCCGGCGGCGGCCGGGGTCGGGGTCGGGGTCGCGGCCGGGGTCGGGGCGGGAGCGGGTGCCGGTGCGGGCGCGGGCTGCGCTGCCGGGGCCGGCGCCGGCTCGGGGGCGGGCGCGGCCGGGGCCTCGGCCGCCGGCGGCGCCTCGGCCGCAGCGTCCGCGACGACCGCCAGCACCACTCCGACCTCGGCGATCTCGCCCTCGGGCACCCGGATCTCGGCGAGCACCCCGCTCACCGGCGAGGGCACCTCCGAGTCGACCTTGTCGGTCGACACCTCGAACAGCACCTCGTCCTCGGCGACCTGGTCCCCCACCGACTTGAACCAGCGGGTGATGGTCCCCTCGGTGACCGTCTCGCCCAGCTGGGGCATCGTCACATCAGCCATAAGTCAGTCCTCCGAGCCCGGCTCAGCCGTGGAGTGAACGCCCGGTCATCGCGAGCACGGACTCTCCGAACAGCTCGCTCAGCGTGGGATGCGGTTGGATGAACTCGGCGACCTCGTCGACGGTCGCCTCCCAGTTGACGGCCAGGTACCCCTGCCCCAGCTGCTCGGTCACCCAGGGTCCGGCCATGTGGACGCCGAGAATCTGCCCGCCGGTGCCGTCGGCCTGCTTCTCGGCGATGATCTTCACCATGCCGTCGGTTCCCCCCACGATCAGGGCCCGGCTGTTGCCGGTGAACCGGTGCTTGGAGACCAGCACGTCGTAGCCGGCATCGCGGGCGGCGGCCTCGGTGAGCCCGGCGAAGGCCACCTCGGGCTGGCAGTAGATGGCCCACGGCACCCGGCCGTAGTCGATGGGCATGGCGTGCTCGCCGAGCATGTGCTTGACGACCATGATGGCCTCGGCGAAGCCCACGTGGGCCAGCTGCGGGGTGTCGACCAGATCACCGATGGCGTAGACCCCCGGCTCGTGGGTTCGGCAGAGCTCGTCGACCACGACGAACTGCCGGTCGTCGACCTGCACCGCGGTCCCGTCCAGGCCCAGCAGGTCGGGGAACGGACGCCGGCCGACGCTGACCACGACGGCTTCGACGTCGAGGGTCTCGCCGTCGCCGAGGTCGATGGCCGTGCCCCCCTCGTGGGGCGAGTGCCCGGCCACGGACACGCTCGTCCGCACCGTGATCCCGCGCTTCTTGAAGGCCCGCTCGACCACCTTGGCCACGTCCTCGTCGCAGCCCATCAGGATCTTCGGCAGGGCCTCCAGGATGGTCACCTGGCTCCCGAAGTCGGCGAGGGTCGACGCGAACTCGCAGCCGATGGCCCCGCCCCCGATGATGGCGGCGGTCTCGGGCACCCGGTCGATGGACAGGAACTCGTCGGAGGTGAGCACCACCTGGCCGTCGATCTCGAAGCCGGGGATCGTCCGGGGCTTGGAGCCGCTGGCGAGGATCACGTTGCGGCCGCTGATCTCGACGTCACCGGACTCGCCGCCGCTGATGGCGACCTTCCGACCGGCCCGCAGGGACCCGGTGCCGTCGAAGATGGTGACGTTGCGGCCGCCGAGCAGCTGGCGGACGCCCCCGGTGAGCTGGTCGATGACCCGCTGCTTGCGTTGCATCGTGACCGAGATGTCGAGGGTGGGTGCGCTGGTCTCCACGCCGAACTCGGCCGCCTCGCGGACGGTGCGCAGCACGTGGGCGGTCTCCAGCAGCTCCTTGGCCGGGATGCAGCCCACGTGGAGGCAGGTCCCGCCCAGCTTGTGCATCTCCACCAGCGCCACGTTCAGGCCTGCGGCGGCGCCGTACAACGCGGCGCCGTACCCGCCGGGCCCACCGCCGATGACGACCAGGTCGAAGGTGGTTCCGTCGTTGGACATGGGTCCGACTCTATCCACGGTGCCCATTGGGCACGCGACCGATCGTGCCCAGCCGGCACCCGGCCCACGGTGCCCCACCCGGCACCCGATCACCTCACGACGCCAGCAGCACCTGCACCGTGAACGCCACCAGGATCGCCAGCCCGCACACCAGCGACGCCAGGATCAGCATTCTCGTGCTCACTGGATCGATGCTACCCACCCTGTCGACTGCTACTGTCCGCGCGGGCCGTGAACCCCCACACGCCGGCCCCGCGGGCGAACATGACCGACACGGGCGACGACACCGACAGCACCGACCCGGCAGCCCTCGCTGCCATCGCGCTGTTCCACACCATCGCCAGCGTGCGCCCACGGGCAGGGCGCCACGCAGCCCGCAGGGTGGTGCTCGCCGACCTGCTGACCCGGCACCTCGCCGCCCCCGACCGGGCCACCGCGCTGACCGCGTGCCTGCTCGCCGACATCGGGCGGGTGGTGCTACGCCTCCCCGGCGGCGAGGCCGCCGAGCGGGGCGGCAACCTGCTGCGAGCCATCGCCGGGCTCGAAGCCACCGCCGACGCGGTGAGCCACCGCCACGAGCGCGTCGACGGTGCCGGGGTACCGGCCGGCCTGGCCGGCCACGAGATCCCCCTGGGCGCCCGGGTGGTGGCCCTCACCGACCTGCTCGTCGGCACCCGCCGGGCCACCCCGATCGACTGGGAGCGCCGTATCGAGCTGATGAAGGACAGCGCCGGCACCAGCCTCGACGTGGACCTGTCCGACCAGGCCTTCGACCTGCTCCGATCGAGCGACGTCAGGAGCGTGGTGGAGGCGGCCACCGCCGGCATGGCGACCGCCATCGTCGAGCAGGTGACCACCGATCCCCACGGCGAGCCCCTCCGGCGCCTGGGGTCGCTGGTCGAGACCATGGGCGACCCGATCCGCACCGCGTCGGTGCTGGTGGAGGCCACTCGGGCCGCGGCGCCGGTCCGGGCGGTCGGGGTGCACCGGGTCGAGGGCACCCTGCTGATGCCCGTCCACGTGGCCGGCGAGAGCGCCGGCCGCTCGGCGTTCGGGTTGCCCGACTCGCTGCGCGAGCTCCGGGGTGTGGCCACCACGGTGTGGGGCCGGGACCGGCTGGTGGTGGTGCCCGTGCGGGCAGACGGCCTCTGGGGCATCGCCTGGGCGATCGGCGACGGCGACGACCTCGATGTGAGACCCCTGACCGAGCTGGCCGCCGGTCTGGAGACCACCGTCCTCCGGGCCCGCGATCGCCAGCGCCTCGACCTGCTGGCCCACGGCGACGAGCTCACCGGGCTCGCCAACCGCCGGCGCCTCGAGATCGAGCTGGCGCAGCTGTACGAGGGCCCGCCGTCGACCCGAGCCGACGCGGCGCTGGTGATGTGCGACGTCGACGGTCTCAAGCGGGTCAACGACACCCGGGGCCACGGCGCCGGCGACGACGTCCTGCGGGCGGTGGCCCTGGTGCTGCGGGGCCTGGCGGCCGACCACGACGCCCTGGCCACTCGGCTGGGCGGCGACGAGTTCTGCCTGCTGGTGCGCACCGGCGGGCTGCTCCACGCCCAGCACCTGGCCCGCGAGGCAGCCGAGCAGGTGCGGCGCTCGGTGCCCGCCGGGGTGGGGCTGTCCTGCGGGATCGCCTACGCGGCGCGGGCCGACTCGCCGTCCGAGCTGCTGAGCCAGGCCGACGAGGCGCAGTATCTGGTGAAGCGCCGACGTCCCTCGCCCGGACCCAGGCGCCGGAGGCCCCACGACCGGCGCCGCCGCCCGGATCGCTAGCCGCGAAGTCCCCTCCGTCACCACGGGAGCCGAACCGGACACACTGTCCGGGTGGAGACGGTGCTGGAGCAGACGGTGCTGGAGCAGACGGTGCTGGAGCAAACGGTGCTGGAGCAGACGGTGCTGGAGCAGACGGTGCTGGAGCAGACGGTGCTGGAGCAGACGGTGCTGGTCGAGACGGTGCTGGTCGAGACGGTGCTGGTCGAGACGGTGCTGGGGCAGACGGTGCTGGTCGAGACGGTGCTGGGGCAGCCCGTGCCGACGGACGCAGGACCGCGCCCTCGATCACGGGGCATGACGGCCGATGGGAACCACGATGCGTGACGCCACCGGCGCGGTCCAGTCGGCGCTGGTGCTCGGCGGGAGCTCCGAGATCGCCGAGGCGATCATCGCGGCGCTGGCCGAGCGCCGCCTCGAACGCGTCGTCCTGGCGGCGCGCGACACCGGCATGGCCGCGTCGCGGGCCCGAGCGCTCGAAGCCCGCGGGGTGCAGTGCGAGGTGGTCGCCTTCGACGCCGACGACGTCGCCGCGGCCGACCGGGTCCTGGACGCCGCAGGCCCCGTCGACCTGGTGCTGGTGGCCTTCGGCGTGCTCGGCGAGCCATTCGACGTCGCCGCCGATCCGGCATCCACGGCCGCGCTCGCCCGGACCAACACCGTCGGGGCCATGACCGCGGCCCACGCCGCCGCCCGAGCCCTGGTCCGCCAGGGCCAGGGAACCCTCGTCGTGCTCAGCTCGGTGGCCGCGGTGCGGGTCCGGGCGGAGAACGCCGCGTACGGTGCATCGAAGGCAGGGCTCGACGGCTTCGCGCAGGGCCTCGCCGACGCGGTGCACGGCTCGGGGGTCGAGGTGATGATCGTCCGGCCGGGCTTCGTGCGCACCAGGATGACCGCGGGCCGGCCCGAGGCCCCCTTCGCCACCACTCCCGCAGCCGTGGCCGCCGACGTGGTCCGAGGGCTGCGCCGCCGAGACCGGGTGGCGTGGTCGCCGCCGATCCTGCGCTGGGTGTTCGTGGTGCTGAGCCGGTTGCCCGCCCCCCTCTGGCGGAGGCTGAGCCGATGACCGCCCTGGCGCCGGCCAGCCTGGTCCGGGCGCTGCGGCCCCGGCAGTGGATCAAGAACGTGCTGGTGCTGGCCGCCCCCGCAGCGGCCGGCACCCTCGACGAGCCCGACGTGCTGGTGCGAGCGCTGGCGGGGGTGGCCATCTTCATCATGGCGTCCGGGGCCACCTACCTCCTGAACGACGTGGTGGACGTGGCCGTGGACCGGGCCCACCCGACCAAGCGGCACCGACCGGTGGCGGCGCGCGAGATCTCCGTGCGCAGCGCCCGGACGATCGCCCCCATCCTGGCGCTGCTGGCCCTGGCCGCCGCCTTCGCCCTGGCCGTCGAGCTGGGCCTGGTGATCGCCGGGTACCTGGCGATCAACGCCGCCTACTCCGCTGGCCTCAAGCACGTGCCCTGGCTGGAGCTGGCCCCGATCGCGGCCGGTTTCATCCTGCGCGCGGTGGCCGGCGGCGCCGCCACCGACACCCCGCTGTCGGCCTGGTTCGTGGTCGTGGTCTGCTCCGCGTCGCTGTTCGTGGTGGCGGGCAAGCGCAGCGCCGAGCTGAGGCGCACCGCGGGCGCCGGTGGCCGGCGGGTGCTCCGCCACTACAGCGCGGCGGGGCTGCGAGCCTTCCAGGCTGCCACGGCCGGGTCCGCGGTCGTGGCCTACGCCCTCTGGGTCGTCGCCCAGGATCGGGCGGTCGGCTGGCTCGCGGCGGTGTCGCTGGTGCCCTTCACGGCGGCGCTGGCCCGCTACTCGGCGGCCCTCGACCTGGGCCTGGGCGAGGATCCCGAGGACATCGTGCTCGGCGATCGGGTGTTCCAGCTGATCGCCGCTGCCTGGGTCGTCGTCTACGCCCTGGCCGTCCATGCCTGAGCAGCTGCTCTCCGGCTGGGGTCGCGCCGTCTGGTCGCGGGCCACGGTGTCGAGGCCGACCAGCCCCGAGATGGTCACGTCCGACGTCCGGGCCGCCCGGGCGCCGACGATCGCACGCGGCCTGGGCCGCAGCTACGGGGACCAGGCCGCCTGTGCCGGAGGCCACGTCCTCGACATGACCGCGCTGACCGACGTCGCCCGGCCGGACCAACGGGGTCGCATCACCACCGGCGCCGGCGTCTCCATCGAGGCGCTGCTGCGCCGGATCGTCCCCGCCGGCTGGTTCGTGCCCGTCACCCCGGGCACCCGTCAGGTCACGGTGGGCGGAGCCGTCGCCGCGGACATCCACGGCAAGAACCACCACGTCGACGGGACGTTCTGCAGCCACCTCGACGACCTCACCCTGGTGCTCGGCGACGGCGCGGTGGTGCGGTGCTCCCCGACCACGGACCCGGAGCTCTTCTGGGCGACCGCCGGCGGGCTCGGGCTGACCGGGGTGATCGTCGAGGCCACCCTCCGGCTGGTGCCGATCGAGACCAGCCGGCTGCTGGTGGACACCCTGCGTCTGGACGACCTCGACGAGCTGCTGGCGGCGATGATCGAGGTCGATCGGACCGCCCCCTACTCGGTCGCCTGGGTCGACCTGATGGCCAGGCGGGTGGGGCGATCGATCCTGACCACCGCCCGGTTCGCCCGCCGGCACGAGCTGGCCGGCAGCGACGCCAGGGTCCCGCTGCAGTACGAGCCGGGCCCCGCGCTCCCCACGCCGCGCCGGCTGCCCGACGGCCTACTCACCTCGGCGACCGTGCGGGCGTTCAACGAGGCCTGGTTCAGGATCTCCCCCCGGCGGCGCGAGGGCGAGGTGCAGTCGATCGGCCGGTACTTCCATCCCCTCGACGGGGTCCGGGACTGGAACCGCGTCTACGGCTCGGGCGGGCTCGTGCAGTGGCAGATGGTGGTGCCCGACGGCGCCGAGGCGGTGCTGTCCCGGTGCGTCGAGGCCCTCACCGCCAGCGCCACCCCGTGCTTCCTCGCCGTCCTCAAGCGGTTCGGGCCCGCCAACCCCGGGCCCCTCTCGTTTCCCCTCGAGGGCTGGACCCTCGCCGTCGACATGCCAGCACGCCACCCCGGGCTGGCCGCAGAGCTCGACGAGCTGGATCGCCTGGTGGCCGACTGCGGCGGACGGGTGTACCTGGCCAAGGACGCCCGCCTCGACCCGGCGCTGGTCCCCGTCATGTATCCCCGGCTCCCGGAGTGGCAGGCGGTTCGCCGGCGCGTCGACCCCCACCAGCGCTTCGCGAGCGACCTCAGCCGCCGCCTCCACCTCTGAGCGTGAGCGCGCCTCGTTCGAGCAGCGCCGCGAGCACCGGGGCCAGGTCGGACTCGATGCGACCGGGCTCGGCATCGAAGGATCTGGCCAGCGCGTCCACCAGCTCCTCGCGGGTGCGCGGCTGCTCGAGGAGATCCCAGACCACGTCGCCGGGCGCGGTCACCAGCAGCGGCTCCTCCTCGCCCGGAGCAGCCACCAGGACCCCCCGCAACGTCCGCCGCCACAGCACCCCGGGCGCACGGGCCAGCACCGGCGCGTCCATGCCTCCAGTATCGCCCGACGCCGGCGGCCGCCGAGCGATACTCCCACGATGGCGTCAGCCCCGCCGGAGCCGCTCGTGCTCGCCGTCGGTGCCACCACCGTGGCGGTCCGCATCGACGACGATCGGGTGCGCCGGCTCGTGGCCGAGAGCTTCGCCGGGCTGCGTACCGACCGCGCCGGCGAGCACCAGGCCGTCCTCGGTGGTCAGCCCGGCGACCGGTACACCCTCACCATCGACGACCAGCTCCGCTACGGCAGCGTCGACCCGGCGAACGTGCTCGATCACCTGGTGGCGTGGTGCAACCGGGAGGCGGTCCTGTCGCGCGTCGGTGAGGTCAACATCCACGCTGCCGCGGTCGTGCCCCCGGGCCGGGCCGGCTGCGCCATCCTGCCGGCCCCTCCCGGCGCCGGCAAGACCACCCTGGCCGCCGCGGCCTGCGCCGCCGGCTTCGGCTACCTCAGCGACGAGCTGGTGAGCCTCGACGAGCACGGCACCGCCCACGGCTACGCCAAGCCCCTCACCATCAAGGCCGCCAGCCGGCCCCTGATCGCCGCCGACTACGACCGCTGGACCCTGTCCGCCCACCAGACCCGCTGGTACCTGCGGCCCGAGGATCTCGGCGGGACCCGGCTGGCCTCGGCCGAGCCCGCAGCGCTGGTGTTCGCCCGGTACGTCCCCGAGCGGGAGACGTCCTGCACCGAGCTGGGGGTGACCGAGACGGTGGTGGAGCTGGCCATCAACTGCCAGGACCAGCTGGACGGGGACGGCCACGCACTCGAGACCCTGGCCAGGCTCGCGGCCCGGTGTCAGCGGGTGCGCCTCGACCAGCGGGACCTCGACCAGGCGGTGGCGATCCTCGAGGCGGTCGTGGCCCGGCCCGCCCCCTCACCCTCGCCGGTTCGCCGGCTCGAGCCCGTGCTCCGAGCCGGTGAGCCGGTCGGGCCTGCCGCGGCGCCCGGCGCAGTGGGTGTGGTGTGCGCCGACGGGGTGGTGGTCCACCATCCCCCCACCGACGCGGTCGTCGCCCTCGACGCCCTGGCGGGGGTGGTCTGGCAGCTCCTCGACGGCAACGTGCCCGAAGCCGAGCTGGCTCGCGAGCTGTCGTCGGCCTTCGACCACCCCGAGGACCAGGTGCAGCGCGACGTGGCCGCGCTCCTCACCGAGCTGCGCAGCCACCAGCTGGTCATCGGCTGACGAGCCGCGCTCCCGGCGCGCCAGCCGGCTCAGTTGCGGGACGCCGCGGCGTGCGCGGCTCGGGTCGCGGGCTCGGTGTCGTCGACGGGGACCGGCCGGGCGTCGCCGCTGGGCTCGTAGTAGCTCCCGTAGCGGTACTTGTAGTAGTAGCGGCTGCGGCCGAAGCCCGACGACCCGGTGAGGATCACGCCGGCCAGGTTGGCCCGGCGGCGCCGCAGCAGGTCGATGGACTCCACCGCGGCCTCGCGATCGGTCTTGCCCTCGGCGGCGACCAGCAACAGCAGGTCGACCACGGGCAGCAGCGACAGGGCGTCGTTGGTGGCGAGCAGCGGCGCGGTGTCGAGCAGCACCACGTCGTAGCGCTCCCGGGCCTTGCAGATGAGGCGCCGTTGCGACTCGACCACGGTGGTGGGGTTGGTGGCCCCCGGGGGGAGGACGTCGGCGACCAGCGTGACCCCGGGCACGCCGGTGTCGATGGTGCGGCGGGTCTCGTGGGGTCGATCGAAGAACTTGTGCAGCTTGGGCAGCCGGTAGTCACAGTTGACGACCAGCACCTCGTAGCCGGCCTCGGCGAGCACCACCGCGAGATTGGCGGTAGTGGTGGTCTTGCCCTCCGACGGCCCGGGTGACGTGATCATGACGACCCGCATCTCCCGCCCTGCCGGCGCCGGCCCATCCGACGTCGTGGCGGGGCCGTCGCCGTCGCCGTCGCCGTGGCCGTGGCCGTTCGTGGTGCTGGTGAGCGGGGCTTCGGCGGTGGCCCTCGCGAACAGGAGCGCCGAGCGCACCATCCGGTAGGCCTCGGTCACCACGCTGCGGGGCCTAGTGACCGCATGCAGCTCGAGGCGCTTGGTCTCGCGAGGGCCGAACTTCGGTATCTCTGCCAGCACCGGCAGGTCGAAGGCCTCCTCCACCTCGGCCTTGGTCCGCAGCCGGGGGTCGAACCGCAGGTGCAGCAGGACGGCCCCGATGCCCAACAGCAGACCGGCGACGCCTCCGAGCGCGGTGCGGACCACGGGGTTCGACACCGTCTCGCCCAGGCGGAGGCCGCCACCGGACCCGTCGTCGACGTTGCGGGAGTTGAAGTTGTTCCGGCCCTCCCGGCCCTGCTCGATCCGCAGGTTGTACAGCTTCGGCCCGATCTGGAAGGGGGCCACGGTGTCGAGGGTCTCGAGCAGCGGCGGCGGCGCGCCGGTGCGCTCGAGGGCGTCGAGGTCGGCGAGCGCAGCCTCGTAGAGCGAGGCCCTGCTCTCGCGCTCGATGCGCAGCGAGCGCAGCTCCTCGCTGACCCCGTCGATGGCCGCGCTGCGTGCCGCCTCCGCCTCCGCCGCGTCTGCGGCAGCTCCGGGATCGGTGGCGTCGGGCACCGGGGGCTCGGGTGGGTCTCGCAGGTCGTCGAGCTCGTCCTCCAGCTCGACGATGCGTTGGTCGATCGTCTTCAGCCGCTCGCCGATGGAGGCCACCTCCGCCGTCGCGGCGTCGAGGGTGGCGGCGTAGGTCTCACCGTCGCGCTCCTCCAGGAAGGCGACGAGCGCGGCGGCGAAGGTGTCGGCGACGAGCTCGGCGTCCGCGGGATCCAGGGACACCGCGGAGATCTCGATGACGTTCACCTCCAGGTCGGTGATGGTGCGCACCTGGCTGGTCAGCTCGGTCTCGCTGCGATCGAGCTCGTCGGCGATCGCCGCCGGGACGTCGCCCCCGGTGACCAGGAGCGCGGTCTGCAGGAGGTTCGGGAACCGGCCGTCCTCCACCGCGCTGTTGGTGACGATCAGCTTGTGCTTCGCCAGCCAGTAGGTGATCTCCTCGCCCTCGTCGCGGCTCTCGAGCATCGTGAAGCCCAATCCGACGAGCGCGCCCAGGATCACGAACAGGGCGATGATCTTCCAGCGGAGCCGGATGACACGCAAGTAGAACGCTGGTTCCATGGGTCAGCAGCGGGGCCGGTCGGCGATCGGTGACGAGACGGTGCGCGGCACCGCAGGGGCGCCGGAGAGCCTCAGACTAGAGATGCTCCACGTCCTTCCCGGTGATGGCCCCCGCGCCTCCGCCGGGGATGGCGCGCTTGCAGTCGAGGACGTAGCCCGCTTCGCGAGCGACCAGGTCCAGGTCGAAGGCGTCGTGGTCGACGAGGAGCACCACCGCGTCGGCTGCGCGGAGCTCGGCAGCGTTGCAGGGCACCACCTCGACGCCCTCGGGGATCTGGCGAGGGTCGACGTGGGGCTCGCAGGCTCGCACGTGGGCCCCCAGGTCGAGCAGGGCTCTGGCCACCTTTTCCGAGGGGCTCTCGCGGGCGTCGCCGGTGTTGCGCTTGTAGGCCATGCCGAGCAACAGCACCCGCCGGCCCCGCAGGGCCAGCCCCCGGTCGTTCATGGCATGCACGAGCCGGCGGACCACGTAGTCGGGCTTGTGCTCGTTCACGTCGTTGGCGAGCTCGACGAAGCGGAAGGACCGGCCCAGGTGCTGGCGCACCTGCCAGGAGAGGTAGGAGGGGTCGACGGGCAAGCAGTGACCTCCGACCCCGGGCCCCGGAGTGAACCGCATGTACCCGAAGGGCTTGGTGGAGGCCGCATCGATGGCCTCCCAGACGTCGATGCCGAGGTCGTGGGCGAACATCGCCAGCTCGTTCACCAGCGCCACGTTCACGTGGCGGAAGGTGTTCTCGAGCAGCTTGGTGAGCTCGGCCACCCGGGTGGAACCGACCGGCACCGTCTGGTGGACGAACTTGTCGTAGAACCGCTGGACCCGGGCCAGCGACGCCGGCCCCAGCCCCGAGACCACCTTGGGCGTGGTCTCCAGGGTGTGGACGGTGTTGCCGGGGTCGATCCGTTCCGGGCTGTAGCCGAGGTAGAAGTCGCGATCGGCCACCAGCCCGCTGGCGGCCTCGACGATGGGCCGGACCAGCTCGTCGGTGGTGCCCGGGTAGGTGGTCGACTCGAGGATCACCGTGGACCCGGGCCTGGTGAGCGGCCCCAGCGTGGCTGCCGCCCGCTCGATGTGCCGCATGTCCGGGGCGCCCTCGCGCAGCGGTGTCGGTACGGAGATGACGGCGTAGTCGAAGGGCTCGAGCTCCGCCGGCTCCGACCTCGCGCAGTAGCGCCCCAGGTCCAGCGCGGCGCGTAGGCGCGCCGGGTCCACGTCCTCGACGTGGCTACGACCCGCGTTGAGGCCGGCAACTCGCTCGCTGTCGATGTCGAAGCCCACCACGACGTAGCCTGCTTCGACGGCCGCCATGGCCAGGGGCAGGCCCACGTAGCCCTGTCCGACGACGGTGACTCGCTCAGCCATGGCGCGCCGCCACCGCCTCCTCGGCCGTCTCGTCGGCACTGCGCCGGCGGCTCACCAGCAGCACCAGCAGGCAGCCCAGGCCGACCAGCGCGGCCCCCAGCTGGGCCAGCATCCGCACCGCGCCGGTGCCCGTCATGGGCAGGGGCGGGCCGCCGCCGTCGTCCTGGAACGGCAGGTCGGGGATCTGGACGTCGATGACCGACGACAGCACCCCGTTGCCGCAGCGAACCTCGACCAGGACCTCGCCTGCGGCCTCGAGGGGCACCCGGAAGTCGGCGCTGAAGGAGCCGGAGGCGTCGACGTCGGCCTGGCCGACGACGATGCCGTCGATCACCACGTCGACCTGCCCGGGTGCGGGCTGGCAGCCCGTGACCGCCACGTTGACCAGGTCGCCCGGGGCCACCGTGGGCGGGGTGACCACGATGGTGCCGGGCGGGTCGTAGCCCTGCCCGGCTGCGGGTGCCGCGGCCAGCAAGGTCAGCACGACGGCCGCGATGATCAGCGATCTCAAGGTGTGTCCCAGACTCGTTCGGCGCGGGCGACGACGCAGGTGGCGGGGGGTGCCCACGGCACTAGACGTTAGTTAGCCATCGGCAGCTGCCGGCTGATACTGAGCCCCGGCGAGGGTTCAGCCCCCCATGTCGATGGGGACCTCGACCCGGGCGTCGGCCGAGGTGGCGACCGACCAGGTCCACGGACCCCGGTCGCCCCCGATCGAGGCCGAGGGCGGCACCGAGATCCGCACGTCGAAGGTGTCGGGCGACACCGCCGGCTGCACCGGGACGTCGAGCAGGTAGCGCTCCGACAGGTCGAGCACGTCCTCGAGGCGCAGCTCCGCCACCACGGTGGTCCCGGCCGGGATCTCGACCAGGCGGGAGTAGGCCCGGACCCCCAGCTCGTCGGCGGCGCGGAACCCGACCTCCTCGCCGTCGACCGAGGCGCCGACCAGACGGTGCGGGCTGTAGACGGTGAGGAGCGACACGTTGGTCCCGAGGTCGTAGCCCTGGTCGTTGTTGCCCACCACCGCCTCCGGCAGCGACAGGTCGCTGACCAGGTTGGTGAGCTCGACGGTGACCGTGGCGTCGATGCGCCCGGTGGCCGGGTCGAGGTCGGCGTCATAGGAGATGTGCCGCTGCAGGAACGTGTCGATCTTGTTCTGCCCTCCGTTCTGGGTCACCACGCCGAGCAGGTCCCCCGCGGGCTGGGGGAAGGACCCGCCGATGCCGAGGTCGAGCAGCAACGCCTGCTCTTCGGGGTCGATTGCGGACAGGACCAGGCGGTCCTCGGCCACGACCTCGGCGAAGATCTCGTCGAGGTCCCACGGGTCCGGGAAGTCGACGGCCAGGAGCCGGCTGAAGGTCCGCTCGAGGAGCCGCTCGAGGAATGCCACCCGCTCGGCCTCGTCGTCGAGCTCCTCGTACTGACCCAGCAGCAGGAAGTCGCGGGCGGTGGCAGCGGTCAGCGTGCGCTCGCCGACGGTGACCGGCCCGGTGAGCCGGAGGAGCGCGGCGATGGCGTCGGGGTCGACGAGCATGACCGTGTCCACCGGGATCCCCTCGGCGGCCTCGAAGAGCTGCGCGGCCACCGCGGCCACGTCGGGGTAGTTCGGGCTCAGCGTGATGTCCTGGAACTCGGTCTCGATGGAGTAGGCGCCGTAGTGGGCCACGTAGCCCGCCGGCCGGGTGAGGGTCACCCCGACCCCGGCCAGCGACCGGTTCAGATCCTCCACCCGGCCCACACCGGCGAGGCGCAGGGCTCCGCCGTCGGCCGCGATCAGCGCCCAATTGCCCACCAGCCCGCCCGATCCCCGCAGCTCCGCGGGGGTGGCGAACAGCACCAGGTGGGCCCGGGGGTCGTCGGCGCCGAGCATCGCGGGCGCCAGGGAGACGGCATCGGCGGCCCGCCGGGCCGACCGGGTGATGCCGTCCAGCTCCGCGGTGGCATCGTCGACGGCGCGGGCCATGGGTCCGATCAGCCAGGGTGAGCGGGCCTCGGAGAGCCGACGGTGGGCCTCCTCGGCCGTGGTCGCCAGGCCGACCACGGTCGGCTCGACCGAACGCACCGCGGCGACGTCGACCCGCCCGGCCCGAATGGTGAGCGAGCGCTGGTCGAGGTCGTCGAGGACGTCGAGGGCGGCAACGCCGGTGTCGACGCCGTGCGACGAGATGCGCTGCAGCGCGGTGGCGTGCTGGCCCAGGCCCGGCACCGCCCGGTTGAGCTGGAGCCACGGCTTCGATGCCGCGTCGTCGGCCCGGTGCAGGGCATCGACGCCCTCGGCGAGCAGCTCCCGGGCTCGCTGCTCGTCGCCGTCGCGGAACGCGCCAAGGGCGTCGTCGACGAGATCAGCGGCCTGGTTCAGCTCGGACCGGGCGTCGTAGGCGGCCAGGGCGAGCCCGCCCCCGCCGACCACGGCCACCAGGGCGAGCAGCGTGGTGAGCCAGCCGATGAGTTGGACCAAGAGGACCGGGCCCCAGTACCAGGCACTGGCGACCACCGGGGCCACGATGACCAGCGCCACCAGGGTCGAGACCCCGAGGAACTGGTCGTAGGGCAGCCGGAACACGACCCAGGAGACGCCCAGGCCCGCGGCGGCGCCGAACGCGTGGAGCTCGGGGAACCGCGACGCTCCCAGCGTGGCCGCCCCGATGGCCACCACCCCCACGGTGATCAGCGATGCGTCCGAGGTCCCCGCAGCCGCCAGGGTGGCGCTGACGATCGCGGCGACGGGCGTGCCGAAGGCGCTGCAGGCCACCACCAGCGCGCCCAGCGCCGCCCGCCACAGCCCGTCGGCGAGCGGCACGCCCACGGGGGACGCGTCGTCCAGGACAGCCAGCACCGCGCCCACCACCACCAGGGCGGCCACGGCTGCGAGATCGCTGTCGAGGCGGCGGGTGGCAGCATGGGCGGGCGCCGGCGCGGCTCTCACGGTCGCCCGATGGTACCCGTGGCCGGTGACGAGCTCGCTCACCCTCACCCCGTCGGCACGAGAGTCATGAGCCTCAAGGCCCAGGCCGTGGTGCCGATGGGGGATACGCGAGTCGCGAATCGCCGACAACTACCGTCGGTCGAGGTCGGGACTCGTCCGACCAGGCCTGCGATCGCATGACGCCATCGCAGGATGCGATCGCAGGGTGCGATCGCCCTGTCGGATCGGACCCGGGACAGTCCGAGGAGCAACCGCAGTGGGACACAGCACACGCGAGATCGGCGCTCGCCGCTCGGCCGCAATGCGTGCGCTGGCCCGCCACCGGAGCTGGGTCCAGGCCCTGATCGACCTGAGCGCCTGGTTCGCCGGGATCTGGGCGGCCATCCTGCTGCGCTTCGAGTTCGACCTCGGGGCCTGGAGCGGCCGGTCCGTCTTCACCGCCTTCGCGCTGGCCGCCATCCTGCAGGCGGGCTCTGGCTTCGCGTTCGGCCTCTACATCGGCCGGTGGCGCTTCGGCAGCTTCGAGGAGGTGGCCGCGGTGGCCCGGGCCGCGATGCTGGTGACCGTCATTCTCTTCGCGGTGTCGCGCTGGGCGTACGAGCCCCGCCTCCTCCCGGTGTCGGTCGGCATCGCCGGCGGCGTCTTCGCCATGCTGTGCATGGGCCTGAGCCGCTACACCTGGCGGTTCTTCATCGACCGGCGGCTGCGGCCCTCCAAGGACCAGGCCGCCAAGGTGCTGGTGTTCGGCGCCGGCGAGGGCGGCATCCAGCTGGTGACCGCGATGCTGCGCAACCCCGACAGCCCCTACTACCCGGTGGCGCTGCTCGACGACGCCCCCGCCAAGCAACAGCTCCGGGTCATGGGCGTGCCCGTCGTCGGCGGCCGAGCCCAGCTCGCCGAGGTGGCCCGGACCTCGGGAGCCGAGCATCTCGTCATCGCCATCCCGAGCGCCAACGGCGCGCTGGTGCGCGAGCTGTCCAACCTGGCGCTCGAGGCCGCGCTGCAGGTCTCGGTCCTGCCCCGGGTCGACGGCATGATCGCCGAGAACGTCACCCTCTCCGACATCAGACCGGTCGACGAGCGCGACCTGCTCGGACGCCACGAGATCACCACCGACGTGGAGCAGATCGCCGGCTACGTGTGCGGCCAGCGAGTGCTGGTCACCGGGGCCGGCGGCTCCATCGGCTCGGAGCTGTGCCGCCAGCTGCACCGGTTCGGACCCGAGCGGCTGATCATGCTCGACCGCGACGAGTCGGCGCTGCACGCGGTGCAGATGTCGATCGAGGGCCGGGCCATGCTCGACAGCCGCAACCTGGTCGTCGCCGACATCCGCGATGCCGACCGGATCGAGGAGGTCTTCGCCGAGCACCGGCCCCACGTGGTCTTCCACGCGGCCGCGCTCAAGCACCTGCCGCTGCTCGAGCTCTATCCCGACGAAGGGGCCAAGACCAACGTCTGGGGGACGCTGAACCTGCTCCACGGGGCCAAGCGGGCCGGGGTCCGCCGGTTCGTGAACGTCAGCACCGACAAGGCCGCCGACCCGACGAGCGTGCTCGGTTACACCAAGCGGATCGCCGAGCGGCTCACCGCCGGTGTCGCCCGGGAGACGTCGGGCACCTACCTGAGCGTGCGCTTCGGCAACGTGTTGGGCAGCAGGGGATCGGTGCTCGAGGCGTTCCGCAAGCAGATCGACGCCGGCGGCCCGCTCACCGTGACCCACCCCGACGTCACCCGCTACTTCATGCTGGTCGAGGAGGCGGTCCAGCTCGTGATCCAGGCCGGCGCCATCGGCAGCGACGGCGAGGCCCTGGTGCTCGACATGGGCGAGCCGGTCCGCATCGACGACGTCGCTCGCCGCCTGGCGGCCCAGGCCGCACGCGACGTCGACATCGTCTACACCGGGCTGCGCCCCGGCGAGAAGCTGCACGAAGTCCTGCTGGGCGGCGGCGAGCTCGACCACCGGCCCGCCCATCCCCTCATCAGCCACGTCGCCGTCGATCCCCTGGGCTCGGCTGCGCTCGACAGCGTCCGCTGGACCGCAGCCGATCTCCGGCGGGTCGCCAGCGCGCCCGCGCTCCCGGCGCCGGGGTCGGGCCTCCCCGACGACCTGGCGAGCCTCCCCCGCACGGGCTGAGGCGAGCTCACCCGTGAACGCGCGCCTGCTCCACCAGCTGCGGCCGATGACCTCCGGGGTCCTGCGGGTGGCGTCGCCGCGGCATCGCCGCTGGCATCGCACCCTCGCCGGCTGCACCCTGGAGCCGGCGGCGGTCACCGCGGCCGTGGCCCCCGGGCCCCGGGACGTGCTGATCTGCGGTTGCCCCCGCTCGGGGACCGCCCTGCTGACCGCGGCCCTGCACCAGCCGCCGGTGATGTGCACGGTGATGGAGCCCTGGGCCGGGCTGCAGCAGACCCCGCGCCAGCTGTTCGGGTCGATCCGGGACGAGCTCGACGCCGGGGAGCTACGCCAGGGCCGGCTCCGCATCGACCGCCTGCTCGCCGACGGTGCCGTGGAGTGGCAGCGCGACGGCGAGCAGGCCTACGCGGTCGAGGCCGGACCCCGAACCCTCGTCGGCGTCAAGTGGCCCAGCTACTGGCAGCTGCTCGGTCGGCTGCCGGACACGAAGTTCCTGGTGTGCCTCCGGGACCCGGCCGAGGTGCTGCACTCCTTCGTTCACACCGGCGGCCGTCTCGCCCGGGGCTACGACTACGACACCACGTTCACCCGCGACCTCAACCGCCGGTTGGCGGACCGCTACGACGACGCCGCGGACCGCCGCCTCGGCATGTACGACGCCGTCTACGAGCACGCCCTCCCCCACCTGCGGCGCTCGAACGTGCTCGCGGTCCGCTACGAGCGCTGGTTCGAGGAGCCCGACGCGATGCTGCGTGAGATCGGCGACTTCCTCGGCGCCGACCTCGGCCGCAGCCGGGTGCGCATCCGGCCCCCGGCCAGCCACCCCCACCCGCAGCTGGCGGCGCGCATCCGGCGCCAGAGCCGCACCGCCGCCCGACTGGGGTACCGGTGACCCGGGTGCTGGCGGTGCTGAACGGTCTCGGGACCGGCGGCGCCGAGCGCTCCACCGCCGAGTCGATCGAGCCCCTCCGCCGCCGGGGCGTCGATGTGGAGGTGGCCTGCCTCTTCCGTCGACGGGTCGGGGTCGAGGCCCAGGTCGACGCCACCGTCCACCACCTCGACGGCCCCAACTTGGCCCACAAGGTGGCGGCGCTGCGCCGGTTGATCCGGGCCCGCCGACCCGCGGTGGTGCACACCGCCATCTTCGAGGCCGATCTCGCCGGCCGCCTCGCCGCCGCCCGGACCGCCACCCCCGTGCTGACCAGCCTGGTCAACACGTCCTACTCGCCCAGCCGACACGACGACCCTCGCCTGCGCCGCTGGAAGCTGGAGGCGGCACGCCTGGTCGACGGAGGCTCGGGCCGGCTGCTCACCGACCACTTCCACGCCATCACCCGAGCCGTGGCCGACGCCGCCGTGGACCGCCTGGGGCTGCGGCCCGAGCGCATCACCGTGATCCCCCGGGGCCGGTCCCGGGGGAGGCTCGGGGAGCCGGGCCCCGAGCGCCGGGGCACGGTCCGACATCGCCTCGGGCTCGCCGAGGGCACCCCGATGGTGCTCGCGGTCGGGCGCCAGGAGTTCCAGAAGGACCACGTGAGCCTGGTGCGGGCGTTCGCCTCGCTGCGGGACCGGGGGGTCGACGCCCGGCTGGTGCTCGCCGGCCGCCAGGGCTCGGCCAGCGCCGAGCTCCAGCGGGCCGTCGACGCCTCGGGACACGAGCGCCACATCGCCCTGCTCGGCCACGTGGACGACGTGCCCGACCTGCTGGTCGCCGCGGACGCCTTCGCCTTCCCCTCGCGCTACGAGGGACTCGGTGGGGCCCTGATCGAGGCCATGGGCCTCGGCGCCCCCATCGTGACCACGGACCTGGCGGTCACCCGCGAGGTCGCCGCCGACGCGGCCGTCTACGTGCCGCCAGCCGACCCGGGCTCCCTGGGCGACGCCCTGGCGATGCTCCTGGCCGACGAGGACCTGCGCGCCGACCTCGGGGCCCGGGGCAGGCGACGGTTCGCGACCTGCTTCGAGCTGGAGGCGATCATGGACCGCATGGCCGAGCTCTACGCGCAGGTGGCGGCCCGCCCCACCCGGACCCTGGCCCGACGATGACCGGGCTCGATGCCGTCCTGCGGCGCACTCCCCTCCAGGCGGTCTCCCGCCTGGCCCACCGGGGCCGGCTGGCCGTGCTCGCCTACCACGACGTCCCCGACCGGGCCGCGTTCGGCCGCCAGCTCGACGTGGTCTGCGAGCTGCTACGACCCGTCACCGTCGCCGAGCTGCTCGCCGACGACATCCCCGACGGCGCGGTCCTGATCACCTTCGACGACGGCGACCCCACCGTCCTCACCCAGGCGCTCCCCGAGACCCGGGCCCGCGGCCTCGAGGGGATCTGCTTCGTGGTCGCGGGCCTGATCGGCACCACCACGCCGTGCTGGTGGCAGGAGGTCGAAGCCCACCTCGGGCCCGAGGCCGCCGCTGAGATCCGCCGGCTCAAGTCCGTGCCCGACGCGGAGCGGGTGGCGACCCTCGCCGAGCTCCGGGCCGGGTCCGGGGGCCCGTTGCCGGTCCGGGCCCAGCTCGACGCCCGTGACCTGGCGACCCTGCGCGCGGGTGGCATCGAGATCGGCAACCACTCCCTCACCCACCCCTGCCTCGATCGCTGCGACGACGCCACCGTCAGCCACGAGATCCGGGGCGCCCATCAGCGGCTCACCGAGCTGCTGGGCCGCCCGCCAGAGCTGTTCGCCTACCCCAACGGCAACTGGGACCCTCGGGTCGAACGGGAGCTGGAGGGGCTCGGGTACCAGGCCGCGTTCCTGTTCGACCACCGTCACGACCGCCGGGCCCCGGCGCACCCGCTGCGCCGGTCACGGCTGCGGATGAACCCCGAGGCGGGCCCCGACCGGGTCCGCATCATCCTGTCCGGCCTGCACCCGTTCATGCACCGGGCCCGGGGGCGGCGCTGATGGGCTCGCCGGTCCTCCACCTGGTGAGCGACACCAGGCGCCGCGGCGCGCAGGTCTTCGCCTCCCAGCTCGTCGTCGAGCTGCTGCGCACCGAACCGGGCGGCCACCGGCTGGTGGCCCTGCGGCGCTCGGACCCGGCGGAGTCGCTGGCCATCGAGGTGGTCGACCACCGGGCCGCGGTGAAGCGGCTGCTCGCCGACCACGACCGGGTGGTGGCCCACGGCTCCATCACCCTCGACGCCTGCGCCCGCTTCGCACCCGGCCGCTTCGTCTACCGGTCCATCGGCGACCCCGCCTTCTGGGGCCGCCGACCGGACCGCCGGGTCAAGACCGGGCTGTTGCTGCACCGGGCCCGGGCGGTCGTGGCCCTCTGGCCCGGCGCTGCCGGCGCCCTGGCGGAGCGCTACCGCCTCCCCGCCGAGCGCATCCACGTGATCCCCAACGCCATCCCGACGCCGTCCCGCCGGGCCGGGGCCGCGGCGGTGCGGTCGGCGCTCGGTGTCGCTCCTCACCAGCCGCTGGTGGCCCATCTGGGCGCGCTCAGCCCGGAGAAGCGGGTCGATCGGGCCATCGAGGCGGTGGCCGGGCTGGCCGGGGCCCAGCTGGTCTGCGTCGGCGAGGGACCGCTGCGGGAGCAGCTGGCCGCCCAGGCCGGGGCCCTGGCCCCGGGCCGGGTCCAGTTCCTGGGGTCGGTCGCCGACCCGGCCCCCATCGTGAGCGCGGCGGACGCCCTGGTGGTGCTGAGCACCACCGAGGGCATGCCGGCCAGCGTGCTCGAGGCCGCGGCCGTGGGGACGCCCGTCGTGGCCCATCCGGTCGGGGCCCTGGCCGACCTGGCCACCCACCTCCCGGGCCTGCACCTGGTGGCCGGCGAGCAACCCGCGGCGGTGGCCGAAGCCCTGCGGGCCGCCATGGCGACCCCGTGCCCGCCGGCCCTGCCGGAGCGCTACACCCTGGCGTCGGTCGCCCGCGAGTGGGCCGAGCTGCTGGCCGGGCCGGAGGTGGCGGTCGCATGAGCACCGAAGCGGCCACCATCTTCATCGCTGGCGACGCCGCCTACGCCAACCCCATGGCGGTGACCATCCACAGTGCAGTGCGGCACACCCCGGGCCCGCTCCGGATCGTGGTGGCCAGCGAGGGCTTCGAGCCCGGCCACCAGGCGCTGCTCGAGTCGGCCGCGGCACCCGCGGAGACCGTCCACGTGCAGGTGCCCCCCGCCTGGCTCGAAGGGCTGCCCACCGAGGGGCTCCCGGGCCCGATGTTCGCCCGGCTCTTCATCGACCGGCTGGTGCCGGCCGGGACCGAGCGGGCTCTGTACCTCGACGGCGACATCCTGGTCCGGCGATCGCTGCAGCCGCTGCTCGACCTCGACCTGCAGGGCTGCACCGTGGCCGCGGCGGCCATCGGCGGGTTGCCGGTCACCGCCGCCAACGCCCACCGGGCCGACGAGTGGCCCGGCAGCATGCTCCAGGTGGCCGGGCTGCCCCCGTCGGCGCTGCTGTTCAACTCCGGGGTCCTGGTGATCGACGTGGCCCGCTGGCGGGACCGCCGGGTGGCCGAGCGGGTCATGGCCCTGGCTGCCGAGTGGACCTACGGCGACCAGCACTACCTCAACGCGGTGCTCTGGGACGACTGGCTCCCGTTCGACGCCACCTGGAACGGCAAGGAGCCCGACGGCGCGGTCATCCACTTCGCCGGCCCCGCCAAGCCGTGGAACCCCGACTACTACCGCAACCGGTTCCTGCGCGAGTACCACGCCGCGGCCCGGGCGGTGGGCTGGGACCTGCGGCTGTCGCCGCGCCAGCAGGCCGGGTTGCTGCGGCGCCGCGTCGAGGAGCGGCTGGTGCCCCCGGCGCTCACCAGCGGGGCCCGGACCCTGCACCGCCGGCTCCGGCCCCCAGCGGCCGGCAGCCCCCGGTGGGACGCGAGGCTCGGTCGATGACGGCGCGGTGGCTCATCACCCCTCCCTCCGGCGCCCCCGAGCGGGCCCCCGGTCCGGACTTCGCCCTGATCGGCTGGAAGAAGACCGGCACCACCTCGCTCATGTCCTGGCTGGGCGAGCACCCGGGCGTCCACCCGCCCCGGGTCAAGGAGCCGGCCTACTTCTCCCACCACGGCCGGAGCTGGCACCGGTACCGGCGCCAGCTCGGTGCCCCGGGCGCGGCGCCGGGCCAGCTGCTCGGCGACGGCTCGACCTCCTACGGCGATCCCCACTACGCGAGCCGCAGCGCCCGCCGCATCGCCGCCGAGGCGCCGTCGGCTCGGCTCATCGCCATCCACCGCGACCCCTTCGCCCGGCTGTGGTCGCACTACCGCCACGAGGTTCGTCGGGGCCGGCGCCCGGCGGTGCCCTTCTCGCGGGTCGCCGCCGACCTGGATCTCGACGACGTCGTGGTGCGGAGCTCCCGCTACCGCCTCGGCATCGAGCCCTACCTCGCCCTGCATCCCGGCCCCATCCTGCTGCTCGAGACCGAGCGGCTCCGCGAGCAGGGCTGGGCCCGCACCCTGGCGTTCCTCGACCTGGCGCCGATGCCGCTCCCGGCCACCGATCGCAACGTGGGCGACGAGGCGGTCACGTACCGGTTCCACCGCCACCGGCTGATGCGGGTCCTGAACCGGGTCCGCCCATACGTCCCGGCCCCGCTGGCCCGGTTGACCCGCCCCCTGGTCGTCCGCGACGACGACGCCCGAGCCGAGCGTCTCGAACCTGTCGACGTCGAGGCCCTGCTGGCGCCGGAGGTGGCGGCGGTGCTGCGGGAGGAGCACGCCTGGATCCGGGCCCGGACCGGGGTGGCGAGATGAGCCCGAGGGTGCTCATGGTGCTGCCCCGACTGCCGGTGGCCGAGGACTGGGTCGACGCCGCGGCCCGCCACCACGACGTGACCGCGGTCGACCTCCAGGGCCAGCTGCTGCCGCGCACCTTCCGGGAGCCCACCGGGGAGCGGTCGCCGTGGCCGGTCGGCGTGCTCCGGGTCCGGCCGGCCCGCTGGTTCTGGCGGGTCAACGCCAGCCTGGCCGGCAGGCGGCTGGCTACCGTGGTGGACGCCCTGGCCGAGGCCGGGCGACCGGTCGAGCTGGCCCACGGGCACTTCTTCTCCGGCAGCGGAGGCCTCCCCGGGCTGCGCCGGCTGCGGGGGATCCCCTACGTGGTGTCCGAACACAGCTCGGCGCTGACCTCCGCCAATCCGGAGAAGTCCATCTCCCCCACCGGGCTGCGGCTGGCCGAGCGGGTGTACCGGGACGCAGCCGCGGTGCTGCCGGTGTCGGCGTCGCTGGCGGCGGCCATCGAACAGCGGGGCCTGGTCACCTCCACCCGGACGGTCCCGAACCCGGTGGACACTGACCGGTTCCGGCCCGGCCCCCTCCCCGACCGGCCCCGGATCACCACCGTGGCCCGGCTGGCCCGCGTCAAGCAGCTCGACGTGCTGCTCCGGGCGGTCGCCGAGCTGCAGCACAGGGGCGCCGACCCCCAGGTCGGCATCGTCGGCGACGGGCCCGAGCGGGTGCCGCTGCAGGCCCTGGCCCGGGACCTCGGGATCGAGGGTGCGGTCACGTTCCACGGCCGCCTCGACCGGGACCAGGTGGCAGCGATCCTGGCCACCTCGACGGTCTTCGCCCTCAGCTCGCACACCGAGAACCTGCCGGTGGCCGCGATCGAGGCCCTGTCCGCCGGGCTGCCCGTGGTGGCCCCCGCGGTGGGCGGGCTGCCCGAGCTGCTCGCCGACGCCCCCGGAGCCCTGGTCCGCCCCGGCGACGCCGAGGACCTGGCCCGGGGCCTCGAGCGCTGGCTGGAGCCCATGCCGGCCGACCGCGACCGGGCTCGGGAGCTGGTCGTCGGCCGGTACTCCGTCGACGCCGTGGGCGAGCTGCTGCGCGACGTCTACGCCGCGGCCGCCAGCGCCGACGCGGCAGCTCGAGCCAGCCGCTGATGCGCATCCACTGGTACTGGCCGTTCAGCCACGCCGGCGACGTGAGCCCGCTGGTGGCGGCCGCCATCCGGCCGGGCGACACCATGACCGTGCAGGCGCTGTCGTCGCGCTTCGGCCAGGAGCTGACCTCGGACTCGCCCTACGAGGTGGTCCGGGACCTGCCCGAGGCCAACCGGGCACGGTTCCGGGCATCCGCGCTGGGCCGGGCACCCGGCCGGGCCGCGATCTACCTGGGTCGAGCCCGGGCCCGGCACCGCCTGGTGAGCCGCCGTCGCTTCGACGTGAGCTGCCAGCACCAGCTCAACCGCTACACCGACGCGGTCGCCCTGCCCCTGCTCCCCGCTGATGTGGCCCGGGTCTCGTTCGTGCACGACGTGCACCCCCACGAACCCCGGCTCGGCCGCCGGGTCGAGGGGGCCTTGCTGAGACGCACGTTCCGGGCCGGGGGCGAGCTCATCGTCTACCACCGGGTCCTGGCCGATGCCCTCGTCGCCGATCACGGCATCGTCCCCGATCGGGTCCACGTGGTCCGCCACCCCCTCGTGTGGACCGACGCCACCGAGCGGGCCTCCAACGGCGAGGCCCGGTTCCTCTTCTTCGGCAACCTCCGGCCGAACAAGGGTCTCGGGATCCTGCTCGATGCGGTCGAGGATCTGGCTGCTGGCGACGTCGACGGCATCCGGGTGCACATCGCGGGCCGGGCTCACGGCCGGGCCGCCGAGCGGGTGCAGGCTGCAGCGCACCGCCACCCGTTCGTCTCGGCCGAGATCGGGTTCGTGGCCCCCGAGCGGATGGCGGAGCTGTTCGGCACCAGCACCGCGGTTCTGTTGCCGTACACCCGTTTCGCTTCGCAGTCCGGGGTCCTGGCCGATGCCTACGCTCACCGGCTCCCGCTCGTGGTCTCCGACGTCGGCGCCATCGGCCCCACGGTGCACGACGACGGCACCGGGGTGGTGGTCCCACCGGGCGACCCCGGCGCGCTGGCGGCGGCCATGCGCACCCTCGCGGCCTCGCCCGACATGGTGCGCGACCACCGAGCCGCTATCGAGCGGGTGGGGCCGACCTACGACGCCGGCGTGGTCGGCGCAGCCGTGCGCGACGTGTTCGAGATCGCGGTCAGCCGCTGACCGGGCTCGGTTGGCGCCAGCACCACCACGTGGTTGGTGCCGTGCTCCACGTCGGTCCGGGTCAGCGCAGCCCCGGCCCGGTAGAGGCGCTGCTTCCACCCGCTGGAGGTGACCCGGCCGTCGGCGGGGAACGGCATCCGGTCGACCATCCGGAGCCCGGCTGCGGGCAGCCAGCGCTCCCGGAACATCCACCAGGTCACCGGGCTCACGTGAGTGGGGTCGCTGCCCTCCCCCATCCACCGCAGCTGGCCCCGGCGCAGGTAGCGCAACCGGGAGCTGAACCCGTCGACGTTGGGGGTGGTGAGCACGGCCACCCCGCCGGGCGCCAGCAACTCCCGGACCTCCCGGAGGAAGCCGATGGGGTCCTGGAGGTGCTCGATGACCTCGATGGCGACCACCACGTCGAAAGCCCCGGGACCCAGGCAGGCGAACGGCCGGTTCAGGTCGGCAGCCACCGATCGGAGCCCGGCCCGCTCGATGGGGAGGGCCTCGAGCTCCACCGCGGTGACGTCGGCGCCCAGCTCGGCGAGACGGACCGACATCGCGCCGTCGCCGGCGCCCAGGTCGGCCACCCGGGCCCCGTCGGCCAGCCGGTGGCGCAGCACGTGGTCGAACACGTGGTCGTGCAGCCCGGGATTGGCTCGCTCGCGCACGGCTCGACGGTAGTGCCGGCACCGGGCCGGCTGGGCGACCCGGCATCGCCGATGGCCGGGACCGGGCTCCGTAGTATCGAAGGAATGGGACTGCGCTCGCTCGAGGGTCGGCTGCCGACGGCGTGGAAGCGGCCGCTGCGGCGGGGCGCCGACCGACTCCAGGCCCGCGCCGTCGACCCCGTCGTCCGGCTCGTCCAGCGCCGGCTCTACCGGATGCCCTACGTGCACGGACCCACCGACCGGGTGATCCTGGGTGAGCGGGTGTCGCTGATGAACTGCGTCCTCAACACCGTCTCGGGGACCATCACCATCGGCGACGACACCATCCTCGGCCACAACTGCATGCTGCTCACCGGCCGGCACGACTTCGAGGGTGGGGCCCGCAAGCGCCTCCAGGGCCAGCGGGAGGTCCCCCGGGAGGGCCAGGACATCCGCATCGGCCGGGGCTGCTGGATCGCGTCGGGCGTGATCGTGGTGGGCGGGGTCACCATCGGCGAGCACGTGGTGGTGGCCAGCGGGGCCGTGGTCGCGGCCGACCTGCCCGACGGCGCGGTGGTCGGCGGGGTGCCGGCCCGGCCGCTGGCGAGCTAACGACCATGCCCCCGGTGCCGATGAGAGGGGTTGGGACAGTCGGCTACCGCCGTGGCCACCGGCCGCGGCGGTGACGGCCCTCCCCAGGATCCGTCAGATGTCGCCCCCGCCATCCGCCGCCGCCACCCGCCAGGTCCTGCGAACCGTGTGGACGCACCCGGCCAACCGCGGTGCCCGGGCGCGGGCGCTGGCACGGACCCTCCGGTTCCAGGGCCGGGCCCGACTGCTGGGCCGGCCCACGGTGGTCTCCTACGGCCGGCGCAGCCGCTTCCTGGCCCGCCTCGACGACGCGCCATCGCGCCGGGCTGCGTACGCGGCCACCCCCGACCACCCCGAGATGACGGTGTGGCGAGCCCGGCTCCGGCCCGGCGACCTGTTCGTCGACGTGGGCGCCAGCGTCGGCCTCTACACGGTGATGGCCGCCGAGCTGGGCTGCGAGGTGGTCGCCGTCGAGCCGCAGCGACGGAGCCGGGAGCAGCTGCGGGCCAACCTGGGCCTCAACGGCTACCTGGCCCAGGTGCTCGACGTGGCCCTGGCGGCCGAGGCCGGGATGGCGGCGATGGTGGGGCCCGATGCCTCCAGGGCCCACCTCACGTCCGCCTCCGGCGGGGGCGCCGAGCCGGTCCAGGTCACCACCCTCGACGCGGTGCTCGGTGACCGCCGGGCCCAGGGGGTGAAGATCGACGTCGAGGGGGCCGAGCGCCTGGTGCTCGCCGGGGCCCCCCGGGCCCTCGCCGAGGGCCGCATCGAGCTGCTGCAGCTGGAGTGGAACCACCAGAGCGAGCGCAACTTCGGCGAGAGCCGGGCGCCGCTCGCCGAGCTGTTGCACGCCGCCGGCTACGAGCTCACCCGGCCCGACGGAGAGGGCCGCCTGCACCGGATCGACGACCTGGGCCCCGGCGCGGACGTCTTCGCCCGGCCGGTGGACCGCCGGTGACCGGCACCCTGCACCGGGCTCGCCAGAGCTACGCATCGGCCTGGCCGGCCCTGGTGGCGGTGGCCGCGCTGGGCATGGTGTCGACCGTCGCCGAGGCCGTGGTCCTGATCCTGCTGGTCACCCTGGCCCAGAACCTCGATGCCCCCGGCACCAGCGTGGAGCTGTGGTCGCTGTCGATCGGCGAGGCCACCGCGGTCGGGGCCGCGGTCGCCGGCGCCCTGATCTTCATCGGGGCCCGGGTCGCGGCTGCCACAGTGCAGGCCCGGGCCCAGACCCGCTGGGAGACGGCCCTGCGGACCCGCCTGGCCGACGCCTACTCGTCGGCGGCGCCCGGGGTGCAGCGGACCTCGCGGGAGAGCCGGCTGGTCGATCTGAGCACCCGCTTCGTCGACCAGGCCGGCAACGGGCTGGTGAACCTGGCCGCAGGCCTGCGGGCCGCCCTCAGCGCGGCGATGCTCGTGGCCGCCGCGCTCCTGGTCGACCCGGCGTCGGCGCTGGTGATGGCCGCTGTCAGCCTGTCGCTGGTCGTGCTGCTGCGCCCGCTCACCCACCGGGTCCGGGCCGCGGCCGCGGCCACCGCGTCGGCAGGGCTGGCCGGCTCGGACCAGGTGGCCGAGCTCGCCGCCACCGCCCGCGACGCTCGCCTCTTCGACGTCGAGACCCACTTCCGGGACACCGCTGCCACCGCCGCCGAGCGCTACGGCCGGGCCCGCCGCCGGAGCCAGACCCTGGTCGCGACCTCGCCGGTCCTCTACCAGGGCTTCGGCCTCCTCCTCGCCGCCGCGGCGGTGGGGCTCGCCATCGCCGCAACCGGCATCGAGCTGCAGGAGTTCGGGGTGGTGGCGCTGCTGCTGCTCCGGACCCTGTCGTACGGCCAAAGCGTCCAGTCCACCCACCAGCGCCTGGTGGCGGCCATCCCCGCCATCGACGAGATGGAGGCGGCGCTGGCGGCCTGGCAGCGCGGCGGCGCCAGCGAGGGTCGGTCGGTGCTCGATCGGGTCACTGCGATCGAAGTGAGCAACGTGGGGTACGCCTACGGCGACGAGCCCCCGGCGCTGGCCCAGGTGACCTTCTCCGTCCGCGCCGGCGACAGCGTGGCCATGATCGGGCCCTCGGGCGCCGGCAAGTCGACCCTGGCCCAGCTGCTCATCCGCTACCTGCGGCCCACGGTCGGCGCGGTCGTGGTCAACGGGCTGCCCGCCGACTCGTACACCCGGGCCAGCTGGGCCCGCCAGGTGGCCTACGTCCCCCAGCAGCCGGTGCTGATACACGGGACCGTCCGCGAGAACATCGGCTTCCACCGGCCCCACGTGGACGAGACCGCGGTGCGGCAGGCCGCGCACCTCGCGGGGCTCGACGAGACCATCGCCGCCCTGCCCGCCGGCTACGACACCGTGCTCGGCACCTCCGAGCGGGTCCTGTCGGGGGGGCAGACCCAGCGGATCGGCATCGCCCGGGCCCTGGCCGGGAAGCCCAGCTTCCTCGTGCTGGACGAGCCCACCAGCGCCCTCGACTCCGACTCCGAGACCCTGATCGTCGACACCCTCCGGCGCCTGCCCTCGGACATGGTCGTGGTGGTCATCGCCCACCGGTTGAGCATCGTCGACCACTGCTCCAAGGTGCTGGTGCTGGTGGACGGGCGGGTCGAGACCTGGGCCGACCACCACGTGGCCAGAGCCCGCAGCGACTTCTACCGCCGGGCCCTCCCCACCTGACCGGCGAGCTCGCGGTAGCGGCGGTCGAGCTCGGTGGCGGCGGCGCCGGCGTCGAACCGCGACGGGTCGGCGCGCCGGGCCTGAATCTGCCCGGCCGCGGCCGCGAGGTAGGCATCGGCCAGCGCCCCCACGTCGCCGGGGTCGACCAGGACCGCGTCGGTGCCCACCAGGGCCTCGGCGACCCCGCCGACCCGGGTGGCCACCACGGGCAGCCCGAGGGCGACGGCCTCCATCAGGGCCACCGGCAGGCCCTCGTGGTCCGAGGTCAGGGTGAAGAGGTCGAAGGCGCTCATCACCCGGGTGGCGTCGTCCCGGTAGCCCAGGAGCGAGAACCGGTCGCCCAGGCCCAGGCGCCGGTGCCTGGCGCCGATCTCGTCCTCGAGCGGACCCTGGCCCACCGACACGAACCGCACCCGGTGGTCGGCGGCCACCACCCGGGCCGCGGCGTCGAGCAGCACGTCGTAGCGCTTCTCCCGGCGCAGGTTGGCCACGATCCCGACGACGAACCCATCCGCCTCGACGCCCAGCTCGGCGCGCACCGCCTCGCGGTGGGCAGCCAGGGCGGCGACCGCGGCCACGTCGATCCCGTGGCGGACCACGTGCACGTCGAGGTGGGGGGGCATGGAGTCGCGGACGCCCGTGGAGACCGCGAGGACCTGGTCCTCGCGGCCGATGGTCCGGCGGTTGAGCCACCGGGTGAGCCGGCGGTGGCGCCCCCACTCGTTGTGCTCGGTGTAGAGGGTCGCCGGCCGGTTCTCGTCGGGCAGGGTGGCGAGGACCAGCCGGGCGACCGACGACACCAGCGGCGAGTGCCCGTGCACCACGCCCACGTCGCTGTCGAGGACCAGGCGCCGGAACCGCCGGGCCCAGCGCAGGTCCCAGGCCCGCCCCGTCCCCAGGCAGGTGGTGGCCCACCCCGCGGCCTCGAGCTCGGGCACGAGCTGGTTCTTCCAGGGGACCAGGTAGGCCACCCGATGGGTGACGGCGCTTCCGGCGCCGGCCCGGGCCTGGTTGACCAGCAGGCGCTCGGCGCCGCCGGGGCCGAGCCCCTTGATCAGGTGCAGCACCGTCGGGGTCACGGCAGCGCCGAGGTGAGCACCTCGAGGACCCGGGCCAGGTCGTCGTCGCTCATGGACGAGCCCGAGGGGAGGCACAGCCCGTCGGCGAACACCGCCTCGCACACCGCGCCTCCGATCATCGGCGCGCCCGCGAACACCGGTTGCAGGTGCATCGGCTTCCACGCCGGCCGGGCCTCGATGTCGGCTGCCTCCAGCGCCAGCCGGAGCCGCTCGCGGTCGGTCCCGGCCTCGGCCGGGTCGACGGTGACGACGGTGAGCCACCGGTTGGGCCCGCTCGGCCCGGGGACCGGCTGGAACCCGATCCCGGCCCGATCGGCGAGCGCCGCCCGGTAGGCCCCGTGGATCTGGGCCCGCCCGTGCATCATCTCGTCGAGTCGGCGGAGCTGGCCCCGCCCCACCGCCGCCAGCAGGTTGGACAGCCGGTAGTTGTAGCCGGTCTCCGCGTGCTCGTAGTGCGGCGCCGGCTCCCGGGCCTGGGTGGCCAGGTGCCGAGCCCGATCGACCAGGGCCTCGTCGTCGCCCACCAGGGCCCCACCCCCGCCGGTGGTGAGGATCTTGTTGCCGTTGAACGAGAGCGCGGCCAGCAGCCCGAAGGAGCCCGCGGGCCGGCCCGCCCAGATGGCGCCGAGGGCCTCGGCCGCATCGGCGACCAGGGGGACCCCGTGCTCGGCGCAGACCGGGACCAGGCGGTCGTAGTCCGCGCACTGGCCGTACAGGTCGACCGGCACCACCGCCGCCGGCAGCCGCCCCTCGGCGGCCCGCCGGTCCAGGTCGGCGGCCACCAGATCCGGGTCGATGTTCCACGACCCGGGCTCGCTGTCGACGAAGCACGGCCGGGCCTGCAGGTAGCAGACCGCGTTGGCCGTGGCGACGAACGTGAACGAGGGGACCAGCACGTCGTCGCCGGGGCCCACGCCCACCAGCTGCAGCGCCAGGTGCAGGGCCGCGGTGCCGCTGGCGAGGGCGGCCACGTGGGCCCGGTCGCAGCGCTCGCCCAGCTCGGACTCGAAGGCGGTCAGATCCGGGCCCGCCGGGGAGATCCAGTTGGAGTCGAACGCATCCATGAGCAGGTCACGCTCGGTTTTCGTGACGTCGGGCGGCGAGAGGTAGATGCGCCGGGGGCTCATCGTGGCTCCCCGACCTGCCGATAGGAGGTCACTACGCTCGTGTGGATGGAGGGACAGCTCCCGTGAAGGTGGTCGTGACCGGCGGCGCCGGTTTCATCGGGTCCAACCTGTGCCGCCACCTGCACTCCAGGCCCGGGGTGGGCGACGTGGTGGTGATCGACGACCTCTCCACGGGCCGGCGGGAGAACCTCGACGGACTCGACGTGGTCCTGGTGGAGGCCGACATCGCCGAGCGCGCCGTGCTCGACGAGTGCTTCGAGGGCGCCGGCTGCATCGTGCACCTGGCGGCGCGGGGGTCGGTGCCCCGGTCGATCGCCGACCCCGTGGGCACCCACACCGCCAACGCCACCGGCACCCTCGAGGTCCTCGAGGCCGCCCGGCGAGCCGGCGACGTGCACACCATCGTCGCCTCCTCGTCGTCGGTCTACGGCGCCACCGCCGGCCAGCCCAAGACCGAGGACCTGCCCACCCGGCCCATGAGCCCCTACGCGGCCAGCAAGCTCGCCACCGAGTGGTACGCCCTGTCCTACCAGCACGCCTTGTCCCTCCCGGTGCTCGCTCTTCGGTTCTTCAACGTGTTCGGGCCACGGCAGCCGGCCGATCACGCCTACGCCGCGGTCATCCCTCGCTTCGTCGATGCCGCGTTGTCGGGATCGACGCTCACCGTATACGGCGACGGCCTCCAAACCCGGGACTTCACCTACGTCGACACCGTCTGCGCCACCATCACCCGGGCGGTGCTCGACAAGGTGAGCGACCCGGAGCCCGTGAACCTGGCCTTCGGCCAGCCGCTCGACCTGCTCACCGTCGTCGCCACCCTGGAGGACGTGCTGGGCACCCGCCTCCACGTCCGCCACGCCGACCCCCGCCCCGGCGACGTGCGCCACAGCCGGGCCGGCACCGCCCGCCTCGAGGCCCTGTTCCCGGGGACCGAGCCGGTCCCGTTCCGCGTCGGCCTCGAACGGACCGTCGAGTGGTTCCGCTCCCGGTGACCGGCCCGTACCCGGGCAAGCGGGCCTTCGATCTGGCGATCCTGGCCCTGCTGGCGATCCCGGCGGCGCTCCTCGGCGGGCTCTGCGCCCTGGCCGTGCGCCTCACCAGCCGGGGCCCGGTCATCTTCCGCCAGGAGCGGGTGGGCCGCGACGGCGCCCCCTTCGTGGTCTGGAAGTTCCGGACCATGGTCGACCGCGACAACCCCCTCATCCCCGACGCCAGCGCCATCACCCCGGTGGGCGCGGTGCTGCGCCGGACGTCGCTCGACGAGCTGCCACAGCTGGTGAACGTGGCCCGTGGCGAGATGAGCATCGTCGGCCCCCGACCCACCCTGGCCTACCAGGTGGATCGCTACAGCCCGCGGCAGCGGGGCCGGTTGGCGGTGCGCCCGGGCCTGACTGGGCTGGCCCAGGTCAACGGGCGCAACGCCATCGGCTGGGGCGAGCGCATCGAGCACGACCTGGACTACGTCGAGCGCCAGTCGGTCCGGCTCGACCTGACGATCCTGGCCCGGACCGCAGCCGCGCTGATCTCGGGCGAGGGGGTCGAGGGCCACGCCCACGACGACCCCCTGAGCGCCCCACCGGCCGATGCGTGAGCTGGTCATCGTCGGCGCCGGCGGCCACGGGCGCGAGACCCTCGACATCGTCGAGGCGGTCAACGCGGTGGCCCCCACCTGGGCGTTCCGGGGCTTCGTCGACGACGGACCGTCCTCGGCCGAGCGCATCGAGCGCCGCGGCGCGGTGCTCCTGGGCGCGGTCGACCACCTGCGATCGCACCCGACGTGCTACGTGCTGGGCATCGGGGCCAGCCAGACCCGGGCCCGGCTCGACGAGCGGCTCTCGGGCTGGGGCGCCGAGGCGGTCACCCTGGTGCACCCGCACGCCACCCTCGGCGCCGACAACCGCATCGGGGAAGGCGTCCTGGTGGCTGCCGGAGCGCGGGTCACCACCAACGTCACCCTGGGACGCCACGTCCACCTGAACGTCAACGCGGTGGTGTCGCACGACTGCTCCGTCGGCGACCACGCCACCCTGTCGCCCGGCGCGCACGTCAACGGCGAGGTGACCCTCGGCCGGCGAACGTTCCTCGGCACCGGCGCCATCGTGCTGCCCGGCGTCGTCGTCGGCGACGACGCCTGCGTCGGCGCAGGCGCCGTCGTCACCCGCGACGTGGCCCCCGGGGCCGTCGTGAGGGGGGTGCCGGCCCGATGACCAGCCACCGATCGGGCTGGTGGCTCACCGGCGGAGTGCTGACGGTGGCCGCGGTGGGCATGTTCGCCGTGGCCTACCTGCGCGGCGAGGACACCGGCCGGGGGCTGCTGATCGGCCCCCTGGTCGCGCTGGTGGTGATCCCGCTCATCACCCACGCCCGGCGCAGCGAGCCCCGCTTCGACCTCGGCGGCATCGTCTTCGCCGCCCTCGGCGCCAAGCTCTGCGCGGTGTACCTCCGGTTCTGGATGGTCGACTCGCTCTACGACGGCACCGGCGACAGCACCACGTACCACCTCTACGGCAAGGCGTTCGCCCCCTACTTCCGGCGCTTCGAGTTCGACATCGACCCGGGCCGCCCGATCCCGGGCACCGGCTTCATCCGAGTGCTCACCGGCGTGATCTACGCGCTGTTGGGCTCGGATCGGTTCACGGGCTTCATCGTGTTCGGGCTGATCTCGCTGCTCGGCTGCTGGTGCTTCTACAAGGCGTTCACCACCGCAGTGCCCACCGGCGACCACAAGCGCTACGCCATCCTCATCTTCTTCTGGCCCTCGCTGTTGTTCTGGCCCAGCGCCATCGGCAAGGAGTCGTGGATGCTCCTGGCCCTGGGCCTCACCAGCTGGGGCGCGGCCACCCTCTACGAGCACCGCCCCCACGGGTTCATGATCCTGGGCGCCGGGGTGCTGGCGGCCGCCATGCCCCGACCTCACATCGCCATCGTCGTGCTCGCCGCCACCGGGGTGGGGCTGGTCATGGCGTCGCTGTTCCGGTCGGCCGAGGGCGCCCTGTCGGTCACCTTCGCCACCCGGGTCGGCGGGTCGGTCTTCCTGCTGGTCATCGGGTCGCTGCTGGCGCCCAAGCTGGCCACGTTCCTGAACATCGACGACGTGGGGGGCAGCGGCTTCACCGACTCCCTCGACGCGGTCCTGCGACAGACCGCCCAGGGCGGCTCGAACTTCGGCCCCGCGGCCATCGACTCGCCCCTCGACTACCCCTGGGCCCTGATCACCGTGCTGTTCCGCCCGTTCCCGTTCGAGGTCACCAGCCTGGCGACCGCGGTGACCGCCATGGAGGGGACGCTGCTGCTGGTGCTCCTGGTCACCTCGATCGGGCGCCTGGCCCGCCTGCCGACGTCGCTGGTCAAGAACGCCTACGTGGCCTACGCGGCTGCGTTCACCTTCATGTTCTGCTACGTGTTCGCCTTCATCGCCAACTTCGGCATCCTGGCCCGCCAGCGCTCCCAGCTGATGCCGTTCCTGTTCGTGCTGGTCGCCATCCCGGCGGTGGCCCAGGCCCGCCGCCGGCCCCGGCCCGACCCTGGCCCGAACCCCGCCGCCCCCATCGACCTGCGCGAGGTCGAGCCCCCGGCGCTGGCGCCGCCGCGCGCCCGATCGTGACCGCGCCGCCGCTCCTCGCCGCGGTCGCGGCCCACGGTCTGCCGTCCCGGCACGCCTTCCCCCCGGCCCCGCCGGCGCCGGCCGAGTGGCGGGCGATCATCACGGGTGCCGAGCAGCATCGCCTCGTCGGGCACCTCGCCGGCGCCGCCGCCGCCGGCGACCTCGCGCTCACCGACGCCCAGCTCACCGAGCTGGCCCGCCGCGACGAGACCTGGCAGGGCCATGCCCTGGCGATGGAGCGCCTCCTGATCCGGGTGGCCGACGTCCTCGAGCTCGCCGGCGTGGAGCTGCGGGTGATCAAGGGGCCGGCGCTGGCCCACACCGTCTACGACGACCCGGCCCACCGGACCTTCGGCGACATCGACCTGGTCGTGGCCCCCCAACAGCTCGACCGGGCCCGCCAGGCCCTGGTGCAGCACCTGGGCGGCGAGGCCCCGCTCCCCGAGCTGCGACCCGGCTTCGACGCCGAGTTCGCCAAGGACGTGCTGGTCAGGGTGGGCGCGGCGGAGATCGACCTGCACCGCACCCTGGCCGCGGGACCCTTCGGGCTGCGGGTCGCGGTCAACCGGCTGATGGACGATCCTGTGGCCTTCGAGGTCGGCGGCCGGCGCCTGGCCACCCTGGGGTCGGCCGCCACCTTCGTCCACGCCTGCTACAACGCCGCCCTCGGCGACGTCCCCCCGCGCCTCTCATCGCTGCGCGACGTGGCCCAGGTCGACGCCGCGCTGTCGCCCGACCCGGCCGCGGTCGCCGATCTCACCGCCGCCTGGGGCGCCGCCGCCGTGGTGCAGCACGCGATCGCCAGCGCCTGGTCGACCCTGGAGCTGGCTCCCACCGCGCTCAGCCGCTGGGCCGGATCCCTCCCGGTCCCGGCCCGGGACCGGCGGCTGCTGGCCGCCAGCACCTGCGCCGGACGGGGCTACACCCGCCAGCTGGCGTCGCTGGCGGCGATCCCGGGACTGGCGGCCAGGCTGCGCTACGTGCGCGCCATCGTCGCCCCGTCGCCGGAGTACCTGGCCGCTCGGGGCTGGACCCCCAGCAGCCACCTGCGCCGGGCCCTCCGAATGCTCGGACGTGCAGGGCGCGGCCGTGGATGGCCGCTCGGCTCCTCGCTCAGAAGAGCTCGACGTCGCCCAGCGTGAGCGCCCAGCGATCCACCGACGGCTCGGGCGACGCGGTCAGGGCCCGGGCGGTCAGCCGGGGGCCCTGACCCACGAGGGGCACGAAGCCGCCCCGCGGATCGGACGGGCCCAGCCGCAGCAGGTAGTCGGCGTCGACTGCGCTGGCCAGGGCCCCGAGCAGCGCTCGCTGACGAGCCCGGTCACCGCCGGGCGCCAGGACCGCGTCCACCACGCACTCGACGGCACCGCCCCGGCGCCGGTCGCGGAAGAGCACCACCCCCTCGGCCACCCCCGATGGCGCCAGGGCGCGGTAGTGGAGCAGCTCGAGCCCGTAGCGCCAGCGGAGATGGGTCCGATCGACAGCGGTGGCGACCCCCGCGAGGGGCTGGGATGCCAGCAGGGGGTCGATGGCGGGGTCGGCGACCACCTCGGCGGCGGGGCGGCCGACGCTGGAGGGCTGCGACCATTTCTCGGCCGCGGTGCGAGCCCGGGCCATCCGGGCTGCGCCCCGGACCGACACCGGCCTGACCGCGAGCGGGAGGCGGCCGACCTCGATCCAACCCAGCTTCAGGTAGCCGGGGCGGGAGCGGTCGTTCGGGGTGTTGAACACGATCCCGACGCCCGCCGCGGTCAGCTCCTCGACCGCCGCCGAGGTGAGCCTGGAGAACACGCCCCGGCGCTGGAACGCCGGGTGGGTGGCGGTGTCGACGGCGCGGACCGCGCTCAGCCGGTCCCCTTCGGGCGTGCGCAGCTCCCAGCGCATCATGGCCCTGAACCCCGCCACCCTGCCGTCGGCCTCGGCCAGCCACATCGGCGACTCCCCTGCCGGGTTGGCGAGGTGCTTCCAGCGGAACAGCGCCTCGTGGGGCTCTCCCGACGCCCACCCCAGGGCCGCGCCGGCGACGTCGACGATGGCCGGTACGTCGTCGGGACCGGCCCGTCGAACCGTGATATCCGGGCTCGCCATCGGTGCTCACGATACGGTGACCGCCGGTGCCACCTGTCGATGCCTTGACCGATCTGGTGCGGGCCGCGCTCAAGTCCACTGCCGCCGCGGCCGACCGGGTCCGGCGTCCGACCCCGGGCGTGACCGTGCTCCTCTACCACCGGGTGGGCGCCGGGTCGGCCAGCCAGGTTGACCTCGAGCCGGGGCGCTTCGCGGACCAGATGGCCGAGCTCGCCGAGTCGGGCCGGGTGTGCACCCTCGACGACGCGCTCGGGGTGCTCGCCGCCGGCCGACGGCCCGAGGTCGACCCGGTGGTCGTGACCTTCGACGACGGCACCCCCGACCTGGTCGAGGTGGCGCTGCCGGTCCTGGTCCGCCATCGCATCCCGGTCGTGCTGTACGTGGCCACCAGGTACGTCGACGAGGGCCTCCCGTTCTGGTCGCCCGACGACCGGGCCCTGAGCTGGGGGGCGCTGGCGGAGGCGGTGAGCACCGGGCTGGTCGAGGTGGGATCGCACACCCACAGCCACGCGCTGCTCGATCGGCTCGACACCGATGCGGTCCACGACGAGCTCGACCGGTCGATCGACCTGATCGGCGCCAACCTGGGGGTGACGGCCAGGCACTTCGCCTACCCCAAGGCGCTGCCGCCCGCCGCCGGCGCCGACGCCGCGGTCCGGGAGCGCTTCGTCTCGGCGGCGCTGGCCGGGACCCGGCCCAACCCATACGGATCGACCGACCCGTACCGGCTGGCCCGCTCCCCGGTTCAGCGCAGTGACGGCATGCGGTGGTTCCGGCACAAGGTCGACGGCGGCATGGGTCTCGAGGATCGGCTCCGGGTCCTGGCCAACCGGCGTCGCTACGCGGGCGCGGTCAGCTGAGCCGTGGCCACCCCCCGGCTGCTGCACCTGACGACCACCGACATCAGCCTCGAGCTGCTCCTGGGACCACAGCTCGGCGCGTTCGCCGACGCGGGCTACGAGGTCATCGGCGCGGCCGCGCCGGGAATCTTCGTGGCCGCCATCGAGGCCAGAGGGGTGCGGTTCGAGCCCCTGGAGCACGCCACCCGGTCGATGGCCCTCGGCGCCGACCTGCGAGCCGCACGCGAGGTCTACCGGCTCTTCCAGCGACTCCAACCGGCGATCGTGCACACCCACACCCCCAAGCCCGGGGTGTACGGGCGCCTGGCCGCCCGGGCGGCCAGGGTGCCGGTGGTGGTCAACACCGTGCACGGGCTCTACGCCCAGCCGGGCGACCGCTGGCTCAAGCGGGTCGGGGTCTACTCCCTGGAACGGCTGGCCGCCACCGCCTCGCACGCAGAGCTGGTCCAGAACCCGGAGGACCTCGAGGTGCTCCGCCGCCTCCGGGTCCCCGAGGACCGGCTCCAGCTGCTCGGCAACGGCATCGATCTCACCCGGTTCCGTCCCCCCGGCCCCGGGGAGCGGTCGGAGATCCGGACCGAGCTGGGCATCGGGCGTGCCGAGGTGATCGTGGGCACGGTGGGCCGGCTGGTCGGGGAGAAGGGCTACCACGAGCTCTTCGCCGCCGCCGAGGGGCTGCGCTCTCGCGCCCCCGAGGCCCGCCTGGTGGTGATCGGCCCGCACGAGCCGGGCAAGGCCGATGCCGTCGATCCCGAGGCCATCGAACGCGCCGAGCGGGCGGGCGTCACCTTCCTCGGCCACCGCGACGACGTGGAGCGCCTCTACCGGGCGATGGACGTGTTCGTGCTGGCCTCGCACCGCGAGGGCTTCCCGCGCTCGGCCATGGAGGCGGCGGCGACGGGGGTCCCGCTCGTGGTCACCGACATCCGCGGCTGCCGTCAGGTCGTCGACGACGACGTCACCGGGCTGGTGGTGCCGGTGCGGGACCCGGTGGCCCTCGCCGATGCCATCGTGGCGCTGGTGTCGGCGCCCACGCGCCGGTCCGCCATGGGCGCCGCGGCCGCGGAGAAGGCTCGGCGCGAGTTCGACCAACGGCGGGTCATCGACATCACGCTGGCCACCTACGAGCGCCTGCTCGCGGCTCGTGGTCTCAGTCCAGCGGGGGGAGCGAGCCGAAGTCGAGATTGAACGGGGGCTCGTCGAGGGGCTCGTCGTCGGTCTGGACGATCTCGACGTTGGTCTTCTCGGGTTCGACGATCTCGCCCACCGCGATCATGGCCGCGCCCAGCACGGTCGCCGAGCCCGCGCTCCTGGATCGCTTCGGTGCGGCCGGAGCCTGCTCGTCGGCCTGCTCGGGGTCAAGCATGACGACAGTGTACGGGGGGTCCGGGTCAGCGACGGCGCCGCAGCATCCAGGTGACCATGACCGACAGGACCAGGGTCAGCCCCACGGTGATGAGCAGCAGCAGGAACAGCGGGATCGAGCCATCCCAGGTCAGGAACTCGACATCGGTGTCGTCGGTGTTCTGGAAGACGAACAGGGCCAAGGCCCCGGCCGCCAGCAGTCCGACTATCAGTCGGACGTTGACACCACGTCTGGTCTCGACGGTGTCGGTCCCGCTGTCGCTCATTACCTTGGCCTCCTGGTGCCGGGTCGGCTCAAAGCTACCGCTCGATTGTGGGCTGCCGCGTCCATGCTGGGACGATCTGGCCCGGAGGTACACGATGGACGGAGTTGCACGATGGACGTAGCGATCACCGGTTCGAGCGGGCTCATCGGGTCCGCGCTGGTCACCGCGCTCGAGGCGCACGGTCACGACCCCATCCCGGTGGTGCGCAGCGGCTCCGGCGGCATCGGCTGGGACCCGGCTGCGGGCCGCATCGACGCCGCGGGCTTCGAGGGCATCGACGCGGTCGTGCACCTGGCAGGTGAGGGCATCGGCAACCGTCGCTGGACCGACGAGGTCAAGGCCCGCATCCGGGACAGCCGGGTCCAGGGCACCCGGCTCCTCGCCACCACCCTCGCCGGACTCGACCGTCCCCCGGCCACCCTGCTGAGCGGCTCGGCCATCGGCTACTACGGCGACCGCGGTGACGAGCGGCTCACCGAGACCTCCCCCCCGGGGGCCGGCTTCCTGGCCGAGGTGACCCAGCAGTGGGAAGCCGAGACCGCCCCCGCTGCCGAGGCCGGGATCCGGGTGGCGATGCTCCGCACCGGTGTCGTGCTGTCACCCGACGGGGGCGCCCTGGCCAAGATGCTGCCGCTGTTCAAGCTGGGCCTGGGCGGCCGGATGGGCTCGGGCGACCAGTGGTGGAGCTGGATCAGCCTCGACGACGAGGTGGCCCTCATCGAGTGGCTGCTGCAGAACGACGTCCACGGTCCGGTCAACCTGACCGGACCCGAGCCGGCCACCAACGCCGAGCTCACCAAAGCTTTGGGTTCGGTGCTCGGCCGGCCCACGCTGCTGCCAGTCCCCGAGTTCGGCCCCAAGCTGCTGCTGGGCGGGGAGCTGGCCGACGAGCTGCTGTTCAGCAGCGCCCGGGTGCTGCCCGCGGTGGCCACCGCGGCGGGCTACGAGTTCCGCCATCCCACGGTCGAGCAGGCGCTGCGGGGCGTGCTCGGGCGATAGGTTGAGCGGGTATCCGGGAGCCAGGGAGACGTCATGAGCAACGAGCGCCAGGTTTCGGTGTCGAGGGTGATCGACGCCACCCCAGAGGAGATCTTCGCGGTGATCGCCGACCCGTCGAAGCACCCCGTCATCGACGGGTCGGGCATGGTCCAGGGCGAGACCTTCGGGCCCGATCGGCTGACCGGCGAGGGCCAGACCTTCGGCATGAAGATGCGCTACGGCGGCGTCCTGCCGTACCGCATCAAGAACACGGTGAGGGAGTACGAGGAGAACCGGCGCATCGCCTGGGCCCACTTCGGCAAGCACCGGTGGCGCTACGAGCTGGAGCCGGTCGAGGGCGGCACCAAGGTGACCGAGACCTTCGACTGGTCCACCTCCACCACCCCGCGGGCCATCGAGATGATGGGCTACCCGAAGAAGCACCCCGCCAGCATGGAGGCCACCCTCGAGCGTCTCGAGGAGCTGGTCACCTCGTCCTGACCCCCGAAGAACCACGAGGAGACGTCGTGCGAGCAGTCGTGAACGGAACCGTCCTCGCCGAGTCCGACGACACGGTCGTCGTCGAGGGCAACCACTACTTCCCGCCCGAGTCGGTGCGGATGGAGCACTTCGCCCCGAGCACCCACCAGACCGTCTGCCCCTGGAAGGGCACCGCCAGCTACTACGACGTCCGCGTCGACGACCAGACCCTCTCCGACGCGGCGTGGTACTACCCCAACCCCAAGGCCGAGGCCGAACAGATCCGCAACCACGTGGCCTTCTACCGCTCCAAGGTCAGCGTGGAGGATTAGGGACGACATCCGTTGAGATCGTTCCCGATCGGAGGCGACCCGGCGGGCTCACAGGAACCGGTCGGGCGCCGCCGCCGTCGAATCTGCATGAAGCGGCTCGCACTCATCCTCCTCGTCGTGCTCGTCGCCGCCGCCTGCGGCCGCGGGTCCGAGGACTCGACGCCGACCGCAGCGGTGATGGCCGCAGCCGTGCACCAGCTGGTCACCGTCGATCACACCTTCGCCCAGGGGCCACCGCCCTTCACCGAGTACCTGGTCCTGGAGACCACGGACCCGGCCGCAGGGTCCGGCCAGCCGGGTGCCTACCCGTCCCGGCCCCTGGACGACAGCGAACGGGCGGCCATCGAAGCCGTCCTCGAGCCGCTCGGCCCGGTCCGCTGGATCGACGACGCCGACGACTGGCGGACCGACGACCTCCGTCCCACCGTCGAGGGCGCAGTGATCCTGGGGATCGGCGAGCCCGACCTGGCCACCGACACCGCACTGGTGCCGGTCTCGCTGTGGTGCGGCGGGCTGTGCGGCACCTGGCTCTCCTACCGCGTCGACCTCGTCGACGGCCAGTGGCAGGTGAGCGGGACCGAGGGCCCGATCGCGGTCTCCTGACCAGCGGTCCCGTCGGTCACCCGGGCTCGACCACCCACACCTCCAGCTCGCCGAGGGCGTCCTGCAGCGAGCGGACCAGGCGGCCCACGTCGGGGTCGTCGTGGTCCCAGACGACGACGGCCTCCTGGGCGTTGCGGGCGAACCAGGCGTCGCGCCGGGCCAGCGCTCCCCGGGCACGCTGGCGGTTCTCGGGCACCTTCTGCTGCAGGGTGATGACATCCTGCGCGGCCTCGCTGACGGCGGCGAACCGGGCCTGCTCGTCCGCCGACCACACCGACGCCGGGTCAGGGTACGGGAGCACCAGCACCAGCGGGACCCCGGCCTCGACGGCGGCCTCGGCGCCCAGCATCTCGGCGCCGAGCCGACCCCCGCTCAGCACCACCAGGTCGGGGTGCAGCTCGGCCTTGGCGCCGATGATCTCCACCAGCTGGCGCCGCACCGCCTCGGCGGTCGGGTTGGGTCCGTAGCCGCCCAGCTCGCGGGGGCGCAGGCCCAGCACCACCAGCTTGTGCCCCGGCGGGGCCTCCCGGCCGGTGGGGTCGCGGGTCGTCTCGCGGGGCTGCGCCGGAGCGCCGACGGCATCGGGAGCACCCACCTCGGTCGGCCGTTCCCGACCGGACCGGGCGCGCTGGGTGACGGCGGCCTCGACCGCCAGCCGGTCCGCGAGGTCGTTCCACTCGTCGCCGCCGTGGCCCTTGACCCAGCGGAAGCCGATGTCCCGGCTCCGGACCTCGTCGACCAGGGGCTCCCAGAGGTCGCGGTTGGCCACCGGCTTGCGCTGCGTGTTCAGCCAGCCCCGGCGCAGCCAGCCCTCCCACCAGCGGTCCCGGAAGCAGTTGACCACGTAGGTCGAGTCGCTGATGATCTCGAGGGGCCCGTCGTTCGCCCGCACCGCCTCGAGCACCGCCTGGAGCTCCATGCGCTGGTTGGTGGTCTCGGCCGCAGCCCCGGCCGCGAACGGCCCCTCGGGCGTGATCCACGCCCACCCGCCGGGCCCGGGGTTCCCGCTGCAGGCGCCGTCGGTGTAGACGCGCAACGCCTGCGTCATCGAGGCGGGGACCCGGAAACAAAGGCCATACTCGACATGTTCTCACGTGTACCTGTGCATCCATGGGAGGATGAGGCATGCCCGACCACTTCACCCGGCAGCTGCCCGACATCGACGCGGGCGAGACCAAGGAGTGGGTCGACTCCCTCGACGCCCTGGTCGCCTCCCGGGGGAAGGTCCGCGCCCGCTACATCGTGGCCAAGCTCCTCGAACGCTCCCAGGAGCTGCAGGTGGGCAACGCCCCCCTGGTGTCCACGCCCTACGTCAACACCATCCCGCGCGAGGACCAGCCGTTCTTCCCCGGCGACGGCTTCATCGAGCGGCGGATCCGGGCCTTCATCCGCTGGAACGCCGCGATCATGGTCATCCGGGCCAACAAGCTCGCCGAGGGCATCGGCGGCCACCTCTCGACCTTCGCCAGCTCGGCGTCGCTCTACGAGGTGGGCTTCAACTGGTTCTTCCGGGGCAAGGACGACGGCCTGCCCGGCGACCACATCTACTTCCAGGGCCATGCCGCGCCTGGCGTCTACGCCCGCGCGTACCTGGAGGGCCGGCTCAGCGAGGAGCACCTCGACCACTTCCGCCTCGAGATCGGCGGCAAGGGCCTGTCGTCGTACCCCCACCCCCGGCTCATGCCCCACTTCTGGGAGTTCCCCACGGTCTCGATGGGGCTCGGGCCCATCAACTCCATCTACCACGCCCGGTTCAACCGCTACCTCACCGACCGGCACATCGACGACACCTCCGCCAGCAAGCTGTGGTGCTTCCTGGGCGACGGCGAGTGCGACGAGCCCGAGACCCTGGGCGCCATCTCGCTGGCGGGCCGCTCGCACCTCGACAACCTGATCTGGGTGGTCAACTGCAACCTGCAGCGCCTCGACGGCCCGGTCCGGGGCAACGGCAACATCATCCAGGAGCTCGAGAGCATCTTCCGGGGCGCCGGCTGGAACGTGATCAAGGTCATCTGGGGGTCCCGCTGGGACGAGCTGCTCCAGCGTGACGTCGACGGGGTGCTCCTCAACAAGCTCAACAGCACCGTCGACGGCGAGTACCAGCGCCTGGCGGTCGAGTCCGGCGCCTACGTCAGGGAGCACTTCTTCGGTCCCGACCCCCGGCTGCGCCACATGGTGGCTCACCTCAGCGACGAGGAGCTCCGCGACCTGCCTCGCGGCGGCCACGACTACGAGAAGGTCTACGCGGCGTACAAGGCCGCGGTGGAGAACGTGGGCTCGCCCACGGTCATCCTGGCCAAGACCATCAAGGGCTGGACGCTGGGCGAGGGCTTCGAGGGCCGCAACGCCACCCACCAGATCAAGAAGATGACCAAGGCCCAGCTGCTCGAGCTGCGCCAGCGGCTCTACCTCGAGGACGAGATCCCCGAGGAGGGGTTCGACGCCGAGCTGCCCCCGTACTACCGGCCGCCGGAGGACTCCCCCATCTACCAGTACATGATGGACCGGCGCCGGGCCCTCGACGGGCCGGTCCCCAGGCGGGTGATCCGCACCCGCCGACCGCTGGAGCTGCCCGATCCCAAGATCTTCGCCGAGTACGACGAGGGCTCGGGCGGCCGAGAGGTGTCGACCACGATGGTGTTCACGTCGGTGCTGCGGAACCTGATGCGCGACGAGAAGCTCGGCTCCCGGGTGGTCCCGATCGTCCCCGACGAGGCCCGGACCTTCGGCATGGACAGCCTGTTCCGCGAGTTCGAGATCTACGCACCGCTGGGCCAGCTGTACGAGCCCGTCGACCACGACCTGCTCCTCAGCTACGCCGAGGACAAGGACGGCCAGATCCTCGAGGAAGGCATCACCGAGGCCGGCTCCCTCGCCAGCTGGACCGCCGCGGCCACCAGCTACGCCAACCTCGGCGTACCGATGGTGCCCTTCTACACCTTCTACTCCATGTTCGGGTTCCAGCGGGTGGGTGACCTGATCTGGTCGGCCGCCGACTCCCGGGCCCGGGGGTTCCTGATGGGGGCCACCGCCGGGCGCACCACCCTGGCCGGCGAGGGCCTGCAGCACCAGGACGGGCACAGCCTGGTCCTGGCGTCGACGGTCCCGGCCTGCCAGGCCTACGACCCCGCCTTCGCGTACGAGCTGGGCTCGATCATCTCGCACGGCCTCCAGCGCATGTACGGGCCCCACGGCGGCGAGGACGTCTTCTACTACATCACCATCTACAACGAGAACTACGACATGCCGGCCCAGGCCGGCCACGTCTCCGACGAGGACATCGTCAGCGGCATGTACAAGTGGGCCGACGCCCCCCGAGCCCCGCGGCAGGCCACGATCCTGTTCTCGGGACCGGCCCATGCGGCAGCCCGCCACGCCCAGGCCGAGCTGGCCGAGCACTACGACGTGGGTGCCGCCCTCTGGAGCGTCACCAGCTACAAGCGCCTCCGCGAGGAGGCCCTCGACGCCGAGCGGTGGAACCGCCTCCATCCCGGCGGCGACCGCCGGGTCCCGGAGGTGACCTCCAAGCTCTCCGAGAGCGACGGCCCCATCGTCGCGGTCACCGACTACATGGCCTCGGTGCCCGACCAGATCTCCCGCTGGGCCCCGCGCGCCTTCACCCCGCTCGGAACCGACGGCTACGGGCGCTCCGACACCCGGGAGGCCCTCCGGGCGTTCTTCGAGGTCGACATGCCCCACGTGGTGGTCGCGGTCCTCGCCGGCCTGGCCGGCGAGGGCTCCGTCGACCCCTCGGTGGTCGCCGACGCCATCGCCCGGTACGGCATCGACCCCGACGCCCCCAACCCGGCGACCTACGACGTGACCTGAGCCGCGCCCGAGCCCGACCCGCGAGGCTCAGGCGGCGGTGGTGCTGGTGCCGGCCCGGTCGATCCAGCCCAGGAAGACGGCGATGGCCCGGGGGTCGAAGCGCAGCCGGTGCCCGGCACCCGAGATGATGCGAAGGTCGGCGCTCCCGTGCTCGTCGGCCAGCACCCGGGCGTCGAAGACCGGCACCACCTCGTCCTCGCCGCCGTGGAGCAGCAGCAGCGGGCGTTCGGCGAGGTGGGACACGGCGGCATGGGCGCTGATCGACTTGAGCTCGTCCGCCCAGGCGGCCGGGTCGGCGGGGAAGTCGGGGTCGCGTACGGCGCCCACCGCCCGAGCATGGGCCAGCAGTCCCTCGGGCGCCGCCACCCAGTCGTCGAAGTCCGCCGGTGGGGCAACCGCAGCCACGCCACGGATCGACGGATCCTCGGCGGCGGCCACGATGGCCAGGGCCCCGCCGGTGCCGAACCCGGCGAGCCAGACCCCGTTCACGTCGTCCATGCCCGCCAGATGGCCGGTGGCGGTGTGCACGTCTCGCAGCCATCCGCCGAGCGAGAAGTCGCCCTCGGAGTCGCCGCAGCCCCGGTAGGTGAAGGCCAGGGCCATCCACCCCAGCTCCTCGGCGACCCGCGCGGCCAGCTCGTAGTAGGACCAGCCGGCGTCCTCGTGGCCGGACCTGGTGGGGAACCCGTGGCAGATCACCAGGCCGGGCACCCCCCGGGGACCGATGCGCTCGGGGCGCGCCAGCTGCCCGATCAGTCGCAGCCCGTCGGACTCGAGATCGAACAGCATGCGGCTTCCCTCAGACCGAGCGGTGTCGGTAGCCCCGGTTGCGGGCCTCGGCCAGGGTGTCGGGGCCGAACACCAGATACTGCTCGGACGCCATCAGCTCCTCGATCACCTGGTCGTCCTCCACCTCGTCGAGGTCGTAGACGATCTGGGTGCGCTTGTCACCGAGCCACCGGTGGCCGTGGACACGAGCGGGCCGATCCATGGCCGCCCACAGTACTGCCCCGGACGCCAGACGAGGGGGCCCCGGAGGACCCCCTCGTCGACAAGATTCCTGGAAGGTCCGGGTGACGTTGCTGGCCGACGGATCGGCCGGTGCCGGACGGGACAAGGTTCCGGCCGTCGTTCCCGGCGGTGTACCAGTGGTGATTCACCAGGTGAGTCCAGGGGGCCACCTAGCGGCCGGCCACCTCCGCAGTCCCAAATGCTTTGCTACAGATTTGGACCACCTCCTTTCTTTGGTGCACCCATGAAACCACACCCGTCCCCGTACGGGCGCACCTTTCAGGCAATTTCTCCCGGGGGCTCCTCCCCCGGCGACTCGTCGCCCGGGCCGATGGCCCCACGCAGGTCCACGGGCCCGCCGATGGCGCCGATGGCGGCCAGGTAGTCCGCTGCGAGGTCGGTGACGCACACGATGTCCACCGCGTCGCAGTCGAGACCGTCCTCGCGGGCTCGGGCGAGCAGCTCGTCCACCAGCTCGTCCTCGTCGGCCACCACCGACCGGCCCCGCCGGGCGGCGTCCTCGGCCGCGTGATCCACCCCGCCGTAGGACGCCACCCCCCGCTCGCGCCAGTAGGTCAGCTCCCAGCGGAGCAGCAGCCGCACGTCGTCGTGCGACAGCCGGGCGGCCACCCGGTCTGGAAGGTTCTCGGCCACGTACTCGGTGGCCTCCTCGATGTCGAAGACCGCCATCGCCGGGGTGGCGTTCAACCTGGTGGTGACCAGGGTGACCGCGAACCAGGCGACCAGCACGACCAGGACCGCGCCCACGGCGGCGAACACCCACACCATTCCCACGATAGGAACTGCCTGCGGTAGATACTGCCTACGATGGAGACATGGACACGCTGCACTACAAGGACACCGCCGCCGAGATCCACAAGGTGGTCGTCGGCCCCTACGACAACAACGTGTTCGTCCTGCGCTGCCGTGAGACCGGCGACGCCGTCCTCCTCGACGCCGCCAACGAGCACGAGCTGCTGCTCGAGCTGTGCCAGAACCTCGGGGTGCGCCAGGTCCTGGAGACCCACGGGCACTGGGACCACATCCAGGCGGTGCCGGAGATACGCGACGCCGGGTACTCGGTCCACGTCACCGAGCAGGACGCCCACATGCTCGACTCCTACGACGAGATCCTCGAGGACGACAGCGTCATCGAGGTGGGCCGGCTGCGGCTCCACACCATTCATACCCCCGGCCACACCCCGGGGTCGATGTGCTTCGAGCTCGAGGGCTCGCCGGTGCTCTTCAGCGGCGACACCCTGTTCCCCGGCGGTCCCGGCGCCACCCAGTACGAGGGGGGCGACTTCGACACCATCATCCGGTCCATCGACCGCCGGCTGTTCACCCTCCCCGCCGACACCCTGGTCCTGCCCGGCCACGGCCTCGACACCACCATCGGCGCCGAGCGTCCCTCGCTCGACGACTGGATCGAGCGCGGCTGGTGAGCGAGCGGGCGGCGCTGCCGGCCGACGAGCGCCCATTCGACCACACCCCCGTCCACACCGCCGACCTGCCGGCCACGCCCATCCGGGATCGCAACATCCCGGCATCGGCCTGGATCGAGGCCCCCGAGGCCCTGCTGCGGGCGGGCGACGACATCGGTCAGGACAAGATCGCCTACAAGCGCCGGATCGGCGGCTGGCTCCTGTGGCGAGCGGGGCCGGCCCGGGGGGAACGAGCCCGCTACGTGGCCGTGGCCAGCGACGACCCCACCCGGGTGCTCACCCTCGACCTCCATCCCGATGGCTCGGCGTCGGGCATCGGACCCAGCGGCCGTCACCACGACCGGTTCCGGGCGTGGAAGGAGGACCTGCTCGATTCCGGGACCGGTGGTTTTCCACTATCGAGACAGTGTTAATCCGAGCCGGCGAATAGACTTCCGGTGTGACCCCGCCCCTGTTCGAGATCGACGACCTCCACGTCGCCGCCGACGACGGCACGCGGATCCTCAAGGGGGTGTCGCTGGTGGTCGACGCCGGCGAGGTGCACGCCCTGATGGGCCCCAACGGGTCGGGCAAGTCCACCTTGGCGGCCACCCTGCTCGGCAGCCCGGAGTACCAGGTGACCTCGGGGGCGATCCGCTTCCGCGGCGACGACATCACCGAGTGGAGCGCCGAGGTCCGGGGCAAGGCCGGCCTGTTCCTGGCGTTCCAGTACCCCCAGGAGTTCCCCGGGGTCTCGGTGCTCAACTTCCTGCGCCAGGCGGTGCTGGCCCGCCGGGGCGAGGAGATCTCGGTCCTCGAGCTGCGGAAGTCCATGCTGCGCTGGATGGACCGGCTGGGCATGGACTCCAAGTTCGCCGACCGCTACCTCAACGAGGGCTTCTCCGGCGGCGAGAAGAAGCGCAACGAGATCCTGCAGATGGCGCTGCTCGAACCCGAGGTGGCGATCCTCGACGAGACCGACAGCGGCCTCGACATCGACGCGCTCAAGATCGTCGCCCACGGGGTGCAGGAGGTCCGCAAGGACCAGCCCGAGCTCGGGGTGCTCGCCATCACCCACTACCAGCGGCTGCTCGACCATCTGGCACCCGACCGGGTCCACATCCTGATCGACGGCACCATCGCCGAGAGCGGCGGGCTGGAGCTCGCCGAGCGTCTCGAGCGCGAGGGCTACGAGGGGTGGCGATGAGCGGCCTCGACGTTGCGTCCATCCAGGCCGACTTCCCCATCCTGGGACGGCGGATCAACGACCAGCGCCTGGTGTACCTCGACTCGGCCAACACCTCTCAGAAGCCGCAGGCGGTCATCGACGCCATGGCCGACTACTACGAGATCCGCAACGCCAATGTGCACCGGGGGTCCTACCAGCTGGCGGTCGAGGCCACCGAGGCCCTCGAGCAGTCCCGGGACAAGGTCCGGGCGTTCATCGGTGCCGCCGACCGCCGCGAGGTGATCTTCACCAAGAACGCCACCGAGGCCATCAACCTGGTGGTCCGCGCCTGGGGTGGCGCCAACCTCCGGGCCGGCGACGCCGTGGTCCTCAGCGAGATGGAGCACCACGCCAACATCGTGCCCTGGCACATGCTGGCCGCCGAGCGCGGCATCGAGCTGCGCTGGATCCCCATCGACGCCGACGGCCAGCTGGATCTCACCGACCTCGACGTGCTGCTCGACGGGGCCAAGATGCTGGCCGTCGCAGCCATGTCGAACGTGCTGGGCACCATCAACCCGGTGTGCGAGCTGGCCGAGCGGGCCCGGGCCGCGGGAGCGTTGACGCTGCTCGACGCCAGCCAGTGGGTACCCCACATCCCCACCGACGTGCAGGCCATGGGCGCGGACTTCGTGGCGTTCACGGGCCACAAGATGCTGGGGCCGATGGGCATCGGGGTCCTGTGGGGCCGCCAGGAGCTGCTCGACGCCATACCCCCCTTCCTGGGCGGCGGCGAGATGATCCTCAACGTCACCAAGGAGGGGTTCACCACCAACGAGCTGCCCTGGAAGTTCGAAGCGGGCACCCCGATGGTGGCCGAGGCCGTGGGCCTGGGCGCCGCGGTCGACTACCTGTCGGCCATCGGCATGGAGGCGGTGCGCGAGCACGAGGTCGGCCTCACCGCCTACACCCTGCGGCGGCTGCACGAGTGCCACGGCGACAGGATCACCATCCACGGGCCGCCCGAGCCCGCCGCCCGCGGCGGGGTCATCAGCTTCGCCTACAACGACGTCCACCCCCACGATGTCGCCCAGGTGCTCGACCACCACAACGTCTGCGTCCGGGCCGGGCACCACTGCGCCAAGCCGTTGATGCAAGTGCTCGGCGTCGGGGCCACCACTCGGGCCTCGCTCCACGTCTACAACGACGAGGCCGATGTCGACGTGTTCGTCGAGGCGCTGGGCGGGGCCGAGCTGTTCAGCCGCTCGTGAGCCACCGAGGAGCACGCGACTGATGCCGGGGCTCGAAGACCTCTACCGCGAGATCATCCTGGACCACTACCGGTCGCCCCGGAACCGCGGGGAGCTGGAGACCCCACCGGCCACCAGGGCCGAGGGCTTCAACCCGCTCTGCGGCGACGAGATCGTCGTCTTCATCGAGGTCGACGACGGCGGGGTGGTCAGCGACGTGAAGATCGGGGGTCAGGGCTGCTCGATCAGCCAGTCGTCGGCCTCGATGATGTCGGCGGCCATCAAGGGCAAGTCGGTCGACGAGGTGCGGGAGCTCACCCGGGCGTTCAAGCAGATGATGAGCATCCACGAGAGCGGCCTCGACAGTGACGGCCAGCTCGACGAGCAGATCGACGCCGATCTCGGCGATCTGGAAGCCCTGCGGGGCGTGGTGAAGTTCCCGGTTCGCATCAAGTGCGCCACCCTGTCCTGGAACACCCTCGGCCAGGCGCTCGACGAGGTGGCCGCCGCCAGCTGAGCCAGCCCGGGCGGGCGCCGCCCGGGCCACATCGCCCGCTCCCGTTGGGTGAGACCACCCGGCGAGGGTGGCGCAGGCCTGAGCGCTGCGTCTCATTCCCCCGCGGCGACCTTCATCACCTCCTGGTCGCCTCCGATGGCGTCTCGACACCGAATTTCTCGGAACGAGACGTCGATCCCCGTGGCTGTATCTGGTCGCCTGGCCCCGGGGGGAGTCAGTGGCGAAACCGGCGTTCTCCCGACTCACGGAGAGCGAACCAATGGCAGTCCAGAGCGGACCCGGAATCAACCGACCGAACCCCGAGGGGGCGAGCTGGACCCGTCAGCCGACGGGCGGTGCACATGCACTCACGCTCGCGGGCTGGGCCCCGGCGATGGTGCTCGCCATCTTCGTGATGGTGGCAGCGCTTCTTGTGGGGGCGGTCCCCGCCCACGCCGGCAAGGGCAAGCCAGGCGGCGGCGGTTCGTCGTCGGGAAGCTCCTGCGCAGAGCTGTCGGGCGAGACGACCACCTTGCATGACGTCAACGTGGCGATCGGGGCCGATGGGTTCCACAAGCCCAAGGGTCGGACGGCGCCGATCATGGGTTCGGGTGTCGATGTGGCGGTGATCGACACCGGCGTCAACGCCGTGGGCATCAACGAGGTGGTCGATGGTCCGGATCTGTCCTTCGATGCCCTCCAGGACAATCTGCGGCATCGTGATCTGCACGGGCATGGGACCAACATGGCCGGCATCATCGCCACCAACACTGCGACCGAGTGGGGCGTGGCCCCCGAGGCCCGGGTGGTCAACGTCAAGGTCGGCGCCGCCGACGGGACCGTCGACGTGTCCCAGGTGATCGCCGGGATCGACTGGGTGGTCCAGAACCGCGACGCCGACGGCATGGACATCCGGGTCCTCAACCTGGCCTATGGCACGGATGCCGACGTCGACTACCGCAGCGACCCCCTCACCCGTGCGGTGGAGAACGCCTGGCATCACGGCATCGTCGTGGTGGTCGCGGGCGGCAACGATGGCCGCAACGTTCACCGCCTCGGCAACCCTGCCCTCGACCCCTATGTGATCGCCGTAGGCGGCGCCGAGACCGACGCCGACTCTCTCGACGGCTGGCGGGTCCCCAACTGGTCCTCCAAGGCCGACGGCGTGCGCAACCCCGACCTGGTCGCCCCCGGCGACTCGGTGTTGAGCCTTGGCGTCGAGGGCTCCTATCTGGCCGACACCTACGTCGACGCCACCTGTGTCGGCGACGACGGCCTGCTCCGTCTGCGAGGTTCGGGCACCTCCCAAGCCGCGGCGGTGGTCTCGGGGGCGGTGGCCATGCTCCTCGAGCAGCGCCCCGATCTCACCCCCGACCAGGTCAAGTACCTGCTCACCAGCACCGCCACCAGCCTGCGCAACGACAAGGGCGACCCCCGCCCGGCCGAACAGCAGGGCGCCGGCATCTTGAACCTCGCGGCGGCGATGGCTGCCCCCACCCCCGGACTCGAAGCCATCCAGACCCACGACCTGGCCCTCGGTGGCGGCAGCCTCGACGCCGCCCGTGGCAGCTTCCACGTCGGCACCGAAGGCGACTACCTCGACGGCGAGATGACCGCCTTCGGCGGCGACTTCGACTCCACCGCCCACGCCGCCGCCCAGGCCCTCGGGACCGCCTGGACCGACCAGAGCTGGTCGGGCGGCAGCTGGGCCGGCGGCACCTGGGCCGGGGCCACCTGGGCCGGCGGCTCCTGGAGCGGCGGCTCGTGGAGCGGCGGCAGCTGGAGCGGCGCCACCTGGGCCGGCGGCAGCTGGAGCGGCGGCTCGTGGAGCGGCGGCAGCTGGAGCGGCGCCACCTGGGCCGGCGGCTCCTGGAGCGGCGGCAGCTGGAGCGGCGCCACCTGGGCCGGCGGCAGCTGGAGCGGCGACGGCTGGTCCTGAGGCCCCGGTAGATAGCCAGCACGACGAGCACCAGCAGCCAGCGGCGCCGCTCACGCGCGGAGACGAAGCGGGCAGCCATGGGATCACGGCCCAGCCGCTGGCGAGGGCTGGTTCATTCGAGTTGGGTGCCGTCGGGGCGGAGGGTTCGGTGGGTGCCATCGGGGTCGCGCGTGATTCGGAAGCCTTTCTGTTTCCAGCGGTTGTGGCGTCCGCAGAGCGGGGCGCCGTTGGCGGGGTTGGTGAGCCCGCCGATGCCGTGAGGGCTCAGGTGGTCGATCTCGCAGGTTCCTTCCGCAGCCCGACACTTGCCGGGCTGCGGCTGCGCCGAAGGCGCTCTACCGCTCCTCCTCCGTCGTCGCTGGCGGGGGCCTCGCTCGGGCCGGCCGCCGGTTTCGATGACTTCGCTGGCGGCATCGACGATGACCCGCCGCACCCGACCGACGAGGCTGCCGGCGGCGGCTTCGAGGGGTTCGAGCGGGGTGCCGTCGATGGTCTCGCAGCGGTAGTCGTCCACCTCGACCGGTTCGGGGTGGGCGCCATCGAGGCGGCGCAGCATCTCCTCGTACGCGTCTGCGCTCCAGATGATGTTGTGCACCCACCCCACCGGCACCGCTCAGCCTTCGGACTTGGCGGCGTCCTGGAACAGCTGCCACAGCGCATCGGCCCGGCGCTGTGCCGCGGTTCGGGGCAGGTGGGCTCCACGAGCCTGGTCGCCGTGTTCGGCGCGGGCCTTCTCCCAATCCGCGAGGAGCTCGGCGTCGATGTAGTGATGCCAGATCTCCCGCATCGCAGTGCCCTGCGCACAGGCGATCCAGCCGCTCCAGGTCCAGCCCAACTCGATCGGATCCTGGATCAGCTTGATGTCACGGTTGTCGTGGCGGCGCTCGTTGGCCGGCGCGGGCCCGTCGCTGTCAGCGAGCCGTTCCCACTGGCGCATCTTCAGATCGAAGTCCCGGAACGACAAGTTGCGAGCCCACCTCAAGAAGCGGCCCTGCTCTTGGGGCATCAGGTAGCGGACCCGGGGGTTGGCGTGGACCCGACCGATCAGGTCCACCTGAGCAGACCCGATCTCCCCGCCTGCGAACGCGGCGGCGATCTCGGGGAGCTCTCGCAGGGCCCGCATGCTCTTCTCCCGGCCCAGAGCCTCACCCCCGGGCAGCTGGCAACGATGACGTACCAGGACCTTGGCCGAGGCGTGCCCATCGACACGATGCGCGCCCCGCCGGTCGGCCTCGCCCATCACATGGAGCTGCAGCGACCGCAACCGACGCGCCTCACGCTCGAGCCCATCGATCAAACCCAGCACCTGGGCGCTGTCGAGGGCCGCCAGGTCGAAGGCCTGGAGCTGGTCGATCGCCTTCCGGAGCACCGCCGATTCTATACAACCAACAATAGAGAGAGGGTGTGACATCGAAACTTCACCGGTCGGGTCCACCGATCGGTGGGAGCGGAACCGATGGTTCGACTCCTGACTACTGATTGTCGGTCTGGCGGGCTGCTCCAGGCGAAGTGCACGATCATCACGAACGTCGGGTGGCGACAGCTGCCGACCCGAGCACCGCCTGTCGATTTCGGGAGGCCTTGCGCGTCATGGTCACGTCGGCGATAGTCGCCGGCGTCGGAACCGACAGGAGTGTGTCCGTGAAGTACTTCGTGCTGCTCGCCGCGTTCGGCGAGATGACACCGTGGGACCAGCTGACTCCCGAGGAACAAGAGGCCGACATGGCGAAGTTCGTCGCATTCGACGAGGCGTGTGCGGCACGGTCGGGAGTGGAGATCCTGAGCGGCGAGGCGATTGGTGATGGCTCGATGGCCACCACACTGCGAACCCGCGGTGGTGAGCTCACGATCACCGATGGACCGTTCGCCGAAGCAGCCGAGCAGATCGGCGGCTACTACCTCCTCGATGCACCCGACTTGGACACGGTGACCGAGTTGTGCAGGATCCTGCCGGCCTATGACATCGACATCCGACCGGTCCTCGACGCACCGTGACGCGACTCTCGAGGCTGTCTACCAGGCCGAGTGGGGCCGCCTCCTCGCCCTCCTCGTGGCTCGAACACGTCGGCTCGACCTGGCTGAGGAGGCGCTGAGCGAAGCGTTCGCGCGAGCGGCACAGCGATGGGGCGCCGACACCGTACCCGCCAATCCCGCAGGCTGGCTGTACACGACAGCCCATCGCCACGTCGTCGGGCGGTTGCGCGCCGAGGCGGTCGCAGGTCGCAAGGCGCCGCTCCTTGCCGTCAGGCAGGGCTGGGTTCCACCGGCGGAACCGGACATGCATCTCTCGGACGAACGGCTCCACCTCATCTTGCTGTGCTGCCATCCGGCCCTGCCATCCGAGTCTCGGTCCGCGCTCGCGCTGCGCCTCGTGATCGGGACGTCCACCAACGAGATCGCTCGCCTCTTCCTCGTGTCTCGAGCGACGATGGCGGCGCGACTGACGCGGGCCAAGAAGAAGATCGTGCAGGCCGGCATTCCGCTGGGTGCTCCGGTAGAAGACGAGCTCGGGTCCCGCCTCGACGAGGTCTGTCGAACGATCTACCTGGCGTTCACTGCGGGGTACACGCCCGGGGGCGGCGCCGAGCTGGCACGACCAGACCTCGCCGCCGAGGCCGTGCACCTGGCCGCAGTCCTGCATAACCTGGTGCCGGAGGCCCCCCAGGTTCGAGCGACGCTGGCGCTGCTGATGCTCCAGCACTCGCGCCGCGATGGCAGGCAGAGCGAGGGGCAGCTCGTGACCTTGGCGGACCAGGACCGCTCACGATGGCACCGCGACGAGATTCGCCTGGCGCTCGGTCTACTCGAGCAGCTCGAGCCGGGCGAAGGCTATGCGGAGGAGCTGCGCCTCCAAGCGCTGGTCGCTGCCGAGCACGCACGGGCCCGGACGCCCGAAGCGACGAACTGGGCCGCGATCGCGAGCTACTACGCCGATCTCGAAGCCCGGACCGGCTCTGCGATCGTGCGCCTCAACCGAGCCGTCGCGGTGGCCGAGGCCGAAGGACCCGAGGCCGGCCTCGAACTGCTCGCCGGACTCGAGGATCTGCTCGCGGACAACCACAGAGTCCCCGCTGTAGGCGCCGAGCTCGCGCGGAGGGCCGGCGACAACGACCGGGCTCGACGTTCCTACCGCAGAGCGCTGGACCTCTGCTCCAACGAAGTCGAACGATCGCACCTGGCGTCCCGCCTCGCCACGATGGACGATGCCCGGACGTGAACAGCGGAACCGCCTCGATTCGCCTACACCAACGCGTTCACCCTCCGGCACCACTCGACGTCGAGCTCGGTGAGGCCACCGGCGGCGTGGTTGGTGATCTCGATCTCCACCTTGTTCCACACGTTGGACCACTCGGGGTGGTGGAACAGGCGCTCGGAGATCAGGGCCACCGACGCCATGAACCCGAAGGCCTCGGTGAAGTCCGCGAGCTCGAAGGTGCGAGCGAGGCGATCGCCCCGGCGCTCCCAGCCCTCCAGCTCCCCGAGGGCCGAAGCCACCTCGTCGTCGGACAGCAGCCTCTTCCGGTCGTACTCGGCCATGCCGCCGAGTCTGCCACGCCGCTCAGGCCAACGGGTCGGCGAAGGGGTCGTCGCCCGCAGCGCTGGTGCCGCCGAGCCCGCCGGGGCCGCCGATCGACACCCCGGTCTCCACTGTCCTCATCCAGCGGTCGTAGCCGGTCTGCTCGAGCTCGCTGGCCAGCTCCGGGCCGCCGCGCTCCTGGATGACCCCGTCCACGAACACGTGGACCACGTCGGGGCGCAGCTCCTGCAGGAGCCGGTTGTAGTGGGTGATGGCCAGCACGCCCAGGCCCTGCTCGTCGGTGGCCCGCTCGATACGGCGACTCACCACCCGCATGCCGTCCACGTCGAGGCCCGAGTCCAGCTCGTCCAGGATGGCGATCCCCGGCTGCAGCGCGGCGAGCTGCAGGGTCTCGCTCCGCTTCTTCTCGCCGCCGGACATGTCGACGTTGATGCCCCGCCCGAGCAGCTCGTCCGGGACGCCGATCGCCTCGGCTTCGGCATGCAGGCGCGCCAGCACCTCGTCCACGTCGTGGCCCCCGGCCCGGGCCGACTCGGCCATCACCTCTGCCAGCAGCACCCCCTCGATCTCGATCGGGTACTGCATGGCCAGGTACAGCCCGGCCTGGGCCCGCTCGAACGGGCTCATGGCCAGCAGATCCTCGCCGTCGAGGGTGGCGCTGCCGCCGGTGACCTCGTAGCCGGGTCGCCCCACGAGGACGTGGGCCAGCGTCGACTTGCCCGAGCCGTTGGGCCCCATGACCGCGTGGACCTCGCCCGACTGGACCACCAGGTCGATGCCCCGGAGGATCTCGTCGTCGCTGTCGCCTGCCCGGGCCCGCAGGCCCCGCACCTCCAGCCGGCTCATCGGTGCCGCTCCGTCCTCGTCCGGCCCGGCAGGGTCACGTACACCTCGCCGTCGGCCACCTCCACCGGGTACACCGGCACCGGCTGGGTGGCCGGCAGGGTCTGGGGCTCCCCGTCGAGCAGCGAGAACTCCGCGCCGTGCTTCCAGCAGGTGAGGGTCTTCTCGTCGCAGTCGACCTCGCCCTCCGAGAGGGAGTAGTTGGCGTGGCTGCAGCGGTCCGACAGCGCGTAGTACTCGTCGCCGACCCGCACCAGCGCCACCTTGGCGTCGCCCACCGTCACCCGGGCGACCTCACCGGACTCGAGCTCGTCGGCCGCGGCCACCCGCACCCGCTCCGAGGTCATGGTTGCCTCCGGGCCAGCTTGGCCTGCACCAGCGCCTCGACGTGCGCCGCGATCTCGGGCACGGGCAGGGACTCGATCACCTCGTCGAGGAACCCCTCGACGATGAGCCGCTCGGCGACCGGCGTTGGCACTCCCCGGCTCTCGAGGTAGAAGCGCTGCTCGGCGTCGACCGGGCTCACCGTGGACGCGTGGCTGCAGCGCACGTCGTTGTTCTCGATCTCCAGGTTGGGGACAGACTCGGCCCAGGCGTCGTCGGAGAGCTTGATGTTTCGGTTGGTCTGGAAGGCGTTGGTGCCCGCGGCCTCGGGCGCCACCCGGATCAGGCCGGTGTAGATCGAGGTGGACGAGCCGTCGAGCACCCCCTTGAACAGCAGGTTGCTGGTGGTGTCGCGGGCCCGGTGGTCCTGGAAGGTGCGGAAGTCCAGGGTCTGGTCGCCGTCGCCGAAGTAGACGGCCAGCAGGTCGCCGGTGGCCCCCCGGCCCACCAGCCGGCAGTCGGTGCGCAATCGGCCGTACCCGGCGCCCATGGCGGCCACGCCCGCGATCAGGGTGGCCTGGTTGTCGGCGTCGGCCACCAGGGAGCCCAGCTGCCAGATGCGGGGGCCGAGCTCCTGGACGACCTGGTAGCGCAACCGGCTGGCCGGCGCGGCCGAGAGCCGGGTGACCGGCGCGACCAGGGCGGACACGTCGGCGGACTGCATCACCTCGACCACGCTCAGCGACGCATCGGCGCCGACCTCGACGTGGACCCGCGGGAACGCGGCCACCCCCTCGGCGCGGACGTGGTGGGTCACCACCACCGGACCGGCGATGTCGGCGCCGGCGTCGACGCTGATCACGATGGGGTCCGGGGCGAACGCGGTGTTGACCTCGCCGAACACGTCGACCACCCCGCCCAGGTCGATCTCGCCGACGTCATCGGACGCCCCGTCGGACGCGCTGCCGATCCGCAGCCCCCGCACCGGGCCGTCGGCGAGGTCGACGGAGGTGACGAAGCCGTCGACGGTCACCACCGACGCCACCGCGCCCTCCACGTGGGCGCCGACGACGTCGACGTCCACCGGCGGGGTGGCGGTGGGCGCGAAGTCCTCGAGGCGCAGCTGGTCGATGGGGCTGTAGCGCCACTCCTCGAGCTCGAAGGTGGGCATCGGGGCCTCGGCCGCCCGGCGGGCTGCGGCGGCGCGCTGGGCTCGGAGCCAGTCGGGCCCGGGCAGGGTCTCGACGATGTCGGCGGGATACACCGGTGGCTGTCCTCGGAGGGGTGTGGGCGGTCAGGGCCGCATTTATCCTACCGGCGTAGTGGAAATCCGGACCCGGTCGGGCCCCACCGGGACTGCCTAGCCCCGGCCGAACCGCCGCTTCAGCCGACCGAGGATTCCCCCGGACGCCGCTTCCCGCTCGGCCTCGACCTCGGCGACGATCTCGGGGCCGGCCGCGTTCACGATGTCCTCGGCCTCGTCGAGCAGGCTGGCGATGCTTTCGTCCTCGCCGAGCCCCGGGGGCTCGTCGGGAGTGGGTGGGGTCACCAGGGTGCCGTGGTTCCAGTTGACGTCGACCAGCCTGGGCGTGTACTTCGGGCAGTCGTCAGGGCACCGCCAGGGGGCCTCGGGTGCCAGATCGAGGTCACACTTGCGCACCGTGTCGCCGTTCGCGTAGGTGCGGCTCTCGAAGTACTTGCAGTCCTGCCGCATCGGCATGGACCCGAGTGTAGGGGGGCGGGCACCTACAGGCGGCCGATCCGCTCCAGCACCAGCACTGCCTCCCCCGCCTCGCGCGACGCAGGCAGGTCGACCCGGGCAGTCACCCGCCACTCGTTGGTCCCCTCCGGGTCGGCGAGGATCTGGGTGACCTGCTGGTCGTCGCGGCGCCAGTCGAAGTAGGCGGCGCTGCGGGCGTCGGCGTCGATGCCGATGCTGTCGTGCTCGTCCCAGTACGGGGCCATCAGCGCCTCGATCTCGCTGGGCCGCCAGCGGGAGCCGTCCACCCGAGCGAGCCGGGCCACCGCCTCGTGGTCCCGGCGAGCCAGATGCTGCACGATCCAGAACGCGGCGTTGCGGACCATCACCGCGAAGGCCCGGTGGTTGGCGGTCACGTCGCGGCTCGGCGCCTCGAGGGCCTCGGCCTGTACGCCCTCGCGCAGATCGGCGCCCGCCTGGATGCGATCCCACTCGTCGAGCAGGCTCGAGTCGACCTGGCGGACCAGCTCGCCGAGCCACTCCTGCAGATCCCACACCTCGTCGGTCTTGTGGTGCTCGGGCACGTTCTGCACCAGGCCCTTGTAGGCGTCGCCCAGGTAACGGAGCACCACCCCCTCGCTGCGCTTCAGCCCGTGGAACTGGATGTAGTCGCGGAACCCGAAGCCCATCTCGTACATCTCCCGGGCCACGCTCTTGGGGCGGACGGTCTCGTCGCCCACCCACGGGTGAGCCCGGCGGAAGACCTGGAAGCAGCCCCACAGGAAGTCGCCGAGCGGCTTGGGGTGCTCGACCTCGGCCAGCTTCTCCATCCGCTCGTCGTACTCGAGCCCGTCGGCCTTCATCTGGGCCATGAGCTGGTCCCGGGCCCGGTCGAGCTGGGCCTTCAGCACCGGACGGGGATCCTCGAGGACACCCTCCACCACCGAGAGCACGTCGAGCGCGTAGTCGGACCCGTCAGGACTGTCGGGGTCGAGCTCGGCCAGTACCTCCATGGCGAACAGCGACAGCGGCTGGTGGAGGGCGAACTCGTCCTGCAGGTCGATGGTCACCCGGACCAGCCGACCCTCGTGGTCGGCCTCGTCGAGCTCCTCGACCACCCCGGCGTCGACCAGGGCCCGGTACATGGCGATGGCCCGCCGGATGTGGGCGCGCTGGCGGGGCCGGGGTTCGTGGTTGTCGGTGAGCAGCCGCCGCAGCGCGGCGCAGCCGTCGCCGGGCCGGTCGAGCACGTTCAGCAACAGCTGGTGGCTGACCCGGAAGCTCGACTGGAGAGGCTCGGGCGTCCCCTCCACCAGGCGGCGGAAGGTGTCCTCGTTCCAGTGGGCATAGCCCCACTCGGGCGGCTTGCGCTTGACCAGCTTCTTGCGCTTCTTGGGATCGGTGGCGGCCTTCTCCTCCATGCGCCGGTTCTCGACCCAGTGCTCCGGGGCCTGGACCCAGACGTGGCCCAGCTCGTCGAAGCCCTTGCGGCCGGCCCGGCCGGCGATCTGCTGGAACTCCCGCACGCTCAGGACCCGGGTCTCGGCGCCGTCGAACTTGCAGAGCTGGGTGAACAGCACGGTACGGATCGGGACGTTCACCCCCACGCCGAGGGTGTCGGTGCCACAGATCACCTTGAGGATCCCCTGCTGGGCCAGCTTCTCGACCAGCAGCCGGTAACGGGGCAGCAGCCCGGCGTGGTGCACGCCGATGCCGGCCATCACGAAGCGGCGCAGGTCCTTGCCGACCGGGCTGTCGAAGCGGAAGCCGCCCACCGCCTCCTTTACCTGCTCCTTCTCGGCCTTGGTGAGCACGTCGAGGCTGGTGAGCGACTGGGCTGCGGCCATGGCGTCGGCCTGGGTGAAGTGCACCAGGTAGACGGGCACGTCGCCGGTGTCGAGCAGCTCCTGGACCGACTGGTGCTGGGGTGTCTCCCGGTAGGCGAACTCGAGCGGGACCGGCCGCTGGGTGCTGGTGACCTCCACGCTGGTCCGGCCGGTGCGCCGCTCCAGGTCCTCGAGGAACCTCTCGGTGGGCCCGAGGGTGGCGCTCATCAAGAGGAACTGGGCGTCGGGGAGCTCCAGGAGCGGGACCTGCCAGGCCCAGCCCCGTTGGGGATCGGCGTAGAAGTGGAACTCGTCCATGACGACGACGTCGGCGTCGGTGTCGGCGCCGTGGCGCAGGGCCCGGTTGGCGAGGATCTCGGCGGTGCAGCAGATGACGGGGGCGTCGGCGTTGACCGAGGCGTCACCGGTGACCATGCCGACGTGCTCGCTGCCGAAGGTCCGGCACAGCCCGAAGAACTTCTCGGACACCAGGGCCTTGATCGGCGCGGTGTACACCGCGCTCAGGCCTCGGCGCAGGGCCGCGAAGAGAGCGGCCTCGGCCACCAGCGACTTCCCCGAGCCGGTGGGCGTGGACAGGATCACGTTGTTGCCGGCGAGCAGCTCGAGGATCGCCTCCTCCTGGGCCGGGTAGGGCTCCAGGTCGCGGGCGACGATCAGTTCGAGCAGCTCCTCCAGCAGCGCCTCGGTGTCGGCGAGCATCGCGAGCTCAGCCGACCGAGCCCTCCATCTGCAGCTCGATGAGGCGGCTCCATTCCACCGCGTACTCCATGGGGAGCGTGCGGGTGACCGGCTCGATGAAGCCGTTGACGATCATGCCCATGGCCTGCTCCTCGGAGAGACCCCGGCTCATCAGGTAGAAGAGCTGCTCGTCGGCGACCTTGGAGACCGTGGCCTCGTGGCCGATCACCGCGTCCTGGGAGCCCACCTCCATGTAGGGGTAGGTGTCGCTGACCGAGTCCTCGTCGAGGATCAGGGCGTCGCACTGCACGTGGCTCTTGCAGCCGTGGGCGCCGTCCTCGACCCGCACCAGGCCCCGGTAGGAGCTCCGGCCGCCGTCCTTGGAGATCGACTTGGACACGATCTTGGAGGTGGTCTCGGGCGCGGCGTGGGTCATCTTGGCCCCCGCGTCCTGGTGCTGGCCGTTGCCGGCGTAGGCCACCGAGAGCACCTCGCCCGAGGCCTTGGGTCCCACCATCACCACGGCCGGGTACTTCATGGTGAGCCGGCTGCCGATGTTGCCGTCGATCCACTCCATGTGACCCTCGGCCTCGACCCGGGCCCGCTTGGTCACCAGGTTG